>JABHYO010000167.1 GCA_018656865.1 Gammaproteobacteria bacterium | reverse complement strand
TGTAGTCTCCGCGTCACCTTCGGCGCTCAGCAGATACACTTTCCGGCATATCCCCAGGCCTCCTTCACTCCATCACCACCGCGGTCTATTTGAAGCTGAAAGCATTGTCAGGGAGTGTTGTCCGGTGCATGTTCTCGGCAGAGTTGAGGGGTACGGCCGCCGGGCAGGGATGCCCGAGAGTCAGCGACACATGGACGTGTCGAGCGGCTTGCCGCTCGAGCGTTGCTGACCTGACGTACCGTAAGCAAGCGACCACTCAATGGAAGCCAGCAGAGTATTTCTTTTTTAGTGAAGCATCACGCCGATGATGTGCTTTTTCACCGACCAGTATTCCTCATTGCTGATGAGCCCGGCTTCTCGCCGTTGCATCAGCTCACACAATTGATCGCTATACGATGGGCCATTGTCGAACAGAACAGCCTTTCCTGCACCGGCAGCAAATAAAACCAATACTGCGATAGCGATCTTAGATTTCATCTGCACGTCCTCTCAGCCAGATCGCGAGAAATACCAACCCCCCGCCAACGACGATCGCAGACAACATCTCAAGGCTGAATATCATGTACTGCAGATCTGAAAGCGAGAAATGCTCCCTACTCAGGAATCGAATAGGGATGGTGTGGTTGCCCATCCAGTTACCGATGGTTGACTGGCTGGTAAATATTCTTTCAGCGATGGTCAACGCAAAAGGTAAACCCATAGCCCAAACCAGTGGCACACTCTTGGCGAATGAAGATATCGCCAGCAACCAGCCAAAGAACGGAAGTGCCCAAAAGCTGTAGAAAATCACAGCGGCGAGGTATCGGAACCAGTTACTGAAGATGTTCGCCGGCGCCCATACAGTCTCCCACGCTGATATTTCGGTTCCGAACGAGCCGAAGGTGAGCAAAACCAGCCCGCTCAGTTGCAATACCGCTATGCCAACGAGATAGACAAGCGGCACTACGAGAAGCGCTGTCAGTAGTTTCGACGCTATGGTCAAACCGTCTGAAACCGGCAGTGACTTCCAAAAAAGAATACTCCGGTCTCTTCGATCGTCGTACAGGCATGACAGGAGATAAAAGAAAATGACAAACCAGAGGATCATGACCAGCGGCGCACTCATGGCTTGCAGCCCTTTATTCAGATGTTCCTCACGCCGTAACTCGCTCATGTTATCCAGTTCTTCCAGAACGTAGGCGACAACATCGTCGGAGTACCCCGCCTCCTGAGCCAATTGATGCTGTTCATCTTCATCAAGATCAATAGTCATACTGATGAAATCGGTTGTTGATGCGGTAAAGACGAACAGCATCATCAGCAGGAAAAAGCCTGTCGTCAGCATCGGAACGACGACAAAGGTGTTTCGGTTTTCCCAGAATTCTCGCTTTATCAGAATCGGTAACTTGTTCATGACTTCTCCCTACTGCATCTTCGCGACGAAAAGATCGGCAACACTGGGAACATGCAACTCACCCAGTCGGTTCAGCTCTTCTCTTGGAATGTTTTCGAAGATCATCGCCTTCTGCCCCAGCATGTCTCGGCGGTGAATCGGGTTAAGTGCTTCGGCCCGGTCCAACTGATCCGGCGCGACCAGGACCTCACTATAGACATCACTAATTTCATCCATGGCACAGTCGAGCACGATGCTGCCACTGTTGATGAACAGTAGGTGCGTCAACAGCGGCTCAATTTCCTCGACCTGATGTGTGCTGATGACAATGCTGGTCTCGTGATCGAAATAGTCATTCAGCAATTTTTCGTAAAAAGCCTTGCGATAGAGAATGTCGAGACCCAGTGTCGGTTCATCCAACACCAGCAGATCTACCTCTATAGCCATGACCAGGGCGAGATGCAGCTGAGTCACCATGCCCTTGCTCAGTTCCTTAACTTTATGCTTCTTCGAAATTTTCGTCTCCGACAGCATGGCTTCGAACCGGTCAGGGTTAAAACGAGGATGAACACCGGCGATGTAGTCCATCGCGTCCGAGACTTTTAGCCACCTAGGCAATACACCGACATCGGCAATAAAGCACACGCGCTCCATTACCTTGTGCCTGCCATGTCGTGGATCCTGACCCAGAACATGCATTTCACCATCGAAGTCGGTGAGCCCCAGGATAGATTTCAATGTCGTTGTCTTACCGGCACCGTTCGGACCGATCAATCCGACAATAGACCCAGGTGCAATCTCGAAACTGACATCCCGAAGTGCCGGGAAATCGCCAAAGTGTTTTGACACACCCCTAACTTCTACTACGTTGCTCATGAAACCTCCCGCAACAGCTGGTTTATCTCAAAACCGAGTCTTTCAGCCCGCTCACGAAAATCTGGCAGCTCCTCTTCAAGAAACTTGCGCCTTTCGTCCTCAATCAGTTGTTCGCTGGCACCCTCACCGACATACATGCCAAGACCGCGGCGTTTTTCCACGAGTTCGTCGTCAACAAGCATCTGGAATGCTTTGGAAACGGTGATTGGGTTGATCCGGTGTTCGCTGGCGATCTGCCGGACAGATGGCAGTGCATCGCCATTGCGGTAGACCCCTTCCAGGATCAGTTCGCGGAGGCGATCTGAGAGCTGGCGGTATATCGGGCTCTTGTCGTGCCAGGTAATTTGCATTAGCTGTACTGGTCATATGGTGTTATACATAACTATAACAGTATAAAACCCATCGTCAACAGTTTTTAACGCACATCTCCGTGAGGATTCTGGCGCGCCGGGGATATACCGGAAAAGTGTGCTTCGCGGCCCTCCAGGCTCCCCTTGCTTGTTCGGAGCCTATAGTCTCCTCACATGCGCTGCGGCACTCAGCAGATACACTTTCCTGCATACCCCCAGCCCTCCCATCACTCCAGCACCACCGCAGACCATTCGAAGCATGAAACAGTGACAGGGAGCGTTATGGTGGTCAGGTCAGCAGACTTGAGGGCAGGGATGCCCGAGAGTCAGCAGCACATGGATGTGTCGAGCGGCTTGCCGCTCGAGCGTTGCTGACTTGACGTACCATAAGAAAGCGATCACTCCTGTAACATCGCAGGATGGACACCAAAGGGGTTATTTCAAACGATAGTCGAGCGGCGGATCGCGATCACCGAGCAGTGCTTTGTACTGGAAATTTTCACCGCGGCGGTCCTCAAATTCACGCCGCCCCGCCTCAATCAGCGCCGGTTCCCGCATCAGATCCCTGGTCGTCAATGCCAGCGTCTTGGCCGCGACCATCATGCCCTTGGTACCAATGGAAGTCCCCCCGGCTGCAATCGCCTGCCAGGAGTGCGAAGCAGTTCCAGGCACCCATGTCGCAGCCCGCATACCCACAGTCGGCACAACCCAGCTTATATCACCAACGTCCGTTGAACCCATACCCTGGCGAAACTCATTTGGCATGATCTTTTCCTCCATGCCAACAAAGCTCGGTGCATCAAACGTCAGGCTTATTTCCTCGGCGTACTTTCTTTCTTCCCCGGTGTATTTGACTCCGCCAACCCGCGTCAGATTCCGATGCATCAGATCTGCCAACTGCTGATTCGGCAGCACGGAGTGATTTCCATGCATCACCTCAATCTCGACGTCCGTGCCTGTTCCCATAGCCGCTGCCTTGGCAATATCGATGACACGGTTCCAAATGGTTTGCAGGACACCGGCATTCGGATGACGCACGTAGTAATAGGCCTCGGCAAAGTCAGGGACGACATTGGGTGCTTCACCGCCCTGGGTGACAATATAGTGAATGCGCGTTTCCTGAGGTACATGCTCTCGCATCAGGTTCGCCATATAGTTCAGTGCTTCGACACCATCGAGCGCTGAACGACCTCGTTCGGGGGCGGCTGAAGCGTGGGAGGAAACTCCCCTATATTTAAATCTGGCGGACTTGTTTGCAAGGCTGGATTCTGCGCTGGCAGAGTTGCGATCTGCAGGGTGCCAGTGCAGCACCGTATCGACGTCATCGAAGAGTCCGGCCCTGACCAGATAAACCTTGCCGGAACCACCCTCCTCGGCTGGCGTACCGTAAAGACGAATCGTGCCTTTGACACCTTTGTTTTCCATCCAGTGCCTGACAGCAATCGCTGCCGCTGTAGAACCTGCACCAAAGAGATGGTGACCACAGGCATGTCCAGCGTGCTTATCTTCAAGGATTTCTCGACTTGATGAAGCCGACTGGGAAATACCCGGCAGCGCATCGAATTCAGCGAGAATACCGATAACGGGACTGCCCTCACCATAACTTGCTACAAAGGCAGTTGGTATCCCGGCGATTCCGGCCTGAATCTCAAAGCCTTCCTTCGACAGTAGTTTCCGCAATCGGGTAGAACTTTTCGTTTCCAGGTAACCGAGCTCAGCATATTCCCAGATATCCATGGCAGCCGACTCGTATGTGGCAGACTGACTGTCCAGGTATCCGAGCAGATCACTGGCATCGTCTGCTTTCGCGGTCAAGACAATCAGAAACAACAGCGGATACAACGCCTTCTTCATTGTACTTCCCACAGCGAATATTCGCGGGAGTATATCGAGTTATCGTATTGATTGTTCGATTTCGGTGATGATGAGATTAACGCTGTCACGTGCGGGAAATTTCGCCAATCGGTTGACCGTATCACTCAGATCATCATGTAGATTCCGCACCGTCTGGAGGAAGGTGTCATTGTCAAGATTCTCTTCGTGAAGGACGCAGCTGAATCCTTCTCGCTCAAAGGTCGCTGCATTTACAAGCTGATCACCGCGACTGGCGCCGATACCTAAAGGGATCAGCAGATGAGGTTTGCGGAGCAGGAACAATTCGTACAATGAATTGGCACCTGCTCTCGAAATGACCAGTTCAGCCGCCGCCAGTACATCACCGAATTCATCATCGATAAATTCTTTTTGAATGTATCCGGGTTGGTCGAGACTGGTATCGGCGTTGCCTCTGCCAGTGACGTGAATAATATTGAAGGATTCAAGCAGGCTGTCCAATACTGATCGAAGCTGCCGGTTTATCTTATCCGCACCCAGGCTGCCGCCAAAGACCAGCAACAAGGGTTTGTCACTGCCAATACCCAGAAAACGACGTCCCCTTTCCGCGTTCCCACAGGCAATCGATGCACGGACCGGCGTGCCCGTCACGAGCACCTTGCCTGCAGGCAAGTGAGGCAGGCTGGCATCGAAGGTCACACAGATTCGCCTGCAAAAAGGGTAGGTCAGTCGATTCGCCAGACCCGGCGTAACATCGGATTCATGGCTGATAACGGGAATCCTTCGCAACCAGGCAGCAACGACCACGGGCACCGCAACAAATCCACCCTTCGAGAAGACCACATCAGGGGCAAGCTTTCCTAAAAGCATGAACGCCTGGACAATGCCAAGCAGGATGCGAAAGGGATCGACAAAATTTTCCCAGGAGAAATAGCGGCGTAGTTTGCCGGAGGCGACGCTATGGTAGGCAATATCGAGACGTTCGATCATCTCCCGCTCGATTCCCTCATGCGAACCGGCGTAATCAATCTGCCAGCCACGCTTCTCGGCCTCCTCAATCAGGGCAATATTCGGGGTCACATGCCCCGCCGTTCCACCCCCTGTGAAAAGGACACGCGTCATAGACCCAGCGCGTTTTTTACAAACGGAATAGTAACCTTCCTTTGCTGACGCAGGGTTTCTTCATCCAACTGATCGACCAAACGTGCCAGGTGATGCATATCCCGCTGGGACCGCGACAGAATAAAGGCGCACACCTCCCTATCCATATCGAACCCCCTCCGCTCTGCTTTCAGTCTGATCACCTCAAGTTTTTCATCGTCATCGAGTGTTCCAGTACTGACGAGGTAGGCCGCCTTAAGCCGGGAGTCTAAGTCACTCAGCTCAATGGCGATCGAACCCACAGGCACAGTCGCACTGAGAACCAATTTGGTGTCGTTATCCCTGCAGGCATTGATCAGGTGAAACATGGCAATCTGCCAGGGCCTCTCAGAAATCACATCGTCAATGTCATCCAGACAGACCAGGCTCACCGATTCCAGACCAATCAGGATCGACGAATCCAGTGTTGCCAACATCGGCAGATAGAGGGCCGATTCACTTTCTTGGAGAGCACGGTGGCAGAGCCCCTGAAGCAAATGAGATTTGCCGCAGCCCGGCGCACCATTCAGATAAATCAATTGTTCAAGCTGCAGCAATTTGTCAGCCGCACTACCGATGTAATCGTCGAGGCTGGTGTGTCCTTCAAGTCGCAGTCTGAGTGGTAACTGCTGACTCACTCTGCCTCGCCTTCCACCGGTTTTTCGTAATACTGACTTTTCAGATAACTGTTATGCAGATGCCGGATAAACACCATGACAACAGCCGCCGCCGGCAGGGCCAGCAGAACACCAACAAACCCAAACAACTGACCACCGGCCAGAACAGCGAAGATGACAGCAACCGGATGCAGCCCGATCTTTTCTCCCACGAGCCAGGGTGTCAACACCCAACCTTCAAGTGCCTGGCCAAGGCCAAAGACAATGGCGACATAGAGAAGAAAAGTCATGTCGTGAAACTGAAACATGGCTGCCACCGCCGCTGCGATAATACCGACGAAGAAGCCCAGGTAAGGCACAATGCTGGCCAAGCCTGCCAGCATGCCAATGAGGATGGCGAGATCGAGTCCGACAATGTAGAGGCCAAGGGCGTAAACACAGCCCAACAGAAACATAATTAGCAGCTGTCCTCTCAGGAATGCCCCCAGGACTTCATCGCATTCGTTGCACACCTGAACGACGAACGGCTCGATATCGCGTGGCACCATCTCCCTGATTCGCAACAAAATATCGTCCCAGTCCCGCATCAGATAGAAGGCTACGACAGGCGTCAGACCAACAATGCCGAGGGTACCCAGGAAAGCAAATCCCGATGCAGTGACTTTTGCGATGATCGAACCGACAACTCCACCTGCCTGTTGCCAGTTGTCCTTGACCTGCGTAGCAATGCTATCGAAATCGACATCAAACGGGTCAACACCGAAATTGGCGACAAGCCATGGACTTGCCGTTTCCTGAAGCCACAGTATAAATGCGGGAATGTCGCGGATAAGAGCGCTCAACTCACGTGCGATCATCGGCAGGATCACCAGTAACCCTGTAGTGAGTACAGCTCCAAAAACCAAAAATACAATGAGCACACCGATGGTACGATTAATCCGGATCGCTTCAAGGCGATCAACCAGCGGATCTCCCAGATAGCCAAGAACAATACCGGTTAAAAACGGTGCCAGAATGGGTTGCAGGAAGTAGATCAACACCAGTAACAGTGCGATCAGCAGCAGGACAAAGGTTCGTTGAATCGTGGTCATCAGCGGCGTCAAAGGTGCCGGAATTGGATCGTCATGTTAGCAGTTCTTGACGAAACTGTACGCAGCCCGGCTGAGAATCTGCCACGGGAGCGAACCCTGGCCGTTGTCTTCGAGTCCACAGGATAAAGAGGCTAAATGGATTCCTTCCAGCGCGGATCTTCAGCCAGCCGGGCTGTCCAGATCCACAGGTAACTGACTCCATCAAGAACAGTCATCGCGGCAACCAACCAGAACCAGACCATGTGGAACAGGCCGGGTATCGCGCCGGGAAAACTGAGGTTCAGCAGTACAGAAACCAAGAGCACGATCTGACTTGCTGTCGTGATTTTGCCGAGACGATTCGGCTGGATCTTTGGAAAACCAGCAAGGGTCGTATAGGAAAACACGCCACCGAGAATAGCGAGATCCTTAACGATAATCAGGACCATTAACATGAGAGGAAAATGACCCAGTAGCCCAAGCGTCAGCGTCGTCGTCATCATCATAAGCTTGTCGGCAAGTGGATCAATTAATTGGCCGAACGCTGAAACCCAGCGGAATCGTCGTGCCAGAAATCCATCCAGTCCATCAGACAAACCGGACACCGTGAACAGCACCAGTGCAACCAGGAACCGCTCCTCAAAGATTGCCAGCGCAATGGGCAGTACCAGCACAAGTCGCGCAACGGTAATCGCATTCGGAATATAGCGCAGTCTGCCGCCCACCATCAGATTTGCTTCCAGCGATAGAGCAATCGATGGTTGCGACTGTCCTCGTTTAACAGAATAAGGCGTTGATCCAGCCCAATGAGTTCCACCAGTTGTGCTGACTGACCTTCTATCTTCAGCTCGAATCGGGCAACACCATCCTGTAGGGCAACGATCGAGCTGTTAAGTACAGGCGTCAGCTGTTCAAGATATTCACTCAAGGCCGCATAGTCCTTTAAGCTGACGACGCCCTCAACAGTGACATCGAGCGTCCCTTTGCCGGAACCCAGGGCGTAACGACCTGCAATTTCATTGGCCAGCTGATCCACCATCTGGCGCACCAGTTCCCCTGATGAAACAGCCTCACTTTCCACCGACTGCCAGGACCCGGCTACCCGATAGGACCACTTACCTGACCACCGACCCACATCCTGCTGAATCCTGGCAGTCATCAGCGCATCCGGTTCATAGCGATCAGACGCACGTTCGATTCTATCTAGAAATGCACCCCAAACCTCGGCGCTGGTTATTCGGGAAGCATCCTCTAAATCAAGAATTGGGAACAGCACCGGCAGCCCCCGGCGTTTCGCCTGCTCGACCAGGCTGACGACGATCTCGCTTTCATCGGCTTCACTGAGAATGCGCCGCTGATTGCCATCGCTGATGGCGATCCAGAACATAACCCCGGGACGATTGCTGCCCCACACCGGTAAATTAGCTTGCCGAAGCAGTCGCGCGACGGCACTGGGTTCGAAGTGGAGTCTGAGTATCTTCGCCGACTGTTCAGTTTCAGCAACCAGCAATGTTCGGTCGGTGGACTCATAGCTGTACTGATCGTAGAAGTCAGATGGCCGCCGCAATGAGTTTCGAATCAGCGTGTTTTCCTGAACCGCGATATCTCCTGAAACCCGCACCAGCACCTGCAACAGACCGGCTCGCGCGCCAGCGCGAAGCTGTTGCCTGCCTTCGTCTGCAACCAGAACTTCGGCCACATATAGGTCTTCAACCTGTATGGCCGAGACAGGAAAGACCAGTGCTGAGCTGAGCACAAAACTGAACAGCAGCTTTTCAATATTTGAAATCAGGGAACTTCTCGTGCGATTACGCATCTTCTTATTGTAACGTCTTGTTTAAGACCAAATCGAATCAGTGCTGTTTTGAAGATCCTGATATACCTCGTCATAACCTGCCTGGCGGCACTATCCCCGTCAGTTTTTGCCGAACCTGCGATTTACCGGGCGGAATATGTGGCTGAGTATCAGGGCCTCCCGGTCAAGGCAAAAGCCACCAGAGAACTCATTAAGCTGGACGACCAGCGCTACCGACTCGTCTCTTCGGCGAAGTCAGTACTGGCCAGCGTCACAGAATCTACGGAGTTTGAGCTGGACGACAGCGACCTGTCTCCCGTTTTCTATTCTTATGTTCGTGAAGGCCTGGGCAAAAACAAGATCGAATCCAGCCGGTTTGACTGGCGCAGCGGTATCGTCGAACACGAGGGCACCACCTCAGAACTCAGCCCCGGCACCCTGGACAAACTCTCATATCAATACAAACTGAGGGCAGACGTTGCCCACGCCTACGCCAGTGACAACAAGCAGGCCGTATTGGAATACACCATTGCGGACGAAGAGAAACGCAAACAGTATCGATTCAGGATCTCCGGTGAGGAATTCATGAAGACACCCATTGGCGAACTCCGGGCCGTGCGCATCGATCGAATCAGGGAAGATGACGAACGCCAGACCAGCCTCTGGCTGGCTGTCGATCTCGAGTTTCTGCTGGTCAAGCTGATCCAGAAGGAAAAAAACAGAGGGTTTGAGTTGAACCTGAAGGATGCGACCATCAACGGCGCACCGATCTAGCAGATTATTGGCGGTGCGGCTGTTAAGCCTTTGGCAGCGTCACACCCGTCTGACCCTGATACTTGCCGCCCCTGTCCGCATACGATGTTTCGCAGACCTCGTCGGATTCGAAGAATAGCATCTGCGCCACACCCTCATTGGCGTAAATCTTGGCCGGCAGATTGGTCGTATTGGAGAACTCCAGGGTCACATGCCCCTCCCACTCAGGCTCGAGCGGCGTGACATTGACGATAATACCGCATCGCGCATAGGTCGATTTGCCAAGACAGATCGTAAGAACACTGCGTGGAATGCGAAAAAATTCTATGGTACGGGCCAGGGCAAAGGAGTTGGGCGGGATGACGCAGACATCATCTGTGATATCGACGAAGCTTCGCTCATCGAATGCCTTGGGGTCGACCGTTGCCGAATGGATATTAGTAAACACCTTGAACTCATTCGAACAGCGCACATCATAACCATAGCTTGATGTGCCATAGGAAATGAGTCGACTGCCATCATCGTGGTGACGCACCTGAACCGGCTCAAACGGCTCGATCATGCCTTCAGACTCGGCCATACGCCGAATCCAGCGATCAGATTTAATACTCATGGGCAACCCTTTGGAAAATCGCAGGCGATCATATCATCCGGGCACTACAACTTAGTCATCCCGAATGTTAATCACCGGCGCTTTATGCCGCTGCTGGTCAGCCAGTTTGCGAAGATGATTGGCAATGCCGGTAAAGGTGCGGCTAACTACCGAATCGGGCGATGCTTTCACCATAGGTACCCCCTCGTCCGAGTTCAGGCGAAGTTCCATCGTCAACGGCAGCTGCGCCAGCAGTTCTGTCTGGTAGACCGCGGCAACTGCCTCCCCACCACCGCTACCGAAGATTGCTTCTTCATGTCCGCAGCTGCTGCACACATGTGTACTCATGTTCTCGATAATACCCAGCACTGGTATTTCAACCCGGCGAAACATTTCTATGCCTTTCTTGGCATCAAGTAATGCCACATCCTGTGGCGTCGTCACGATCACCGCACCCGTCAGGGGTACGCGCTGCGCCAGAGTCAGCTGAATATCGCCGGTGCCAGGTGGCATGTCGATCACCAGGAAATCCAGATCGCCCCAATCTGTATCGGTCAGGAGTTGCTGCATAGCACCACTTGCCATGGGTCCACGCCAGATGGCCGGGGTATTTTCCGTAGCAAGAAAACTCATGGACATGCAACGAACCCCATGGGCCTCGATCGGTATAAGCTGTTCGCCACGGATATCCGGACGGGTGTTGGCCGCCAGTCCCAGCAATGTACCCTGGCTTGGGCCGTAGATATCGGCATCCAGAAGACCCACATTTGCCCCTTCCGCTGCGAGTGCAACGGCAAGATTAGCGGATACGGTGGATTTACCGACACCACCCTTGCCAGATGCGACGGCGATGATGTGCTTGATGTTGTCGAACTGGAGTTTTTCTGCGTCTGCCTGGCTGATCGTGCTTCTCCCATTTTGAAAGGGCGCTAGTGTGGTTCCTTCGCCCCTCCAACGCAAGGATTTCTCCGACCTCAGTGGCAGACATTCTGGTAATACGTGGTTACCGGTCGTTGTCATCCGGTGCATGGTCTCAGCACCGCTCAAGCACATCCATGTGGCGCTGACTTTCGGACATCCATGTCCGGCGGCCGTACCCCTCTAGTCTGCTGAGACCATGCACCGGATAACACTCCCTGTCACCGTCTTAAGCTTCGAATACACCATAGCGATGCGAAGGTCGTGATGGAGTGAAGGCGGGTTGGGGATATGCCGAAAAGTGTATCAAGCGATGCGCCGATGGAGGGGAGGAGACTACAGGCTCCGAGCCGACTGAGGGGAGCCCGGAGGGCCGCGATGCACACTTTCCGGCATATCCCCAACCCGCCGGACTTCCTGCGGGTCGCAATTCAGCGCGGTTATCTATATATTTTGCACCCCAAAATTAACTGCCGATACCAATCTCATGGAAAAGCGACGCATTCTCGTTACCAGCGCTTTGCCAAATGCCAATGGATCAATCCACCTTGGCCATTTGATGGAGCATATCCAAACGGATATCTGGGTACGTTTTCAGCGCATGCGAGGCCATGAGTGCATCTACGTCTGCGCCGACGATACCCACGGTACCGCGACCATGCTGCGTGCCGAGGAGCTGGGCATTACCCCTGAGGTTCTGATCGATGAGGTCAACGAAGAGCATCAGGCGGACTTCCGTGACTTTGCTATCAGCCATGACAACTACTATTCCACCCACTCGGATGAGAACCAGGCCTATTCGTCTCTCATCTACAATCGCCTGGCGGAGGCACAGCAGATCAAGACCAGATCGGTGGATCAGCTTTACGATCCGGAAAAGGAAATGTTCCTGGCTGATCGATTTATCATCGGTACCTGCCCAAAGTGTGGTGAAGCAGACCAGTATGGCGACAACTGCCAGGAGTGTGGCGCCACCTACGATGCGACGGATCTCAAGAATCCGAGATCGAAGGTCTCTGGCGCAAAACCAGTATTGAAAGAATCGACACATTTCTTTTTCGCACTATCGAACTTTACCGAGTTCCTGAAAAAGTGGACCCGGAGCGGCACCCTTCAGGATGCCGTAGCCAACAAGCTTTCGGAGTGGCTGGATGCCGGTCTGCAGGATTGGGACATCAGCAGGGATGCGCCTTATTTCGGCTTCGAGATCCCAGGCGAGCCTGGCAAGTACTTCTATGTCTGGCTGGATGCACCAGTTGGTTACATGGCGTCGTTCAAAAACCTCTGCGACGCCAGGGGCGATATCGATTTCGACGACTTCTGGAAGGCCGATTCAGACTGCGAGGTACATCACTTCATCGGCAAGGACATTATCAACTTCCATGCCCTGTTCTGGCCCGCGATACTGGATACAGCTGGTTTCAGAACACCGACGAAGATACATGCGCACGGTTTTGTGACCGTAGGTGGTGTGCAGATGTCCAAGTCACGGGGCACGTTTATCAACGCCCGGACCTATCTTGAGCATCTGGACCCCGAGTACATTCGTTACTACTTTGCAGCAAAGATGAGCGGCGGCATTGATGACCTCGATATCAACCTTGAGGATTTCGTGCAGCGGGTCAATTCCGACGTCGTCGGAAAGGTGGTCAACATCGCATCACGCTGCGCCGGTTTCATCAACAAGCAGTTCGATGGCACCCTGTCAGCTGATTCTTCCAATCCCCTGCTGGTCGAGTTCGCAGGTGCCAGTGAAGGCATCGCTGGTCACTATGAGAACGGTGACTTCGGCAAGGCCCTTCGAGACATTATGGCCCTGGCAGACAAGGCTAATCAGTTCATTGATGAACACAAACCCTGGGTGCTGATTAAAGAAGAAGGCCGGCGTGACGAGGTCCAGCAAGTCTGTTCCGACGGTCTGAACCTGTTCCGGATTCTGATCACCTATCTGAAACCTGTAATGCCACGACTGGCAGAGAAATCGGAAGAATTTCTCGGTGTAACCGAGCTCGACTGGCAGGATGTGACAGATGTAATGAAGGGGCACCAGATCAACAAGTTCAAGCCATTGATGACGCGAGTTGAATCTGAAAAGGTGGATGCGATTGTCAATGCGACGATGGGAGAGGAGACGAGATCCTTCGCTGACGCTCAGGATGACAGTAGTATTGCTCAAGGAGGCAGTGTTAGTGCTCAGGGAGACAGTGTTAGTGCTCAGGGAGAAGGTGTTAGCGCTCAGGGAAAAAGTGGGAGTGACAAGGGTGACAATATGATTGAGTTCGATGACTTCGCAAAAGTTGATCTTCGGATTGTACGAATCGCTGCCGCTGAACATGTCGAAGGCGCAGACAAGCTGCTACGGCTGACACTGGATCTTGGCGATGGGCAGCGTAATGTTTTTGCGGGTATCAAGGCCGCCTACGATCCCGAGGCGCTTGTGGGCAAGCTCACCGTCATGGTTGCCAATCTTGCTCCGCGGAAGATGAAGTTTGGTGTCTCCGAAGGCATGGTGCTGGCGGCTGGGCCCGGCGGTGAGGATATCTTCCTGCTGGAACCGGACGACGGTGCCAAACCTGGAATGAAAGTGAGCTAAGCCAAACTGACGCGGCGAATATGAAAAAGTGGCATCCGGCCGTCCCTGTACCTAGCCACTTTTTCATATTCGCCGCGTCAGTTCCCTTTCGACCGATAAGCTTTTGATTGCTAACATTGCAAGGGAGACTCTGGGTAATAACGCGCTACTCTGGCTTACAGAGCAGTCCAAGGTCCAGAAGGCACCTCGCAGAAATGTCGAGAACATTTCAAGAGTTGCCGACACAGAGATTGGACTGTTCTGTAGGCCCCGAAGGGCGCGTCCTGAAGCCTGCCCTGACTTCGTTGCAGCCCTTGGAAAGGGCTACGGCCACTACCTTCGGACTGCGCCTTGCAGGGCAGGCTTCAGAATCACGCAGAGTTGAGCGTTATTACCCATAGGCTCCCTAGATGTCTGATGTGTTACTAATCCTGCTGACAACCATTTTCGTCAACAACTTCGTGATGGTGCAGTTCCTTGGCCTGTGCCCTTTCATGGGCGCAAGTCAGCGCATTGATACCGCCATCGGCATGAGCATGGCGACAACCTTCGTTCTGACGCTGGCAAGCGCCGTAAGTTACCTGCTGGATTCCTACATCCTGATACCTTTCGAGCTTGAATACCTGCGCATAATCGTTTTCATCGTATTAATCGCATCACTGGTACAGTTTTCTCAGGTGATCATGCGGGCGACGCAGCCACTACTGCACGAGGCGCTTGGCCTGTTTGTACCGCTGATCACAACCAACTGTGCGGTACTGGGTGTCGCCCTTCTTAATACGCAGTCCGGACATAACTTTGCTGAAAGCGTGATCTACGGTTTCGGGGCGGCGGTTGGCTTCTCAGGACTGCTGGTTGTCTTCGCTGCTATCAGGGAAAGACTGAACGGGGCGGAAATACCGGCACCGTTTCAAGGAGCGGCCATCAATATGATCACCGCAGGAATACTCTCGCTGGCCTTTATGGGCTTTACGGGACTCGGATAATGGACCAGATTCTGCCTGATCTTATTCTCCTGACGGGACTGACTGGATTCTGTGCCTGCCTGCTTGTATTCGCCCGGCAAAGGTTGTCACCCTCATCAGAGGTGGTCATCGATGAAATTAACAGACTGCTGCCTCAGACACAGTGCGCTCAGTGTGGCTATCCCGGGTGTCGACCCTACGCTCAGGCTATTGCCAAAGGGGAGGCCATCAATCGTTGCCCACCTGGCGGCGATGACGTTATCAGCAACCTGGCAAGCCTGCTCGGGAGAAGTGAGACTGACCTGGCGGAAGATCTCAAAGAACAATCAATGGCGATGTTGGCCGTCATTCGTGAAAGCGAATGCATCGGTTGCACGCTCTGTATCTCCGCATGCCCCGTCGATGCCATCGTTGGTGCGCAACAGCAGATGCATACTGTCGTCGAGGATCACTGTACCGGCTGCGAACTCTGTCTTGAGCCCTGTCCAGTGGACTGTATCGATCTCGAGCCTGTTTCAACACCTCCCCTATCTGAATTCCCTAAAGAAACCACTGCCTGCATCAACTGTGGCTGGTGTGAATCGGTCTGCCCACGCAACCTGCAACCCCAGCTTCTGTACCGGGCAAGGCAGAACCCAGAACAACTGACAGGTCTTGACCTGCACCGCTGTATCGAATGTATACATTGCGACCAGGTTTGCCCAAGCAACATCTCGTTGACTGCAGCCTTTCACACATCCAAGGAGATCGTGTCACGACAAAGACAGGCAGAGGCAACACATGCCAGCAACGAAACCAGATATCTTCGCCGCCAGGCTCGCTTGAACAACATCGACAATAAAATAGTCAGCAGGCCAAGCAGCAACGATAAAGCGGCGCTGCTCGAATCACTCAGAGCCCGACAATGACTACGTCTGGCATCATGCGCATGACTTTACTAGCCCTGTTGCCAGGTACTGTCGCCTACACTTGGCTATACGGTGCAGGCGTTATCATCAATCTTATTGTTGCGATCACCGTCGCAGCTGCAACCGAGGCGATAATCCTGCGGATGCGCCAACTGCCGATTCTTAGTCTTGGCGACGGCACAGTGATGGTCAGCGCCGTGCTCCTGGGACTGTGCCTGCCTCCCCTACTACCTCTCTGGCAGGTGGCTGTAGGTATAGTCTTTGCCGTGGTCTTTGGTAAACACGTCTACGGTGGAATGGGTCAAAACGTGTTCAACCCGGCCATGGTCGGTTTTGCGGTACTGATCGTGTCTTTCCCTCTTTCCATGTCACAGTGGCCCGAACCGGAATTCAGGCTTTCTCTCACCGACACACTGTCTGCGAAAGTAACGATGATGGACGGGCGTGCTGCCTATGACGGTGTTACCGCCGCAACACCTCTGGATGCGTACAAGTTTAGGACCGGCACCACGAACACGGAGTTCTTCGATTCCCTGCAGTCAGCAAACTGGTTCAACTGGATGGTGATCAACCTGTGTTTTCTTGCCGGAGGTCTCTATCTGCTGTATCGCAGAATTATTTCATGGCAGGCTCCGGCTGGAATGCTGGGATGTCTTGTGCTGCTGGCACTCATTTTTTACGACAGCGGCTCTTCGGCAAGCCTGGGATCGCCAGGCTTCCATCTGCTATCCGGCGCAACCATGCTGGCAGCATTCTTCGTCGTCACCGATCCCGTCACCGCTCCTTCCGATTCTCGGGGATTGCTGCTCTACGGTTTCGGCATCGGCGTGTTCACCTTTGTCATTAGAACCATCGGCGCATACCCGGAAGGAATCGCCTTTGCCGTTCTGTTAATGAATGCCTGTTCCCCCATGATTGATCATGTTTTTTCGGCAAGAGAGCAGCTGCATGAAGATAATTAAACCTGTGGCGCTGGCTCTGATCTTTGCAATACTCCTGGCATTGACCAATGTCGGGACCAGAGAGGTTATTGCCACAAATCGCATTCAGCACACGCAGAAACTACTGCGACAGATGGCAGATGGTGGCGAATTCATCAGGATTGCGGGTGGCTATGAAATTAGACGAGCCGGAGAACTTCAGGGTTATATCAGAAAGGTGGTAACGAATGATGGATACAATGGCGATATCGAACTCCTCGTTGCTGTCGATCTCGAATCCAGCATCCTCAATGTACGCGTTACCCATCACAGGGAAACGCCGGGGCTGGGAGACAAGATCGATCATCGGATTTCACACTGGGTAGAGACTTTCAACGGCCATACCTATGAAAGTAACTTCGAACTCGCACCTGAGGGTGACTTCGACGCCATTACCGGTGCCACCATCACATCTCGCGCTGTTGTTCGGGCCACGAAGAAAGGTTTTGAAAGATGATGAGTTCCCTCGCCAAGGAAGGACTGTGGCGCAATAACCCCGCCCTGGTGCAACTACTTGGCCTCTGCCCACTGCTTGCGGTGTCAAACAGCTTTAGTACCAGCCTCGGTCTCGGCCTGACCACACTGATGGTCCTGACTTTGTCCAATTTTCTTATCAGCCTCCTCCGGGGACTCCTTGATGATGAAACCCGCCTACCGGTTCAGATTCTGGTTATCGCCAGCTTCGTCACGCTGGCAGATATGCTACTCCAGTACTGGTTCTTCGAACTTCATCAACGAATCGGTCTATTCGTGGCTCTGATCGTCACCAACTGCACTTTACTGGGTCGGGCTGAAGCGTTCGCCAGCAGGAACCCCATCAGCGCTGCTACCTGGGACGGTCTAATGATGGGCACTGGATTCATGGCAGTACTTCTCCTCATGGGCACGATCAGAGAAGTCATCGGCCAGGGCACACTTTTTGCCAATCTGCATTTGCTAACCGGTCTACCGGATGTGACATTGCGATTCACGGATACAGGTTTCCTTCTCATAGTGCTACCGCCGGGCGCCTTTCTAACCCTTGGCTGCATCATAGCGCTCAAGAATCTTGTGGATGCCAAGAGCCATTAGCTAGTTTCCGTCCGAAAAAGGCAGTTTTCAGCACGATTTGATGCGACATTCCAGAGGCGTTAGTTTGTAAATCAAATAGTTATCAGGAAACTAGCACCGCGGTATCGAGTGCTCGGATGAGAATTAGCTAATAGGAACGCAAGGAATAGAATGAATCCTGAAAAGCGATATCAAATCCTGTCCCGACTCAGGGAGGAGAATCCCAACCCGACAACGGAACTCAATTATGATTCCAACTTCGAACTCCTAATCGCGGTCATTCTGTCAGCCCAGGCAACCGATGTCAGCGTAAACAAGGCAACGGAGAAGCTCTACCCCATCGCCAACACGCCCGAGGCGATCTTTTCTCTTGGTCAACAAAAACTGAAGCGTCATATCAAGACGATCGGTCTATTCAACAGCAAGGCAGAAAATATCATCAAGACCTGCCGGTTATTGATCGACCAGCACCGCTCGACCGTGCCGAGAACCAGAGAAGAACTGGAGGCCCTGCCGGGTGTTGGACGGAAGACTGCCAACGTAGTTCTCAATACGGCTTTTGGCGAACCGACCATGGCGGTGGACACTCACATCTTCAGGTTTTCCAACCGGACGAAGTTCGCTCCCGGAAAGAATGTACCGCAGGTAGAAAAGAAACTGCTAAAGGTGATTCCGGACGAGTTTATCCGAGATGCTCATCACTGGCTGATTCTTCATGGTCGCTATATCTGCACGGCAAGAAAACCTCGCTGCAGTGCCTGCGTGATCTATGATCTCTGTGAATTCAAGGACAAGACCGACGACATTGACTAGTTCGCCAACAATAAAAGTTTCTCTACTGCAGGGCAGCATCTTCGCAACGACACTGGCTGCTTATGTACTGACTATGCCACGGGGCATTACACTTGAGGACGCCGGTCTGTTCCAGATGGTTTGTCAGCTTGGCGGAATCAGCCATCCACCGGGTTACCCTTTCTTCACCGGCCTGTGTCAGGCCTTAGTACCGCTGTTTCCCACGGGTGTGATGGCCGGAAACCTAATGTCAGCGATTTTTGCCGCGCTCACTTGCACGGTCTTCTATTCCTGCGTACAGAAAACCACTGGCAACGTAACCACCGCCTGGGTGGCAGCGCTCGCCTACGGATTCAGCACCACCTTCTGGTCCCAGGCCATCATCATCGAGGTATACACCCTGGCAAGTTTGTTTTTTGTGGTTTGCTGGCGTGCATTGCTAAGTTATGTATCAACGAAGGATGTGAGATACCTTTATCTCACTGCGTTCCTTTACGGGCTCAGTCTGACCAACCACTGGCCACTCATGCTGCTGTCGACACCGGCGTTGGTATTTGTACTGGTTCCAGTCTGGCGTCACGTCTTCATCGAACTGAAAGCTCTCAGGGTCTGGCTTGGCACAATTTCCTGTTTCACCCTGGGGCTGACACCTTACCTCGCCATTCTGTTAACGGATAACCCGGCTATCGCGCTGCTGGGAGAAATCGATACCATCGATCAGCTTATTCAGTATATCGCCCGATCTGCCTACTCAGATCATCATGTGATCGCTGACCAATCCGATCGCCTCAGCTTCATAATCTGGCTGATCGGGCAAAGTGGCAGTCAACTAGGGCCGATTGCTATCCCTATAATCCTCGCCGGCTTCGTCATCGGGCTCCGAACACTGCCAATGCCAATCACACTGACTTTTGTATTGATGTTCCTGGGATCCACCCTGGTACTGAATCAACTGCTCGGTTTCAGCTACGAGTTTCTATACCGCGCCGTATTCAAGCCCTACCCGGTCATCAGCTATCTGGCGGTAGCTTTCTGGTTCGCGGTGGGTGTTAATTTCCTTACCAGCTACGTCAGGAAAGCCAGCACCGCTCATCGTGTATTGCCCAATACACTCGCCATTGTTTTGGTTGCAAGTGTTGCCGCCAGTAACTACAGCGATAACAACCGCAGCGAGCCTGGCTGGGTGGAACACTATGGCGTACAGTTATTGGAATCGCTGCCACCGGGGGCGGTTTACTTTGCGCGAGACGATCTTGAGGTAGGCGTGCTCGGTTATCTGCATAAAGTCAGGGGTATGAGGCCCGATATCGAACTGCGCAATTGGGAAAACCTCGTCTTCTCCAATCGATTCCTGTCCCCTTTTGCACCCGCCGAACTTCAACAACAGACCATGCATGATTTTCTTGCAGACAACGAGCGACCGCTGTTCGCCTCAAGTTTGCCGATCTATCCCCAGGAGCAGCACGGTGCATACTTCAGGTACACACCGAACGAATCCGGCTCCGCAAAACGAAATCCAACGATGGATCCCTTTCTAGACTATCTGCTGGATCTCTACATCACCGGCCTGATTACCGATCCACATGAGCTTCACTACGCATACCTGCGCCTGGTGAGTTTCACCCGGCAATATGTTGGCCTGGCCATCACGCAAAACGGATTGAGCCAGGAGGAGCTGATTCGACTTCAGCGTCTACAGTCTACGTTCCCAGGAAAACTGACAACACTTGAAGTACTACTGCCACTCAACAACACCGGTGCGAAATCCATGCTGATGGAAACGGGCCTGGCTGCGCAGGCAAATATTCCCGAGGTAGCCTCGAAGGAATCGATAGGGCTGCTTTATGAGTATCTTGGGCGGACTGCCATGATGGCACCCGCCGATAACGATACGGCAACCACTTACTTTGAGAAATCTATCGCCATCAATCCAGCTCCGGGCAATACCAGCCTCTGCCCGCTGAAGGTTGCCTATGAACGAACCGGCAATACCGCCACTCTGGAAACACTGACCCGCCGCTACCCAGACATATCTTGTAAATGAGGCAGACGCCTATTTTGAAGGGTTTGCCCGTGACGACTAGTGTTTCAGCTGAGAACTAACTAGCGGCCGAGTTTGGCGGCAAGCTTCAATCGCAGAGCATTCAACTTGATGAAGCCCCCCGCATCGGTCTGATCGTAAGCCCCGGCGTCATCTTCAAAAGTAACAATATCGGCATCGTAGAGGCTGTCAGTTGCCGACTCCCTGCCAACGACGGTGACATTCCCCTTGTACAGCTTCAATCTCACCTTGCCGTTTACGTTGCGCTGGGATTCATCGATTAACGCCTGTAGCGCACTACGCTCCGGTGACCACCAGTAGCCGTTATAAATAAGGCTCGCATAACGCGGCATCAATTCGTCCTTTAAATGGGCCAGCTCACGATCAAGTGTGATGGACTCAATGGCGCGATGTCCCTTCAGCAAGATAGTGCCGCCCGGTGTTTCATAACACCCACGGGCCTTCATTCCAACGTAGCGGTTCTCGACAATATCAACGCGACCAATACCATTGGCTCCAGCAACTTCATTTAGCTTTGTCAGCACGGTCGCTGGTGACATTTCTGTACCATCGATAGCAACAACATCTCCCTGCCTGTAGGTCAGTTCAACATATGTCGGCGTATCCGGCGCCTCCTCCGGGGACACGGTCCATAACCACATGGGTTCTTCAGGCTCCGCAGCCGGGTCTTCAAGAATGCCGCCCTCGTAGGAGATGTGTAGCAGATTGGCGTCCATGGAATACGGGGACTTTTCACCCTCGTGTTTCTGATCCACCTTGATTTGGTGCAGTTCACAGAATTCCATCAGGCTCTCACGGGAATTCAGATCCCACTCCCGCCAGGGTGCTATCACATGTACATCGGGTTTTAGACCGTAGACACCGAGTTCAAAGCGAACCTGATCATTACCTTTGCCGGTAGCGCCATGGGCAACGGCCTGTGCACCGGTTTCATTGGCGATATCGACGAGTCGCTTGGCGATAAGCGGCCGGGCAATACTGGTGCCGAGCAGGTATTCTCCCTCGTATATGGTGTTACACCTGAACATTGGAAAGACGAAATCCCGAACAAACTCCTCACGCACATCGTCGATGTAAATTTCCTTAACGCCCATGCTGGCAGCCTTGACCCGAGCAGGTTCCAGTTCCTCACCCTGCCCGAGATCCGCAGTGTATGTCACCACTTCACAGTCGTAGGTTTCCTGCAGCCACTTCAGGATTACCGAGGTATCCAGTCCACCTGAATAAGAGAGCACTACTTTGTCGAAATCGGCCATTGGCCCTGTCCAGTTGAAAATCGAGGGCGCTATCTTACCTGTTTGATACAATGGCGGGAATCCTGAGAGCCTTGCTGCATGCAGACCTTGAAATTGAAGAGACCGGATGACTGGCACATCCACCTGCGTGACGATGCGTATCTTTCACGCACCGTGCACGATGCTGCCCGTTATTTCGGTCGAGTACTGGTCATGCCTAACCTTGTGCCGCCTGTAATCGATGTCTCGTCAGCCATCAGCTATAGAGAACGCATTCAGGCGTTAAGCCCGCCTGGATTCAGCCCGCAAATGGCACTCTACCTTACCGATACAACCGATGCCGACACCGTGGTTGCAGCCAAACAGTCAGGACTGGTCAGCGCATTCAAGCTATACCCTGCCGGTGCAACAACCAACTCGGCGTTTGGTGTTAACGCCATAGAAAAACTGTATCCCATATTTGAGATCATGCAGGAACAGGATATTGTGCTTTCCGTTCACGGTGAAGTTACCGATGCAGATGTCGACATATTCGATCGGGAAGCCGTTTTCATTGACACCATTCTCTCAGAGATTATTCGCAGGTTCCCCTCGCTCAGGGTTGTACTCGAACATATCACTACCAGCCAGGCAGCCAGTTTCGTCCAGGATTCCAGTGATCGGGTTGCAGCGACTATTACAGCCCACCACCTGCTCTACAATCGAAACGATATGCTGGTGGGTGGCATCAGGCCCGTCCACTACTGTCTGCCTATCCTAAAACGTCATATTCATCAGGTTGCACTTCTGGAGGCAGCCACCTCAGGCAATGCTTCCTTTTTCCTCGGCACTGACTCCGCACCCCACCCAAGAAGTGCAAAGGAGAACGCCTGCGGCTGCGCCGCCGGGTGTTATACAGCACACGCCGCTATCGAACTTTATGCGGAGGCTTTCAGCTCGGTTGGTAGACTTGAATATCTTGAGGCATTCGCCAGCGAATATGGAGCGGACTTCTACGGCGTGCCGCACAATAAGGATCATATCGAATTAACACAACAGGATTGGCAGGTGGATGCATCCTTCACCTTCGGCAATACTGAACTGATACCAACACGTGGCGGTGAACCCATCGCCTGGAAAGTAACTTCCGGGGAAAGATACCCCTTAAGAGATGGTGTTCATTGAGTGAAACAAAACTACCGATTGCCCACCGGTTCCGTGGCTATCTCCCCGTTGTCCTCGATCTGGAAACCGGCGGTTTCAATCCGCGGACCGATGCATTGTTGGAAAGCGCCATTGTCATCTTACAGATGAACGATGACGGCTACCTTGTCCCCGGTGAGCGCATATTTTTTAATATCGAACCCTTCCCAGGCGCCAATATCGAGCAGTCCGCACTGGAATTTACCGGGATCGACCCAGATCATCCTTTCAGAATGGCAGTGCCGGAAAAGGAGGCGTTGAGCGAGACCTTCAAGGCGATTCGTACCGAGATAAAACGCACAGGCTGCAACAGAGCAGTGATCGTCGCACATAACGCATCCTTCGATCAGGCGTTCATAAACGCCGCCTCAGCTCGCTGTAATATCAAACGAAACCCGTTCCATCCGTTTTCGAGTTTCGACACAGCTACCCTGTGCGGGCTTGCCTTTGGTCAGACAGTTTTGTCCAGAGCGTGCGATGTTGCCGGTATCGGTTTCAATAGTGACGAAGCCCACTCAGCTAAATACGACTGCGACAAAACATCAGAATTGTTCTGCCAGATCGTCAATAAGTGGCGGGACCTGGGTGGATTACTGGAGTTAGAGTAAATTACCGGAATATCTACTCCGCTAATTTACTCTGACCCCGACTATCAATCGAGAGTGTCCAGCGCTTTCTGGAAGCGGTTAGCGTGAGAGCGCTCAGCCTTTGCCAGCGTCTCCATCCAGTCGGCGATTTCATCAAAGCCTTCTTCTCTCGCAGTCTTGGCCATACCCGGATACATGTCTGTATATTCATGGGTTTCACCGGCAATTGCAGCAGCCAGATTGTCAGCCGTTGACCCAATCGGCATACCTGTCGCTGGATCTCCGGTTTCCTCCAGATATTCCAGATGCCCATGGGCGTGGCCGGTTTCACCTTCAGCGGTTGATCGGAACACCGCAGAAACGTCATTGTAACCTTCGACATCAGCCTTGGCGGCAAAGTATAGATAACGGCGGTTCGCCTGGGATTCACCTGCAAAAGCGTCCTTCAGATTCTGCTCAGTTTGCGTACCCTTCAAGCTCATACTCTTTCCTCTCTGTCTGGGCGAGAGGCCAGTATAACTATTTTTGATGTCCTAGCCAGCAGCCTCTTGAGGGCCTGCAGCATCCTTGATCATAGTCTGTAATTCACCACTCTCATACATCTCGACGATGATGTCGCAGCCGCCAACGAGTTCACCATCGATGAACAGTTGAGGGAAAGTTGGCCACTCTGAGACAGAAGGAAGGTTCGCCCTAATCTCGGGGTTGGCGAGAATATCGATGTAGGCAAAACGTTCGCCGCAGGCCATAAGCACCTGGGTTGCCTGAGAGGAAAATCCACACTGCGGTTGATCTGGAGATCCTTTCATGTAAATCAGGATCGAGTTGCTCGATAGTTGTTCTTGAATCGTTTCGATAATATCCATTGGCTCTCTTCATTCGGTCAGGACGCGCAATTTTAACCCTTTTGGTTTATTATCGCTCCCTTTTTCCGCAACAGCCTTGAGCCTAATTGATAGAAGCCTTGAGCCTAATTGATAGAAGCCTTGAGCCTAATTGATAGAAGCCTTGAGCCTAATTGATAGAAGCCTTGAGCCTAATTGATAGAAGCCTTGAGCTTGTACGCACCCTCATTTTTTTCGTACGAAGTCGATGCGGATGTCATCACAGCTTTGGGTTTTGCCTAGAAAAGAAGAGCAACGGAGTTCAGCCATGACCGACGCAATAATGCCGACTTACGGTCGTCAAAATATTTCCTTCGTCCGGGGCGAAGGCACCTGGCTACTAGACAGTGAAGGCAAGCGATACCTCGATGCGCTGGGAGGACTCGCCGTCATCGTGCTAGGGCACGCCAACAAAGCTGTTGCCGAAACACTGAGCGATCAATCGAATACGCTGCTGCACACTTCTAACCTCTATCGAATTCCCAAACAGGAACAGTTGGCCGAAGATCTCAAGCGAATCTCCGGTATGGACAACATGTTCTTCGCCAATTCCGGTGCGGAAGCAAACGAATGCGCTATCAAGATTGCGCGCCTTTATGGCCACAAGAAAGGTGTGGATAATCCCACCATCATCGTCGCTGATTCGTCGTTTCACGGGCGCACTCTCGCCACCCTCACCGCAACCGGTAATAGAAAAGTACAGGCTGGTTTTGAACCGCTGGTTAACGGTTTTGTACGCGTACCCTTTAACGACGCTGAGGCTGTCAGGAATGTGGCTCAGCACAACAAAAGCGTCGTTGCTGTGATGGTGGAACCTATCCAGGGTGAGGGAGGCGTTCAGGTACCCGACGAAGACTACCTTGTTTCTCTCAGACAACTCTGCGACGACAACGATTGGCTGCTGATTCTGGATGAAATCCAGACAGGGAACGGCAGAACGGGTAGCTTCTTCTGCTACCAGCAGTATGGCATCCTTCCAGACATCGTCACTCTCGCCAAGGGACTTGGGAATGGGATGCCCATTGGCGTCTGCATCGCCAGCGGCCCAGCCGCTGATGTCATGTCTCCCGGCAACCATGGATCAACATTCGGTGGCAATCCGCTGGCCTGCGCCGTGGGTCTCACTGTCATCAGAGAAATCGAGAAGAATCAACTTTGTGATCGAGCCACAGAACTCGGCGAAAGGATGATTGCCGCTTTTCAAGACCGACTGGGTAAACTCAACAACGTCAAGGATATTCGCGGCAAGGGGCTCATGATCGGCATTGAGCTGGATTCACCCTGCGGCGACCTGGTTGGCAGGGCTCTGGAAGATGGTCTTCTGATCAACGTCACCGCCGATAAGGTTGTGCGATTGTTGCCGCACCTGACGACTACCGATGAGGAAGCGGATCAGATTGTTGACGGGGTTTGCGCGCTGATTGAGTCGTTGTAGGGATGGCGCCCTTCAGGCGTCAGAGTAGTTCGACGATGGGAATCTTCATTCCGATACCGTATCCCTGGGCATAATCGACACCGATTTCCCTCAATATCTCAACGATCTCATCATTCTCGACAAATTCGGCAATGGTCTTCTTACCCATGAAGTGACCGATTTCATTAATGGATTTCACCACCGCATAGTCACTGGGATTATCCTTGATATCCTTTACGAAAATGCCATCGATCTTGAGATAGTCCACCGGCAGGTTTCGCAGATATGAGTAGGAAGAAAGACCTGTACCGAAGTCATCGAGCGAGAAGTGAACGCCGATGATTTTCATTTTCTCCATGAAAGCCACAACGTCATCGAGATTACCGATAGCGGATGTTTCCGTGATTTCGAAACACACTTTTGACGTGGGCAAACGGGTTTCATTGAATTGTTCCAGCACAAATTCCATGAAACCGGGCTCGGTCAATGAGTTCCCGGAAAGATTAATAGAGAAGGCCCCGAGATGTTCGAGCTTTAGTATATTGCTGGCAATAAACTGGAAGGAATTACGGACAACCCAGCGGTCAAGCGCTCCCATTCGGTTATACCGCTCGGCGGCGATAATGAAATCCTGGGGCGGCAGGGGATTGTCATCTTCGTCCAAAACCGTCAATAGAATTTCATAGTGGGTATCGGGATTGTCTTCATCAATAGGCTTGATCATCTGACAGTTGAGAACAAACCTGTCTTCATCCAGCGCCCTATCGATCTGCGAGACGAACTCCATAATGTCATGCCGATGTTCCATCTCGGAATCGTCTTCTTTGTATTCATGGACACGATCGCGACCGGCATCTTTTGCGGCGATACAGGCCGAATCAGCACCGGACATAACCTTGGCCACACTCTCTGTACTCTGGTTCAGATAATATAGACCGCAACTTACTGTCAGTGAGAAGGTGTCCTCTTCCCAATCAAACCTGAGTGCCTTGACCTCCTCCGAAATCGACTTCATCAAGGCACTACCTTTGTCCGCATCGCAGTCGCGAATCAGCAGGCCAAATTCGTCACCGCCAAGGCGAGATAATCGGGCATCGGTATCCGCCACCTTCTTACTCAGTATATCTGCGATCATCACCAGCAGCTTGTCCCCTGCCTCATGCCCACCGGTATTGTTAATAACTTTGAACTGATCCAGATCCAGATAAGCACAAAGGTGAACTGCTTCGCTACTTTTGGTGAATTCCAGCGCCAGGCTCAGCTCTCGTTCAAATTCCTTCCTGTTTAGCAGACCGGTTAGATCGTCATGAGTCGCCTGGTGAGTCAGTTGGTTATGCATGTTTTGCAGCATGCGGTGAGAGGCTCTATCCGTCAGTGGAATATCGGACTCTCCCATGATCCTGCTCTTATCCTGCTGTAGCAGCGTCGCAAGTTCTTCTACGGTCAGATCGTGAGTTTTTACGCCTCGTCGATTAACAAAGACAAACTTCGTCGCCTCTTCGTTTATCCAGGCGACAATGCTGATCTCGGGTTCGGTCTTGAGCGCGAACTCGAGCCATGCGCCAACATGCAGTTGTTGAGCCTTGTCGTAGCATCGCTGCCAGCTATTATCGTCAGCGTTCTCTTCCCTGATTTTACGTCGGGTCTCTTCTCGCTCTGTGACATCTGCAAAGCCGAGATTTTCGGCAATGGTGCTGTCCTTCAACGAAACCGTCGGCAGTTCTTCCAGGGATATGTCACCTGCAATCACCTGCTTGAGAGAATTGACCAAAGGAATGCGCTGACCCGGCTCATAGGAAATCGAATCAAGCCCGGATTCAATGTGCTCAATCAGCTCCTTCGGGTCCATGTACCCCTGCGATTCTGCTGGGTCTGCACTCGGGTCCAGATACTGGAATACCTGATCAAGCGCACGTACATGTTTTTTCCAGTCCGGACTGTTCTCACCCTGACGCAAATGTGTATTAACCAGCAGGTTTCGCCAACCTGGCATCAGCAGCTTATACAGGATCTCAGGAACATCCTTGCCGGCATACCGGTTGTCCATTTCGGAGACGACCGCTTGCTGAGCACTTAACAGGGTTTCCTGACCCTGACTCGCTTTGACAGCGCGCTGCACGTTGCCCGTAAATGCTCGATTCTGTCGATCGACAAGCGGCTGAAGTTTGGTCAGTGCTTCATCGAATACCTGGGGGTTACTATCGAAGTTCGTATTGATGTCTTCGATGATCTGATCTACCGCTCGTTTGGCACTGCCGGACTCGGCACCCCCAAGCTTTGCCAACTGGTTGATAACATCGAGGGAGCGATGCGGATTCTTCTCGTTGAGGAATTCATCATCCTGGGTCGCTACCTTATCGAGGGTAAACTCAAGCCGTTTGATCCAATCCTTGGCACCGGGCATCAGCATCTCATCTTCTTCGATGGTATCGACCAGGTTCTCCACGACCTCAAGATTCCTGACCGTTTCAGGTGCTACGCTTCGACCTCCGATCAACGATGCCGTTTCCATCAGTCGCTGGCGAACGGGCATCCGTTCGTGATTGTCCTCCAGCATCTCGTCTTCCAGCGTACTCAGCAGATCGTATATCTCATCATTCTCAAAATAGTTTGCGTCTTCGTTGTAGGCTTCTTCCTCAACACCACCATTGGCACCCATGAGATTACGAACTGAGCTATATATGCTGCGGATGGCTTCACCGACATTTTCTATACCCTCTGATGCCCTGGCTTCGGCAGGCTCTTTTCGGCGAGATCTGCGCCGCGATGAGCTTCGTTCCGAACTCTCCGGTTCCGGTGTCTGCCTGCGACGACGCGACGAACTGCGCCGGCGGGACTTTGGCTCAGGCTCCTCTTCGAGCTCTTCTTCGTCTTCCTCCTCGAGTTCTTGTTCCTCCGCTGGCTCTTCCTCAATTTCCTCCGGTTCATCCGATGGTGTTTCTTCCTTTACTGCACTTGAAACCGGAGTAATGTAATCATCTTCGAGATCCGGGAAGAGCCCCGAATCTTCCATTTGTTTTGTCGTTGAGAGATACAACTTTCGGAAAAGTGGAAGTACCTTGTTCTCGTACCCGCTGTACACCTTCTGACGCATATCCTTGGACAGATCAATCTTTTGGATAGCGTCGTCAAAGGCATGGCTGATAACCGCCGCGCCCAGAGGATTGGCCTCCGCATGCCCCCAGGAATCGACAATCATCCCCATTCGCTGCAGCAATTCTGAAAAGAGCTTTTCATACATGCGCTCGCTGCGGGAAACAATATTGGCGACAGCAAGCCAGTCCTCGAAATCTTCCGTATTCACCAGCGACAGTTTTACTCTCTGCTGTGATTGCGCCTTTCGTTCGTCGTTCAACTTCTTTCGTTCTTCAAGCAGGGTTTGCAGATCACGAGGCTCATCAAACTGGTTCAGCACGTCATCCAGAAATTTCTGACCAATGTTCTTCTTCGATTTTTCCAGCACTGACATGGCAGCAAAGTACTCGCTTTGCTCCGCATTTGATTTGGCGTCCTTGGCAAGTTCCAGCAGCTCGTTGTCCATATAAGAGAATAGCGCTGAAGTCATTTCAGGAACGATTTGAGAAGCCTCTTTTCTCAGCGCAGCCACAATCCTGCGAGCATCGTCTGGTTTGAGGCTACTTCGATTAAACACCTCCGGCTGAGCGCGATCAGTCGACGCTGGCTGTGTCTCATCCTGCTTATTTTGGCTTTTTTCAGGAGCTGTCGTCTCGGCAGGTTTCATGCCTGAAAAGTCGCTGAGACAGTTAAAGGCATCTTCATCCATACCATTGGGAAAACTGATTCCCACACCCGTATCCATCACACGAACGATCTTGCCTTCCAATCGGAAGTGCTGGTCTTTCTTGTCCGTCGGCACACTAAAGTGAATGCCGACATCTTCGCCAGCGTTGATGCCAGGAAGAGCACGACGGGGACGACCGTTCTGTTCCACCAGGAGCATTCCGGCATCGCAAAAATCATGAACCTGACACAGCCACGAGCGCCCGACACTGGGATGAACCAGTGCGTTCAGATCAACCGCATATCTTGTACTTTCGCGCTTGTCCATGAATGACTACATAAAGACCGAATGCCCCGTATGATACCAAGACGCCGTTATTTATGAAGTCCCTGAGATGACTATCGTCAGACAGCGCCATTATTCACGAATCCAGGCTCAGCGCCCGATTCACCGGCGACGACGATCCTATTCCTGCCATTTCGCTTGGAGTCATACATCGCCCGGTCAGCTCTGTCCAACAACTGCTGAATCGACTCACTCGAACGGTATTCGGCAATACCTATCGATGCGGAGATGCGATACCGGGGTTCAATCCGGCTGACATGCATGTCTCGCAGGCCTTCCGCCAGGCGCCTGGCAACCGTAACAGCATCGGTTTCGTTCGTCCCTGAAAGCACCAGGATGAATTCCTCGCCACCGATTCTGGCGACACAGTCCACTTCTCGAGTGACCTGCTCAGCAACCCGGGAGAAATTCTTCAAAACACTGTCCCCCGTGGCGTGACCGAACTTGTCATTCACCTTTTTGAAGTAATCGAGGTCGACATAACAGACAGAGAAATCGTAGTTTTTGCGATCAGCCAATGCTTTTTCATGATCTAGAACTTCCAGCATATGTCGACGATTGAAAACGCCGGTAAGTTCATCGCGAATCGCCAACTCCTTTATCTGCTCAAGTGCCCGGCCAAGCTCCTCATTCTTATCGGTGATGAGGTTCTCGATGATATTTCTTTCAAATTGGTAAAGTGCAGGTCCGAAACCGAGCACAAGGCCAAAAGCGATCATCAGCACCATTTCGGTAACCCAGCCGAGGCTGTCGATTGTGGTCAGAAAGAAGACCGAGAGCATATAGATAAGGAGCCCATAGGTTGCCACAAAGATCTGCTGTGACCTGGTTAGACGATTGGCTCCCATGACGATCATCGCCAGACCGCTCAGGAGAACGACGGGTTTCAGTTCGAGTGCATAGTGGGAGGTAATAATGACCACGGTCAAAGCCCAGATCATCTGGGGCACGGCCATATCGGGATCTTCCAGTGTCAGATTCCATTCAATACCGATCAGCAGGGCAATCAGCAGGAAACCCGCCGCTGAGAGTGAAGCAAGCGCCAGAAATTCGAGCGCGGTAATGCTCATAGAACCGATGGACAACACAGTCCAGCACACAATCAGGTGAACGAAAATACCCGCACCCAAAGTCGCAACGCGGTAGACCCTCGCTTTCTGTTGCGTTGAAGTATCTTGTTGAACAGCCATGACAAAACGCCGACCAAATTCCAGTACCAATTTTAGACGTCCGGGCCTGACTGAGTTAGGTGGAATTCCCTAACGAATGTAAGGGTTTTGTAACCGTGCTGGGAACAGTTCGGATATCAGCGGGAGCGGGTTCTGGCGACTGCGTCCTGCCAACCATGGTAGAGCCCATGAGCAATTTCAGGTTCCATCTCAGGTTCAAAGCGAGTATCGAGACGCCAGTGGCTGCCCAATTCAACAACATCAGCAAAAAGCCCTGCTTTCAGACCGGCCAGATAGGCCACTCCCAAAGCCGTTGTTTCAATCACCTGGGGACGATCGACCGGGAGTTGCAGAACATCGGCGAGATGCTGTGTCACCCAGTTATTACCGACCATACCGCCGTCGATTCGCAGGATAGTCGGCACGGCTCCGTCGTGTTGCATGGCTGACAGCAGATCCTGGGTCTGAAAGCACACCGACTGCAATGTTGCCGTGACGATATCAGCAATACCGGTATCCCGTGTCAGTCCAAAAATGGCGCCCCGGGCATTTGGATCCCAATATGGTGCACCCAGGCCGGTAAAGGCAGGCACCAGGTAGACCCCATGGGCGGTCGGATGTCCCGATGCAATCGCCTCGGTCTCTGCTGCATTGGCAACCAGTTTGAGCCCGTCTCGTAACCACTGGACCGCCGCGCCTGCTATAAAGATACTGCCCTCAAGACCATAGGTCACCTCACCGTTCAGGCGATAGGCAACAGTTGTCAGCAACTTGTTCCTGGATTCGATCGCTTTATCACCGGTGTTCATGATGACAAAGCAGCCGGTTCCGTAAGTACTTTTGATCATCCCCGCTTCGAAGCAGCCCTGCCCAATGAGTGCCGCCTGCTGATCGCCGGCCATACCCAGAACGGGGATTGCGTCACCAAAGATGGCGGGGTCGGTAAAACCGAAATCCGCACTGCAGTCCTCTACTTCCGGCAGCATAGACGGCGGGATACTCAACCTTTCAAGTAGTTCTTCATCCCACTGCTGGGTATGGATATTGAAGAGCATGGTTCGCGAGGCATTGGTAGCGTCGGTTTTATGTGACGCACCTGCCGTAAGTCGCCAGAGCAGGTAGGTATCGACTGTGCCAAAAAGCAGATTGCCTGCCCTGGCGCGGTCGCGTACACCCGGCACATGATCGAGTATCCACTTCAGCTTGGTACTGGAAAAGTAGGGATCGAGCAGGAGCCCCGTTTTAGCCGTTATCCAGGGTTCCAGCCCTTCGGCCTGCAGTTCGTCGCAGAATTCCGCTGTACGCCGATCCTGCCAGACAATAGCGTTGTAAACGGGTTCGCCGGTAATCCGATCCCACACCAGCGTCGTCTCTCGCTGGTTGGTAATTCCAATCCCGATGATATCCGTGGCTGCCACCCCCTGTTCTTTCAACACTTCCTGACAAACATTGATGGTCGAAGTCCAGATATCTTCAGGATCGTGCTCCACCCAGCCGTCATGCGGAAAGTGCTGATGGAATTCCTGCTGGGCGATACCAGCCGGTTCGCCCTGTTCAGTAAACAGGATGGCACGTGAACTGGTGGTACCCTGGTCGATTGCCAACAAATAGCCCATGACGATCATTGCCCCGTCAAACTAACGCGTGAACTATCGGGGATTTCGAGGGTGCTGTCTAGCAGAGGCCGGTCGCTTTCTCCCAGGCCACTTTATTGGAGCCTGTGGACCGGTGCAGGCTCTAGCTAGTTTCCGTCCAGAAAAGGCAGTTTTCAC
>JABHYO010000085.1 GCA_018656865.1 Gammaproteobacteria bacterium | reverse complement strand
TCAAGGACGGCAAAACCAGCTTCCTGCCGGAAGAAAGAGAGTGGATGGAGCGGCTTCAGAGTTGGGGAATGAATGACCTTTACAGACACCACTATCCGGAGGTCGACGATCTGTTCAGTTGGTTCGATTACCGTAGCCGTGGATTTGAACGTGATCCCAGGCGCGGGTTAAGGATCGACCTGATCATGGCATCTAATTCTGCGCTCACTGCCAGTATTGATGCCGGGATTGACTATGAAATCCGTGGAATGGAGAAACCGTCGGACCACTGCCCGATCTGGTCGGAGCTTTCTATCGACGTTTTACCCTGATCGTAGAGTAGTGCCTCACGGCAGGCTGCGGTTTGATTTCGAGATCCTTCAGTTCGTTCAGGATGACGGCGAGGGACGTTCAGGGTGACAGCAGGATCTGCTCAGGACGGCAGTGGAAGTATCCAAGGTAACTATGGTTGCTTAGCCACGAGCCTTACATCGAAAGTGACAGGTACCATGAGATCAATAGATTGCAGACCTGCAATTTTACGAAGGGCTTCAACTCCCTCAGCCATAGAAAACTGGGATGCATGAACAACGATCGGTCCGAGGCTGGTGACTTCAAAACTGTTGTCGCTGCTTCTCGTGACTTTTACCAGCACCGACTTTTTCAATTGAGTGGCGTGAAGGTCTACCGTCATGTCGATGTTTAACATCTTGTTTTCACCCACGGCAAGCGAAGTGAATTCGTCGACATCTACCAGGCTCTTAACTTCAGCCGTCGGGTATGTTGCTATCTCGAAGAGCATAGACTGCATGCGTTCGTTTCTAATTGGTATCAGTGTTTCAACGCTGGCGAGATTGATCTTGATCCGTACCTCACCTGTCTTGGAAACTATCCCTGTTACCTGCGTGAAACTGTGATTTTCTACGATCAGGTCATTCTTCACTGAAGCGAATCCAATGTAGGACCCTTCCGGATCTACCTGCCAGTCAGCAAATAACAGTGCGGGAAACAGGCCCAGCAGAATGAGGATGGTTTTCCTGAACATTGTCTGTTTCCTTTTTTATGGTTGTTGTTCAGTTGCTGTATTGATTGATCTCGTTCCGCGTGGCGAGAGCTACTTCCCTCGCGCGATCTGAGAAGTCATCGCCTGCGCCTGCATAAAGGATTGCCCTGGATGACGAGATAAGCATGCCACCGCCCTGCCCTGCACCCATCATTGCTCCGACATCCGCGCCCTGGGCTCCGACACCCGGTAGCAGAAAAGTCATCTCACCGCAGATTTGGCGAATGTGGCCGAGTTCTTCGGGCCGGGTCGCGCCAACGACAAGACCGACATTGCGGTTCGCATTCCAGGGGCCCGCAGCCTGACGTGCGACATGCTCGTAAAGTGCGTCACCGCTTTCCAATTTCAGGTGTTGTATATCGGCACCGCCGGGATTCGACGTTCTGCAGAGAATGAACACACCTCTGTCAGCATAGTCCAGATAGGGCTCCAGGGAGTCGAAACCGAGATATGGATTAACAGTAACGGCATCAGCGCCATAACGCTCAAAGAGCTCCCTGGCATACATTTCAGCAGTACTGCCAACGTCTCCACGCTTAGCGTCCAGTAATACAGGTATTTCCATCGACTGCAGATAGCGGATGGTTTCGATCAGCTCCTCTTCGGCGGATTGTGCCGCAAAGTGTGCTATCTGAGGCTTATAGCAGCAGGCGATATCCTGGGTGGCATCGATAATGGCTTTGTTGAAGGCGAATATTGAGCCTGGTTCTGACTTGCACACTGCTGGGATCCTATTGAGATCAGGATCCAGGCCGATACATAGGCGAGACCTGATCTCAGTCTGACGTGCCTTGATACGGTCAAAGAAGCGGTCTGTTGTGGTTGCAGCGACATCTGCGGTCAGCACTTTAAGTTTCCTCTGATCTTGATCGATGAATCTCCAGTTTTGTTAATTGTGTCACATTGGGTCAGTGAACTGACGCAGACCGACAGCGATTATAGATCAATCGCCGATAGGATTCGAGCCTCAATTCTCCGTTAAGTTATTGTTTTATAAGGCCACGGCAGTGTGCGGCCTAAAGTTGGCATGGAAATCGCTAGTACTGTAGTAGGAATATAAAAGCAGGAGTGACAATAAATGCAAGCAACGTCGAATGTTATCAGTCTGCACGCGATCCGGGGAAGAAATGCTATGAACGTAGAGGAAAGCCCTGTCAGGGCTGTATCTGTAGAAAATGAGCAACGCGCCGAATCGAGAGAGCTTATCGGTGAGCGTTTATTCGTTCAGATTATCCAGGCCGGAGATCAGGCGCTAGTAGGCAAGACTATATCCTGCACAGCCGTCGACGCTTCAGCCAACGGCATAAAATTTCTGACAAAGGAATTCGTTCCGGTCGGCTGTCTATTAGATCTCTGGGTCGATGATGCTACCCGACCAGGCAAGTTCTTCCTGTCAGGCGATGCTCGCTGGACACAGTCGGTCGGTATTGCGACGACATTAGTCGGAGTCAGGCTCCAGCAAGGCGCCGCGACAGATCTCGACGAGTGGCAGGTCGGTAGGGCCTAGCTTTTTGTGACTACCGGCCCCTCTCTCGTGTCTTCCACGGCGAAACCGAGAGAGGATATCTCGTCCCTCAGCGCATCCGCCTTTGCCCAGTCTTTTGCCTGACGGGCGCCTTCACGATCTTCCGCCAGCCTGAGTACTTCATCGGGAACAATGACCTCTTCGGGTTCCCAGTCCGCCAGATCAAGACCCAGGACTTCATCGCAGACCAGTAGCGTCGCCTTCTTTACTTCGTCCGGCTCATCGGATCGGACCAGTTCCCATATGACCGCAAGCGCTCTTGGCATATTGAGATCGTCGTTGAGGAATTCATGGAATCGAGCAAGGTACTCCTCTGAAGCATCACCCGCCTGACCCCAGGATGCGAAAGCTTCGTAAAGCCTGCTCAAAGCTGTCTGTGCTGCTTCCAGGCTTTTCCAACTAAAGGACATCTGGCTGCGATAGTGGGCGGTGAAACAAAAATATCGATAGTCGAACGGCGTAAAACCTCTTTCGATCAGTACATCGAGTGTCAGAAACTCTCCACTCGATTTGGCCATTTTCGCGTTATCCATCTGTAGAAAATAACCATGCATCCAGAAGTTCGCCAGCCGGGATCCCCTTGACGCTTCAGTCTGGGCAATTTCGTTGGTGTGGTGGATGGGGATATGGTCCTCACCGCCGCAGTGGATATCGAAAAAGTCACCCAGATATTTCGCCGACATCGCCGAACACTCGATGTGCCAACCGGGAAACCCCTTCCCCCACGGGCTATCCCATTCCATCTGCCGTTGTTCGTCTTCGGGCGAAAATTTCCAGAGTGCGAAGTCAGTGACAAATCTGCGCTCACCCTGATTGACCCGTGCGCCCGCCTGAAGACCATCAATATCTAGACGGGCGAGGTAGCCGTAGTTATTGAGCTTTCGCGAGTCGAAATAGACGCCGTCTGAAGTGCAATAGGTGAATCCTTTTGACTCGAGGTCGCTGACAAAATCGATCTGCTCTTGAATGTGATCGGTTGCCTTGCACCAGATGTCCGGTGACCGGACATTCAGCCGCTCCAGATCCTTTTGAAAGGCTTCAGTATAGAAGGTGGCGAGTTCCCAGGCCGTCATGCCGGTTCGTTTAGAGCCCAACTCCATCTTGTCCTCTCCCGTGTCCGCATCTGACGTGAGATGACCGACATCGGTGATATTGACAACATGATTGACCCGATAACCGTTACCGATAAGAACCCGCTTCAGAAGATCTTCAAACAAGTAGGTGCGCAGGTTGCCTATGTGGGCAAAGTTGTAGACCGTTGGACCACAGGCATATATTCCCACTTCGCCGGATTTTAACGGTTCAAAAGTGCGGACCTTTCTTTCGTAAGTATCAAAGAGCTGCAGTGTCATGCGATTGCTTCAGGACAACGGGCCATGGGTCTGGCGCGCATCATATAGGATTTGTCGCGTATCTCAAGGTCAGCGAGATCAGGCTTCAGCGAAGCGTTCAGCCATGATGCGCTCGACCGTATCGACAATAACCTGAGTCTGAGATTCCACTTCGATATTGACGAGGTCCCCGGTTTCCAGCTCATCAAAATTCGTTCGTTGCAGCGTTTCGGGAATCAGATTGATTGCAAATTCGCTGGCCTGACGATCAAGCGCAGCGACGGTTAGGCTCGCACCGTTAACGGCCAGAAACCCCTTCTCGAATACATACTTTAGCCAGCCAGCATCAGCGGCAAAGGTCAGGCGCCTATTGTTTGGACTGTGATCGACACTAATGACTTCAGAGGTTCCGATTACATGCCCCGAAAGGATATGCCCGCCGACTTCTGCATCGGACTTTGCGGACCGTTCGATATTGACTCGCGTCCCTGTCTCGATGAACCGGATATTGCTGAGGGCCAGGGTTTCTCTGATCGCATCGAAAGACACATCGCTGCCAGAGATCGATGTTACTGTGAAGCAAACACCGTTGACGGCAACGCTCGCGCCTGTTTCAAGGCTTTCGAGCATGCTATCGGGGAACGAGATGGTGAAACTGTAAAGCCCTTCTTTCTTCTCCAGTGACCTGATGGGCAGGCAGTCCTGAACTATTCCTGTATACATGATCCGGTACGGTGTGACATTTAGATACTGACAATAGTCACCGATATCAAGGCTGTCAATTGAACTCACGCCTATAATCAGTGTTAAATGACATTCATATCTTACTGATTTACTTGGTCTTTCAATGATTGATCTCAGAAGCGATACAGTCACCCGGCCATCAGCCGCAATGATGGAGGCCATGATCTCGGCCCAGACCGGAGATGATGTCTACGGGGAAGACCCCACGGTCAATAAACTTGAAACCCTGGCAGCGGAATTGACCGCCAAAGAGGCCGGATTATTTGTCAGCAGTGGCACCCAGGGAAATCTACTGGCGCTGCTCAGTCATTGTGAGCGCGGTGACGAGTATATCGCTGGTCAGGATGCCCACACCTATCAGTTTGAAGGGGGCGGTGGTGCTGTTCTCGGCGGTATTCAACCCCAACCCCTGGCCTTTAACGATCGGGGCGAGCTTGATCTGAATGAAATCGCCACTGCCATCAAACCCAATGACTATCACTTCGCTCGAACCCGACTTGTTTGCCTGGAAAACACGCAATCAGGAAAGGTTCTTTCGCTGGACTACATCCAGCGATTTTCAGCTTTTGTTGCCGAGCGCGGTTTGCGAACCCATCTTGATGGTGCCCGCGTATTCAACGCATCGGTCAGGCTCGAAGTTCCGGTCGATGAAATTACACGGCACTTCGACACGGTATCTATTTGCTTGTCGAAGGGGCTTGCGGCACCCGTCGGTTCTCTTCTTGTCGGTGACAAAAAGACAATTGCCAGGGCCAGACGCTGGCGAAAGATTCTGGGGGGCGGCATGCGTCAGGCCGGTATCCTGGCGGCTGCCGGTATTTATGCTCTCACCCATCATATCGAACGGCTGGCCGAGGACCACGATCATGCTGACGAACTCGCCACGGCGCTGAAACGGCTTGATTCCTTAGGCGTCATCGACGATCCAGATACCAATATGGTCATGCTCGATCTCAAGACCACGGATTTTTCGAATCTGAATACATTTATGGCAGCACATGGCATCACGCTGTCATCGCCACGACTTGTGTTGCACCGGGATATTTCCCACGACGATGTACAGACTGTGATAGACACCTTTAGAGCATTCGATCAGGGTCGGGATTCATGAAACGAACCGTATTGATTTCCGGCAGCACTGCCATTGATCAGACCGGTTTCTATGCCGGAGACTTTGCCGAGTACGAGTCCGGCTACTCAATTAATGCATTAAACGTCTCGTTTCAGCTAAGGGAGATGCAGACCAGCTTCGGTGGCTGTGCACCCAACATCGCCTGGGGGCTGACTCAATTGGGTATCACTGCTATCCCATTATCTTCGGCGGGCCGCAACTTTCGAGACCGTTATCTCGATCATCTTGTAGCCCATGGTATCGATACCTCCTATATCGCAATCAATGACGACAGTGACAACTGTGCCAGCTGTATGATGATTAACGATGAGCATGGTAATCAGATCATTGGTTTTTACCCGGGGCCTGGCTCTCCTGATCGGAAGTTGCCTAGTGAAATTTCGGAAATCAATGATGTTGCGCTCGCGATCCTTGGACCTGAGATGCCAAACCTGGCACTGGCACAGGCGAGAGATCTTTCGGCAGTTAATGTGCCGATGATTTTTGACCCCGGCCAGGTGATTTCGGAGTACCAGCGGGCTGAGATTGTCGAACTACTTTCACTGGCAGACATTCTTATCGTCAATGATTATGAGTACAGTGTGCTGCAGAAAAATTCAGGGCTGACACCGGGAAAGATAATCGAACTGGTTGCCGAAGTGGTGGTTACTCACGGTGCCAACGGTGTAGAAATTATTACGCAGGAAGGCATCATTCATGTCGACGCCCTACCCGATGTCAGGATAGTTGATGTAACAGGCTGCGGTGATGCCTTTCGTGCCGGATATACCTGTGGCATCCTTGAAGATCTCAATCCTTTGGGACGCGGGCAGTTCGGATGTATTATGGCCATGCTCAATCTCACAACACCACAGACCCAGAACTATAAAACCAGTCTCTCTGAAATTCGTTCACTGCAGAGAAAGTACTACGGCTGAATCATGACCCAAGGCACCATCATCTTCCTCAACGGCACGTCGAGCGCCGGCAAGACCACACTTGCTCACGCGCTTCAGGAGAGACTGACTGAACCCTATCAGCATGTCGCCCTTGATCAGTTTCGAGACGGGCTGCCGGACAAGTACCGGGGGCTGAACTCTCCTGAGGGAACAACGGGTCAGCGAGGTTTAAACATCGTCCCGGTACGACCCGAACACGGTGAAGCCTACACCGAAGTAAGGTTTGGCGAGGATGGCAGGCGCTTGCTTCGGGGAATGCGCAGGGCAATTGCCACCATGGCAAATGAAAACATCAACATCCTGATCGACGACATCATCCTGACACCGGCTTTTCTCGATGATTATCTCACTGTGATGGAGGGCATCCCTCTGTACTTTGTTGGCGTGCGCTGTCCGCCTGAGGTAATAGCAGAACGGGAGTCAGCAAGACCGGGACGCTTTCCAGGCACTGCTATTGGGCATTTCGAGATCTGTCACGCCCATGACTGCTATGACGTCGAGGTGGATACGTCGTTGGAATCCCCGGCAATCTGTGCCGAGAAAGTGATTGCCAGGCTGAAATCAGGTCCACCAAGGGCTTTCGGTCAGCTCCGTCTTTAACGAATACTGGCTACCCCACGGTAGGTATAGGTCGCCCATTTGGGCCCCGGCAGGTAGCTACGGTCGATCTGATCAAAAGCAAAACCCGAATCCTGGTAAAGCGCCTCAATACGGCGATTAAGATTGCAGCCACCACCAATGACATTCCATATCGGATTGATACGCTTCTGCCACCGGCTGACACCTGCATCGGGTGCTTCTCCATGTTCAGCGAAGATGATCTTGCCCTCGGGCTTAAGCACCCGTCTAATCTCCTGCATCGCCGCCACAGGATCTGGAATCGTGCAGAGAGTCCAGGTCATCACCACACTGTCGAAACTGTTGTCATCAGCTGGAATCTCCTCACCGCCTTCGGAGAGAAACTCAACGTCGACGCCCTGGCGACTAGCCACATCGCGAGCATAGGATTGCAGTTCTACCGAAGGATCAAGCCCCGTAACCTGCACGCTTCGATCATAAAATGGCAAATTTAGACCAGAGCCAACACCTATCTCCAGCACCTTACCCTCCGCCATGGGTACAAGCTTTTGACGCAGTTCGGTCATCGCCGGTGCCTTCATCGCCATGTTCAATAATTTAGGCAATAGATACTTTTCGTAGATTCCCATTGTTTGCGCCCTCCTTTGTCGTTCTCACACCGGTGACAATACGATCATTTCCCGATGACACACTTTGCCACCAGGAACCAGGCAGGACAAGTTGGCCAGTTGCGATGCCACGGAGTATCCTTGCCTGACACAAATGCAGATGTAATCGCCATGTCAGATATGGAGAAAGTGCCGCAACACATCGTCGAGCTGAGGGCACTGATCAAGGCTAGCGAGAGGATTGTCGTTTTCACCGGTGCTGGTATATCGACGGAATCGGGTATTCCAGACTTTCGTGGTCCGCAGGGTATCTGGGGCAAAATGACACCTATCGATTTTAGCGATTTCGTTGCTTCCGAAGACATGCGCCGTGAATCCTGGCAACGTAAGTTCTCCAGCGAAGGCAATTGGGACGAAGCTGAGCCCAACGCAGGGCACCGGGCAATCAGCTCTCTCGTTGATGCAGGGAAAGTCACCCATGTGATTACACAAAATGTTGATGGCCTGCACCAAAAGTCAGGCACCCCAGACGAATTGGTTATAGAACTGCATGGCAATGCCAGTTATGCCACCTGTCTGTCCTGCGCAAAACGATTTGAATTGGAGGAGATCAAACGAGACTTTCTCGCTGACGGCACAATCCCTTGTTGCGATGAGTGTAATGGTATCGTCAAGACCGCTACCGTCTCCTTTGGCCAGGAGATGCCGCTGGAGGAAATGCAACGCGCCGAAGCAGCCACGCTCGATTGCGACCTGTTTATGGCGATCGGTTCTTCCCTGGTTGTCTATCCTGCGGCTGGGTTCCCAAGACTGGCAAAACAAAACGGCGCCCGTCTCGTTATCATTAACGATCAGGAGACCGATCTCGATCCCGTCTGCGATCTGGTTCTGCATGAACGGATCGGCCCAACCTTGTCTCGTGCTGTTGATTAGTCCTCGACGGCCTTAAGCAGCAACTGGAAATCCACAGGCTTCAGGATCCGGTCCCTGGAACTAGCACTGGCATCTGCAGTCAGTGTGACAATTTCCAGGTCAGGTGCCATATCGCGAAGCGCCATGACCAAAGGTAAATTGCCTTCACCCTTCAGGTTTTCATCGATAATTGCCTTGCTAATAGCCTCGCGATTGACCGAGTAGTATTTGAGGGCTGACTGCCCATCTGAAAAACAGGCCACGCGATATCCTTCGGCCCGTAACAGTTCGGTGATCAGCTCACTCAGGGCCTCATGAGATTCAGCAACCAGGATCGAGGAACTGGCAACAGCTTTGCCTTCCTTCTCCTGCTGAGCGATCTGTTGAATCATTTTCAGCGAATTAGCCACTTCGGATTGATACTGTTTAACAGCTGAAAGTTTTTCAGCGGTCAGCATCTCATGATCATCCATGATTACTTCGAGAAGTTCTGCGTACCCGAGCGCAGTTGTTGCCTGATGATTGATCCGGCGAAGCCTTTTCGATCCCGGATCTTTCAACTGCTTTACTTTCTCAGCAAGAGCAACCTGCTCCGACAGATCCTGCAACCAGCAATAGAGGATAGTGTCGTTCGTTATTGAGGTGATCCTATAGCGTTTTTCACTATCGTCAAATCGGAATAACCAGGACTCGGTATCGCGTTGGTGCTCTACTGCCTCTCGGAAAGGCGCTCCCAAATCCGGCTGATATTTTTTCATAGACTCACCAACCGTTAGTCCCGCTTCTATCGCCTGCAGATTGGCGTCAACAATGACATCGTCGTCACCGATCGCGATTAATGCAATTGGTGCATTTTGTAATTGAGACGAGAAGCCGCTCATGGAAGATCCTTCAGCTTCAGAGTTAGCTGCAGTTGACTATTCGTATTCACACTGGCCGTTAGCTTGTAGCCCTCCTCATCCGCCAGGTGGAACAGTTTTTTCCAGGATGAAGATTCACCCACGCGGCGCAGGCTGAAGTCTCTGTCTTCCAGCGCCAGCAACTCATGACTAGAAGGTTTAAAGCCTTCGAGTGTCAGGGCAAGGGCATCTGAAGAGGCGGTAAAAATTATTTCCTTTTCAAGGTTCTCTTCAGCCAGGCAGTCCTCAACCAGGTTAAGAATATTCTGCAGACTGACCCGGGATCCTGGTTCTACTGTCTCGTTCCCAATCGCTCTAACCCTGTGTTCAATCGCGAGTGAAGCAAGTTTGACCTTTTTTAGATCCCGATAGTCACATTCAGTAATACTGCCGCAGATCTGCTTTCCGTCTTCTGAATCAACCACCTGAATTACGTGACAGACGGGAATCACACGACCCGATGGAGATACCAGCCTGTACCAGAGTGTGTGCAGTGAAGGCATGTCGGGCGACGACAGAACCCTGCGAACCAGAGGAGCGTCTTCTTCCGTAATGGCATCGATGTAGTTTTCGATTGTGCCCTTCTCAGGAATACCCAGACGGTCTGCCCAGGCAGACGTCAGTTGCGCCTCTGCGTCATGCAGAGAAAGAGTGAGATTATCGGCCGTATTTGCCTCGCTTTCGCTTCCATACGCACCTGTCAGCGAAGCTGCTCGACACTCGGCCTGAATCATCATGCTGCTGCGATCGGCGCTAATCTGTATGTCTTCGACGTTGCCAACTTTCTGAAGTTTTCGATCTATGATGTCAATGTTACCAATATGGCCTTCTGCCTTATCCGCCAGCCGTGCGAGTTGAAAGAAGTTGAATCCCTGGAAGTGGCCGACTCGTCGAAATGATCTGAGGCAGCCCTTTTCGCTGCGAAATCCAAGCATAACGTGAAAATCCCGGGTACAGGTTGTCGGCTTCATCGTGCCGAGATCTATCGTAATTCTGTGCGGATGCATAATGACATGATAACAAGCAACAATGAGTTTGTTATGATCTGCGCCTTTGTATAAGCCGAAGTCAGATCTTGCTTAAAAATCTTACCGTTCAGGTCTTTTTGGCGGCAGCCCTGGGTATTCTGCTGGCGACCATCTACCAGTCGATAACGCCAGAAGGAATACCGTCAGTTGTAGAAACGATCACATTCCTGAAGAAGGCATTTCTTGCGCTCTTGAAGATGTTGATCGCCCCCATGATTTTCTTTTCGCTGATAGGCGGGATTATTTCGATCGGCAACGTTATTCGCCTTCGACAGCTGGGTGGTATCACCATCGGATACTACCTAACGACCACCGGTATCGCTATCGCGCTGGCGCTGATTGTTGTCCTGTTCTTTCATCCCTGGACGGCCTACGAACAGGTGATGTCTGTCGGTATTGATACCAGCGCGACCAGAATGCTGGAGCCGGGTAGCGATTCGATTATCCGCATACTTGCGACAATGGCGACCCTCGCCTTTACTAATCCTTTCAGTGCTTTGGTCGATCTCAACATCCTGGGTATCGTCGCCAACGCCATTTTGATCGGAGTGGCCATGGTGCTGGTCCTGGAGGAAAGCAGCCCTCTATTCCGTCTTGTGCATGACATTAATCATGTCATTGTTCGCATCCTGCGCTGGGTTATCCGTATTCTGCCTGTCGGAATTTTTGCCATCCTGTTCGATTTTACGCTTCGGCTTTCGAGCGGCGAGGGTCACAGCGAGGCATTCCTGACACAGCTATTCCAGTTCGGCGCCCTGGTTATCGGCCTGACGCTGATACATGGCCTGATTGTTTTACCCACCATCGCCTGGTTGGCAACGGGAATGTCACCTGTAGTCCTGCTGGGAAAAATAACCCAACCGCTTCTGGTTGCCTTCAGCACTTCGTCGTCGGCAGCGACATTGCCGGTCTCCATGCGAACAGCAGAAGAAGAACTGGGTGTCTCATCAAGCGTGTCGAGTTTTGTGCTGCCGCTGGGTGCGACCATGAATATGGACGGTACCGCATTGTTTGAAGCGATTGCCGCAGTTTTTCTAGCTTATCTCTACGGTGTCGAGCTCTCCAATGTCATGCTTATTACGGTCTTTCTCATGGCTATGGTGGCGTCAATTGGCGCACCTGGTATGCCGTCGGCCTCGATGTCGGGTATGCAGATGGTGTTGCTGGCTATAGGCATACCCCTTGAAGCCATCGCTATTCTGCTGGTGATTGAACGACCCCTCGACACTATACGCACGTCGGTCAATGTCGGGGGTGACCTGATCGGCTCATTGGTCGTTGATCGATATCTTCGCCGCCAGGAAGCAGCCTAGCTTCCTGGATCAGGCTTGTACGTCCTGAAGGATAAGCCTTGCGAAGTAGTGCAGGAACTCCTTGTGATTGGCAGTAACGTGCTGTCGTTCCAGACTCTCATCGCCTTCTTTACTGACAATGAACTCAAAGCAGCTACTTATCGTTGCACCCTCCCCCATAACGCGATCGATCTGCTCATTGAGAAAGTCGTGCAGATCCTCGAGATCGGATTCCTCGATTCCTGAGCGTTCTGGATCAACAACGGCATTGCCCCAGATGGTTGCGATCAAAACCTGAAACTGCTCTCTGTCAACGAAGTCATCGGTAATTCGGCAACGATCGATAATTTCATCCAGCGCCGGGGTGAATCTGTCTCTTATGTCATCAAGGGTCATGGAAATTCCCGAGCAGGTTCGGGTTGCGTGGAAGAACAGGGATTCTAAACTAGAAGTGTCCTGTCCTGTACCTATCTTTGGATTCAGAGTTAACAGATGCAACGGAAAATCATTCACGTTGACATGGACTGCTTTTTTGCCGCAGTCGAGATGCGAGATGACCCGAGTCTACGCCACATTCCACTCGCTGTTGGTGGTTCTGCGGACCGTCGAGGTGTGATTTCCACCTGCAATTACATTGCCCGGGAGTTCGGCGTTCATTCAGCCATGGCAACTGCTTATGCAAAACGTATTTGCCCAAACCTTACTGTGGTTCCCGGCAGGATGTCCCATTACAAGGAAATTTCCAGCCAGATTCGGGAAATCTTTCGTCGCTTCACGGATATCATCGAACCCCTCAGTTTGGACGAAGCCTTTCTAGACGTTTCGGCTTCCAACCACCGTCAGGGTAGCGCGACGCTCATCGCGGAAGATATTCGTTCCGCTATCCAAAACGAGCTGGGCCTCACTGCTTCCGCAGGGGTCGCACCAAATAAATTTATTGCGAAGATCTGCAGTGACCTGAACAAACCCGATGGTCAGTATGTTGTCACGCCCGATGGTGTCGACAATTTCGTCAGTGAGCTGCCGCTCGGGAAAATCCCGGGTGTCGGCAAGGTCACTGTAAAACGCCTCGAAGACATGGGGTTACAGACCTGCGCCGATATTCGCAATCTGGGTGAAGAAGAAACTGTCCGACGCCTTGGTAGCCTGGGTGTTTTGCTAAATAAGCGTGCACGGGGTATCGACGATCGACCTTTGACAACATCCTGGGTGAGAAAAAGCGTCAGTGTTGAAAGAACCTTCCCTCAGGACATCACGGAAGTGGAAGCAGTTCGTGAACCATTGGCCGCTCTATTTGAGGAATTGACTAAACGAATGGATGCACACGCAGACAGGCGAGTGAAGAACCTTCAGATCAAACTCAAATTTGCAGATTTTACTCAAACCACCATGGAGAGGTCTGCCGCTGCGCTCGATCTGAACCTTTATCATGAACTACTGCCCCTGGCCTGGGAGAGAGGCGATGGTCAGGGCATTCGCCTGCTGGGCCTCGGTGTCAGTTTCCGCGACGATGACGGCATCGCTGAGGAACACCAGATGAAACTGTTCTAACAGTTTTCAGCGAAGCCGCTAACGGCTCGACCGAAAATCTGTCGCGTCAGCAATTGCGATTTTGTGCTATCAAACATGAAATCGTTGTTGCGGGAGCAGATCTGCGCCCGATCGAATACTATTAACCTTATACATCGCCGGTGATTTCTATATTATTAGCGCCCTTTGATGTCGACTCGAGCCAATGCGAAAAACGAAGATCATCTGCACCATCGGACCGAAAACGGAATCCTACCCGATGCTGGAGAAACTGGCCTTCGCCGGGATGGATGTCGTGCGCCTGAATATGTCGCATGGTGATCATGAATCCGCCGCCCGTGTTATTAAGTCGATCAGAACGCTGAACAGAAAACTCAATACTCCCGTCGCCATCCTGCTGGATACACAGGGGCCGGAAATTCGAACCGGTGACATTGCAGACGATCTTGAACTAAAAAACGGTTCCAGAATCACCATCAGTGTCAGGGACTCGATTGATGTCGAATCCTCCTCCTTTCATATCAACTACGATGAACTGCTCGATACCGTTGATGTTGGCGACCGAATCACAGTCGACAATGGCATCATCAATCTTGAAGTCCTCGCCAAGAATGAAAACGGGACAATGGACTGCAAGGTGATAGATGGCGGCATCCTTAAGAGCAAACGCCACGTCAATTTGCCGGGTATTCGGGTTAACCTGCCTGCGATCACTAAGAAAGATCGTGCCGATCTCCTCTTTGGCATGGAACAGCAAGTTGATTTCATCGCACTCTCCTTTGTACGCGAAGCAGATGACATTCGTGAATTGAAAGGGCTGATGGGAGACAAGCTCGGCAAGATCAAGATTATTGCCAAGATCGAGGATCAATCCGGTGTTGAGAACCTCGATGAAATACTCGAAGAAGTCGACGGTATCATGGTGGCGAGGGGCGATCTCGGTGTTGAAATCAATGTGGCAGAACTGCCGAACGTACAACGTCGCATCGTTCAACGCTGTGCAGAAAGAGGTCGCAGAGTTATCGTTGCAACACACCTCCTGGAATCAATGATTGAAAACCCCATTCCAACACGGGCAGAAGTCACGGATGTTGCCAACGCGATATACGAGGAAGTCGATGCGGTCATGCTGTCAGGTGAAACTACCGTAGGCAAACACCCGGTTCGCTGCGTTGAGCAGTTAGGTGAGATCGCCGAAGCGACAGAATCATTTCAAGGTCTCGGTTTTACCGATGATCTGGTTTCCGACAACGACAAGCAGGCATTGGCGGTTACGGCGGTGCAACTGGCTGAATCTCTGCACACCAAAGGAATTGTTGTCATCACCCGTCGTGGACTGATGGCTGACTATGTCACCAACTGCCACCCTCAAAAAACCAGAATCTATGCCTTTACCAATGACTCCCAGACACGTCGCCGCCTTATTCTGAACCGTCATCTGACGCCGTTTCGAACGGCATTCAGCTCTGATCCGGAAAAGACGCTGCAAACGGCATTCGATGCGCTGAAGCAACGAGCGGGTCTGGAGGTCGGTGACAAGGTCGTGGTGATATCCGACGTGCTGGCTGGTTCAGGAATCGAAGCGATCCAGATCCGTCACATACCAGATTAGCCGAAACAAAGCGCAGCGACATCGTCATAGTTTGTGGCAAAGTGCACCGAGATACCCTCTTTAAGGTTGTCGGGCATCTCGTCATAGTCCCGTTCATTGTCAACAGGCAGGATCACCTCGGCGATACCGGCCCTTCTGACAGCGATGACCTTTTCTCTGACACCGCCGATGGGAAGGACTTTGCCAGTCAGAGTCATTTCGCCGGTCATGGCAATATTTCTCCTGATCGGTTTGCCAAGCGCCAGAGACAAGAGCGCCGTCGCCATCGTAATACCAGCACTAGGACCGTCCTTTGGTGTGGCACCTTCGGGGACATGCAGGTGGATCATGGCATTGTCGAAAAAGTTTTCACCAGCGCCCAGTTCACGCAGATGCGACGCGATATAACTATAAGCAATCTGCGCTGATTCCTGCATGACATCGCCTAGTTGTCCGGTTTGACGAAAGCCACGAGATCCGTCGTGAACCTGAGAGGCTTCAACGGCCAGTGTGGTACCGCCAAGCGAAGTCCAGGCTAGCCCGTTAACGACCCCAATACCTTTGCGCGGCTTCTGCTTTCTGAATGCCGGCGCACCGAGGATTTCTTCAACCTGCTTTGTGCCGATAGATATCGACTGACTGTCATCTTCAAGCAGTTTTACCACCGAATTTCGGATGATGCGCCCAAGCTGTTTTTCCAGGTTGCGGACACCAGCTTCACGGGCATAACCCTCGATGACTTTTTTTAATGCCGCATCGGAGATTTTCAGTTTCTTTGACGGAATGTTGGCTCGCTCAAGCTGACGTTTCCACAGATGATTTTTGGCAATCAACTGCTTTTCGGACGTCAGATAACCGGCCAGCCGTATGGTCTCCATTCTGTCGAGCAGAGGTGCTGGTATCGTGTCGAGTGTATTTGCCGTGCAGACGAACAAAACCTTGGAAAGGTCGACCCGGAGATCCAGGTAGTGATCCAGAAACTCGCTGTTCTGTTCGGGATCCAGAACTTCAAGTAGCGCTGAAGCCGGGTCGCCCTGATAAGAGGCGCCGATCTTGTCGATCTCATCGAGCATGATGACTGGATTGTGCACCTCGACATCCTTGAGTGCCTGAATCAGCTTGCCGGGCATAGCGCCGACGTAAGTGCGCCTGTGACCCTTAATTTCAGCTTCATCCCGCATGCCACCAAGACTGAACCTGAAAAACTTGCGACCCAGTGCCTCTGCAACCGATTTCCCGATTGACGTCTTACCAACACCGGGCGGACCAACCAGCAGAAGAATGGAGCCTGCAATCTCGCCTCGGTATGCACCCAGCGCAAGGAACTCGATAATCCGCTGCTTTACGTCATCGAGCCCGTCATGATCCTGATCAAGAATCTTTCGTGCGTGATCAAGATCCAGCCGGTCTTCGGACATGACGCCCCAGGGTACTGAAGTCACCCAGTCGAGATAGTTGCGGGTAACACCGTACTCTGCTGAAGATGGCTCCAGAATCTGCAGTTTCTTCATTTCATCATCGATCCGGAGCTGAACATGTTCGGGAACGGTTTTACCTTCGAGCCGTTCGCTAAATGTGTCGGTGTCGGATTCACGATCATCCTTGGATATTCCCAGTTCCTTCTGAATCACTTTGAGTTGTTGGCGGAGAAAGAACTCTCTTTGCTGCTCCGAAAGCTGTTCCTGGGTCTGCTCTGTAATGCTGGCCTGGATACGTGACATCTCCAGTTCCTTCGTCAGCAGCAGCAATGCCTTCTCCATTCGCTCTAATAGGTCGAAGGTCTCCAGAATGTCCTGAAGTTCAACCGGATCGGCAGAGGTGATCGCAGCCGCGAAATCAGCGAGAGGTGATGGGTCGTTTGGGTTGAAGTGGTTTAGATACTCCTTTAGCTCTTCGTTGTACAACGGGTTCAACGACATGAGCTCTTTTATTCCATTGATGAGAGACATGGCGTAAGCCCGAAGCTGGCTGTCATCGGCGCTGAACTTTTCTTCCGGATATTCCACCCTGACAATATAGGGCGGCTCTCTTTTGACCCATTCGACAATTCTGAATCGTCTGAGTCCCTGAGCGATGAATTGCAATTTATCCTTCGTTGGGTGAAGACGCAGGATTCTGGTGACACAACCGACCTTAGCGATATCTTCCGGTCCAGGTATGCCCTTGGCGCCAGGAGAAGCGTAGCTTAACGCCACCAGCTTGTGCGCACTTTCGGCGACAACCTTCAAACCCTCGCCCCAGGGCTCCTGGTCGACGACGATTGGCTGGATAAGGACAGGGAAATAGGGCCGGGAATCCAGGGGAATCAATTGCAGCGTTTCCGGCAGAACCTCTTCAGGTCTCGCCGGAGCTTTCGAATTGTCACGGGGAATGAACTCGGCGTTGCCGTTTTGATCTTCCATAAATTAGAGAATATTGCTGGCTCACAGACCTATTTGAGGTCAAAAAAACTGATTTCAAGTCTTCTCGTGACGGTTGTGCATGCCCTGCTGTAGCAACAGGCCACCTATAATCAGGGCCAGACCGATCAATGTCGTCGGCAATATGGGCTCATCAAGAACCTTGTTGATGATAACCAGAGACACAAAAGGAGAGAGAAAAATCAGATTGCTGACCCTGGAAGCATTGCTAGTTAGCCTTAATGCCGTCGACCAGAACAGAAAAGCAATGCCCATTTCGACGAGCCCGATATAAACCACGCCGGCCGCGCCGCGGATCGAAATGTAGAAGCCTGAGAAAACCAAACAGACAATGGCTGATACTGGCAACGCAATAACAAAATTGAGGCACAACCCCGTAACCGGATCCCGCCGGTCAGCAATATTGAGTGTCCAGTAGCTGGCCCAGATTACCGTCGAGATCAGCGCCAGTACGACGCCGAAGATGCTCACACTGGCAAAGGAAGTGAACTCCCCTTGAGTTGCGATAACAAAGACACCGCCATAGCAGATAAATGCAGCGACAAGATCCGCTTTGATCATCTTCTGTTTCAGGAAGACGATGGCCATCAGCGACAGCACAATCGCCCAGGAGTAGTTTATGGATAGTGCGACCTGAGCGGGGAGCAGTTCATAGGCTTTGAACAATACCAGGTAGTAAATCACAGGGTTCAGCAACCCAGAGATGATAGTTAGTCGCCAGTGCGCTCTGAAAACAGTAGATAGTTCATTGAGCTTTCCTGCCCAGGTAACTGCTGCGATCAATACGATCACTGCTGTTAGATTGGCATAGAAGACCAGTTGGTAGGTATCGACTTCAGCCAGTGCGAGTTTGAAGGCCGTTGCCACAGTGGACCATAGGGCGACTGCGGCGAGGCCATAGATGAGGGCTTTGGATTCGGATTGGATTTTGATTACCTCAGCACTAGCTGAAGTAAGTTGGAGATTATGCCTTCGACACGGGCTATCGCACTTCCTTTCCAGGAAGTGCTTACGCGTGGTTTCGCCGCTAGCTCGTTTTTTGCGCAAAGCGCAAAAAATTTTGGTGCCCGGGGCCGGGGTTGTACACGCAATGTAATTGCGGCACCGCCTGGGCGGTGCCTGACTTCGTCATCCGGTTCAAGTACTCGGAGACTGATTGCCTTTCGCCACTTCGCGTTGCTGCAGTGGCTTTCAGCCCCGACCTTCGGCTGCGTTGCAGCCTGCAGGCGGGTTGGTGCCCGGGGCCGGG
>JABHYO010000142.1 GCA_018656865.1 Gammaproteobacteria bacterium | reverse complement strand
CATCGCCCGCTTCCTTGTAGGTTTTTGCGAATGCAAGATCCAGATAATCGAAGCATGACGCGTTGCACTGATTCATCCAGAGCAAACCCATTGAAAGCATCAATGGCTCAGTCCGCCGGCGAGCATTGTCGACAGAAATGTGCAGCATCTCGCTCATTCGCTCAAGTTCACGCTCTGCCGCCATGTTTCTCGCCCGGGCCCGCCTTGCTTTGTATGCCCCCAGCGGATCTTCTGCACCCGGCCTGGCACTCGTCACCACATTGCCAAGTGAACCGATCATCGGAACAAATTCAACTTCAATACCGGTTTCCCTCATCAGGCGTTTCAGGGGAGCCAGTGTCAGCCAGGTCGCAAGGTCGCCGAATGTGAGATAGAAAATCATGACCCTAGAGTGTCGTAGGCAATGTCCGGCAGCGGTCCGGGTTTCCCTGAGAGATGCCAGCGAACCCTCGGTAGATTTTGTCGACCGAAGTAGGACTCGCCATCGACAACGTAGGTGGGTACGCCGTAATAACCGGCATCAAGGATCTCATCCTGAAGCCTGTCGTGATATTCGCGGCCCTCACCAACAAGATACTCATCGAATCCTGTCGTTTTACTTCCGGAATCCTCCAGCAGGGACACGATCACTTCAGGGTCTTCGATATCCAGTTCACGCTTCCAGAAACGTTCATAGGTCATATCGGTATAGGCTTTTAGCGGCTCATGACCCTGTTGCTTTGCCCAGAGCAGGCCGATGGCAGCCAGGGAGCTGTCCCAAATTTTCTGTGTTCCTTTAAGCGTCAGCCCACGTAATTCAGCATATCGCCTTGCATCCCTATAGGCATACTTGACGGCCAACCACTGCCTGGGGGAACGGTTGTTCTCGACAACTGCGCCGTTGTCAATTTTCCTTGCAGTTCCCAGAAAGCTGCCGATATTAAGTGTCAGCGGGTACCAGTCGATCTGGATACCGAATTCCCGCTCCAACTGATAGGTGGGGTCCTTGGCGATATAGGCGTATGGGCTTTTATAGTCGATATAGACCTTCATGTGCGCCGCTACCACCCCTCTTCTGCTCGATCTGCACACTAAACACATCGGGTTGAAGCGTCAATTTTCGGTATACTCCGGCGCTTTATCAGCATTAGAAAACCAACTCAATGGATCCGATCAGCCAGGGCTCTCTGGGAGCGATGCTCGCCCAGTCCGCCAGCAGCAAGGAGAAGGTCAAGTCAGCAACTCTGCTGGGCTGCTTTGGTGGCCTGGCACCCGATCTCGACATCCTCATTGTTTCCCCGACCGACCCACTGCTGTTTCTCGAATTTCATCGCCAGTTCACGCATTCGTTGATCTTTATTCCCATCGGAGCCCTGATCGTCACGCTGGTCATGTATCGCTGGCTGGGCAAGGGACTAACCTTCAGAGAAAGCTATATTTGCTGCCTGCTGGGCTATGCTACACACGGCCTGCTCGACGCCTGCACGAACTACGGCACCCAGCTGTTTTGGCCATTCTCAACTGAACGCTTCGCGTGGAACAACGTTTCCATCGTCGATCCATTGTTCACCCTGCCAATCCTGGGACTGATTGTCTTCGGGGTCATTCGAAAAAAGCCTGCCCTCGGTCGCATAGCGATGCTCTGGGCGGTCTCCTACCTCATCTTTGGTGTCTTCCAACGCGAACGAGCCGAGGAACTGGGTTATGCGCTCGCTGCTTCGAGAGACCACGATCCGGTTCGCCTGGAAGCCAAGCCGGGATTTGGCAGCATGCTCCTCTGGAAGATCGTCTACGAGGCCGGGGACAGATACTATGTCGATGCTGTAAGACTGGGGGTGAATGGTCGCCAGTACCCCGGCGATAACGCCGAAAAACTCGATCTGAAGAAACACCTCCCCTGGCTGGACCTGACCAGCCAGCAAGCAAAAGACATCGAAAGGTTCCGCTGGTTCTCGAACGATTACCTGGCAGTCGATCCGGATGTCCCGAATCGCATCATCGATGTCCGCTACTCCGTTGTGCCCAACGAAATCGATGCGCTTTGGGCGATTGATCTGGATCCCCACAAGCCCCAGGACGCACACATCGACTGGCAATCATTGCGGCAAACAACAAGAGATCAGACCGCACGCTGGTGGCAGATGTTGCTTGACCCCTGAATTCGATGATCCTGAATTCGATGATCCTGAATTCGTGTTACCTTGTTGTCATGCGTGAAACTTAATAACTAAGGATAAACATTGGCCAGATTGTCAGGCGAAGAACTCTCTACCCTGCAGGACGCTTTTACCCGCCTTCTCGCAGATAAATGCACCGAAGAACAGGTCCGCTCATGGATGGAGGACCGCAAGGGATATGATCCCACGCTCTGGAAGGCAATGTCGGAGATGGGTCTCACCAGCCTGCTGGTCGAAGAGCGTCACGGCGGCGCAGGTGCGGGGATTATCGCAGTCGAGAGGGTCATGGAGCAGGCTGGCAGCGCATTGCTGGGTGCTCCTCTCCTGGCAAGCGCCGTGATGTCGGTTGCGGCATTGCAGGCAAGCGGCGATGAAGATGCCCAGTCACGACTGCTGCCACAACTCGCATCCGGCTCACTGGTTGCAACTCTGCTCATCACTTCTCCCGAAGGGGACTGGACGGGAAAAACCCTTGGGATTTCAGCAGAAAGACGAGGTGATGATTGGGTTCTGAGTGGTGCCTCCGGTTTTGTCCTGCATGGACGCGGCGCCGATTGCTGGATTGCGGTTGCCAATACAGACAGCGGTCCGGCGCTATTCGAAATCGAACCCTCATCGCATGGTGCCACTTGCCTGGCCCTGCCAAGTTTCGATCACACACTGGTACTGGACAAGATCACACTGACTGACACACCCGCACGGCAGATTGGAGATGTCGGCTCCGGCTGGCAATCCATACAACATGCCCTCGACCTGGGTCTCGTTGCACTAGCTGGCGAACAGGCAGGTGGCGCACAGCGGATTCTCGACATTACCGTGGACTACGCCAATATTCGCCACCAGTTCGGCCGGCCGATTGGCAGCTTTCAGGCTGTCAAACACATGGCTGCTGATTTAATCGTCGAAGTAGAATCGGCAATTTCGGCAGCACGTCAGGCAGCAGAAAAAACCGATGACGGAGCCGATGATGCCCCGGCCTGGAGATACCTTGCAGGTTTTTCCTGCGCTGATGCCTTCGTCAGGTCAGCGGCGGATGCTGTACAGATGCATGGCGGCATCGCTTTCACCTGGGAGCATGTTGCACATCTCTACCTGCGACGGTCCCGGGCTGATCAACAACTGCTCGGCTCGTCGAACTATTTTCGTGAACAATACCTGTGTGCTCTGGGGGGTTAACCATGACAGAACAACTACCTGATGTTGAAACGGTCCGCCAGGAGGTTCGAGCCTGGCTGGAAGAAAACTGGAACCCTGCCTGGAAAGGTGAGGCTCAGGAAGGACCGAACCGTGTTGCCTGGCTTACCCAGGTTGTCGATGCCGGATGGGCAGCACCACAGTGGCCTAAGGAATGGTTCGGCAGAGAATTCGACGATGCCCGAAACCGTGTGGTCCGGGAAGAATTCGCGAGGGTCCACGCTTTTGGTACGGGACAGGATCGCACCAACCTGTGGATCAACACGCTTCTGGCATTTGCGACTGAAGATCTGAAAAAGCAATTAATCCCCGGACTTATGCGCGGCGAAGTCGAAATGTGCCTCCTGTACAGCGAACCCGGAGCTGGTTCAGACCTCGCCGGGGTTCGTACGAAAGCGGAACGCGATGGCGATGAATGGGTCGTCAATGGCCAGAAGGTATGGACCTCCGGCGCCACGAGGGCAGACTACGGCATGCTGATTGCGCGAACCAACTGGGACGTGCCGAAACATCGAGGACTGTCTTTCTTTTTCCTACCCATGAAACAACCGGGTATCGAGATTCGACCTCTGCGCCAGATAACTAACGAGTCACACTTCAATGAGGTTTTTATTACCGACGCTCGTGCACCTGCCGCCAACCTTTTAAGCAACGAAGGTGACGGCTGGAAGGTTCTGGTTACCGCGCTGGCTTACGAGCGCTCATATATGGGAGAAGCGGCAAGAGGTCCGCGCAGCGGCAATAGAGTAAAAATGGCTGAAGGAGAAGACGAACTGATTGCGCTTGCCCGGGAGGCTGGCAAACTGAGCGACACCTCAATACGCCAACGTATCGCCCAGGTGATCGCCTGGCGCAAACTCAACGACCTCAACACGGCTCGAGCGAAAGCAGACCTGGAAGTGGGTACATCTGCTTCCATCATGTCTCTGGGAAAACTGGCCATGTCCAGGATCCTGCATGAAACCGCACGCCTGCGGACTGATCTATTGGACGCAGAAAGCCTCCTGGAAGGTTCTGAAAATCCGCGGGCGGAAGACGCTAACTTTCTGGCACTCAACGCCTACTTTACCTCCATCGGCGGCGGGACCGACCAGGTTCAGCGGAATATTATCGGTGAGCGCGTGCTGGGTCTGCCGAAGGAACCTGAAATAGACAAGGCCGTACCGTTCAGGGATGTCAAAGGCGGATAACCACGGCCGTATCGGACTCCGATATGGCCTGATATGATTCTTATTCTGAATGATGATTTGACATAAGTCAGTTCTATCAACGTAAAACCTCTCTAAAGTACTGTCCACATTCCAAACTTGTGAGAGATCTAAGATGGCTGATTTTCTATCGGGTTATTCAATTCAAAGCTGGCTGGAGTCCTGTCCGCAGGGCTATCTTGAAGACACCGACTACGGGCACGGCGCTGGCGAGAAAGAGCCGGAAGAAATGCTGGGCAACGATACCTTCAGAGAGGATGCAATCCGGACAACTGTCCAACTGGTTGTGGGAGAGAGAGCCGCACTCGCTGCATCTTCCGGACTGGTCAATGCAGCACCCGATGACAGCAGCAAGATGTTTCTCGCAACACAGACGCTCGATGAAGCCCGTCATGTGGAGATCTTCACACAGCGGCTTCTGGATCTGGGTGTCAGAAAAGATGACCTGGATTCAACCATTAGTCGTTACGCTAACCCCAACCTCGTCAAATTTGCCGAAGTACTGCTGGAGAAAGTCGACAAAAAGGACTTTATCGCTGGGGTCGTTGGCCAGAATATCGTGCTTGAAGGCATGGCATTCAGTGTATTCGAGATGATGCACGCGACTAACGATGGTACCAACCCTAAGTTCGCGCACACGCTTTCAGGTACGATTGCTGACGAAAGACGTCACGTCGGCTTCGGGGAAAACAGGATCGGTTCGCTGATCAAGGAACATCCGGAGAAGAAAGCCGAGATTCAGAAAATGCAGCAGGATATGACCTACCACATGCTCGCCACTTTCGCCGATTCCTTCAAAGCCAATAGCGATGTCGTAGAAGAAGCCCACTCGCAGTCATCACCCGACGCGAAAGCTGCGGTATACCACGGGGTGGATCTAAACAAGGCTGATGCCAGCGAGATGGAAGCTGTTCTCTCCGATACGGTCTTAGGCGAGTTTAAGACCAGACTGGGACGTATCGGCCTTGAGTATCTCTCACCGGCAGCATAGGAAGGCTCAAGGTCATGGCTGAAGTTGACCCCCATGCACTCAGTGAAGAGGACTTCCACGCCGAGGTGCATTCCTTTCAGTTCTGGCTGGAAGCAGTGGAAGGATATCTCGGCGGTACGGATTTCGGATTCGACCCAAACCTGACGGATGAAGAATTTTCGGAGTCTGAGCTGAATTATCTCGTGACCACGCTCTGTAACTATTGCGTGGCCGAGCAGGCGGCACTTCAGGCATCCAGCGGGATGATCAGCTTTGCACCTGCACCCGATGCTGCCATTTTTCTGTCGACGCAGGTCGTTGACGAGGGGCGACATCTGGAGGTCTTCGTACATCGCCTGAAAATGCTGGGCATTGAAGACCCCTGGCAGGAAATCACAGCTCGATCAAATCAATCGCTGCTCAAGTTCAAGGACCGGCTCCTGGAATTTGTCGATCAACGTGACTGGGAGGCCGCGATCTTTGTCCAGAATGTCATTCTGGAAGCCATGGAGTTCACTGTTTTTCAAGCTCATGCGGCTACTGCGGACCCTATTACCAGCGGCATCCTCACTGGCGTTGCCAAAGATGAACGCCGGCACATGGGGTTTGGTGAAAACGATCTCGGACGAAAATTGAAGCAGGCGCCGCACACCAGGACACGCCTCAATCGCATTACCGCGGAACTGAACCCACTGGTCCTGTCCACATTCAGTGAAATCGCCGAGGAACTCAAGATTGATACTGAGGATCTCGGTATTTCTTCAAACTATCTGGCGACAATCGAGCGGCTTGGATTCTCGACATGAATGATCCACTGATCGATTCGGACAGATTTACTGCTGACCGGCAGAAATATGAGCTGACCGACACCGGATTCAACGAAGTCCCAAAAAAGTATCGGAAGTTCTATCGCAAATGGAAAGGTAAAGGTGATGAACTGGCCGATAACGAGGTTTTGTGTCCAGTCTGCCTGGTTGTGATTCGTTCCGCCCGTTCGCTACGTCCCGGTGACAGAGTCTACTGCATGCCCTGCATGACCCGGCTTACCGTTGCGGAAGAAGACGGCATGCTGGTCGCCAGGGTCGTCTATTAATACAAATATTGACGTACGACATAGAACTGGTACCAGCAACCGGTAAGAATTCTTGTTACTCTCTAAAACCAGCAGAGGGTATTAGAATGAGAGCAAGAGAACCCAAAAAGCCTGGGCTAACCAGGAGATTGATGAGCTTTGCGATAGTCTGTACAGCTCTGTCAGCTTATGCCATCGGTGCCGATAATCTGTCCATCGGCAGGATGCAGGTCTCCATCTGGCCCGAGTACGATGATCCGAGTGTGCTGGCAATCTACGATGGCAGGTTTGAGGACGTTACCTCATTCCCTATCAAAACCACCTTTCTGCTACCCAAAGGGTCAATTATCAATGACGCCTGCAGTTTGTCTCATGAAGGCCAGCATTTCTGCCAGCTATATTCCGTCAGACAAACAACCGAATTTGATGAGATAGAGCTCTATCTCCCCTATCCCAATTTCTATCTGAGTTTTCACTTCACACCCTTTGATGTCAGCGTTGAAAAAAGATCCTTTCGCTACAGGATCAAGGCAAACCACTTGATCGACAAGCTGGAAATCGACATCCAACAGCCACTGAGATCGACGGAATTCAACATCTCCCCGGGCGATGGCCAATTGAACGTTGAAGGTGAAGAAACCCACTACCACTATACCTACGATGAATTCGATACTGGTCGCGAACAGGTATTCGATATCGGATACGCAAAGAAGGATCAGAAACCGTCAATGGATATCAAGTATTCACGAATGAGCGGTCCAAAGGTATTCAGTTCACCCTATGAGACCCAGCGAAACATCAGGACAATTCTCTATCTGATATTTGGCACAGGTATCGGCGGTGTGATGGTGATTACCTTCTGGTTACTGAAATCAAGAAAAAGAGCCGCCGCCGTATGACACGATCCCTGACCGCCTTCGTACTCACTGCATGCCTTATCGCTTCCAGCAACGCCGAAGCACTAACTGTCGCTGAAGTCGCCAAGGACCTGGCATGCCCCTGCCAGTGCCCACTGATACTTCAGGACTGCAACATGTCCTGTGGCCTGACCTGGAAAAATGAAATAGGCGAACTGATTAACAAAGGCATGACCAAACAGGAGATCATGGATTACTTTATATCCGCCTATGGTGATGACGCCCGCCTGACAACACGACAGAAGATAGAAGGAAAGATCTATCAGTACACCAGAAGTTTCGACACCATGGATTGGGCTATGTTGTGGTCAGGTATCGCCGCGTGGCTGATTATTTTGTTTGCGGCGATATATATCATCGTAAGCCGGTTTTCATCACAGTCAGGCGTTGTTGCCGACGGGAAGAGTAATTGAAACCTCTGACCATCAGTATCGGTATCTTCCTCATCTTAGTGGGCATGCTGACGGTTGCCGGGTTTCTGATTTTAGTTGAACCGGGAAATGGCAGCAGGACTCAATACGTTACGACTGCGGCAAAGCTCTTCTTATTCAGACATGGGGTGATTGATGAACTATCACCGCAGGAAACACAGACTCTCTACCTGTCGACCTGCACACGAAAATGCCACAGCACGGACGTCATCGAGAACAAACCCCGGACCGCCGTCGAGTGGGAATGGGTCGTCGACAGAATGAATACCAAGGATCGTGCTGACTTGAGTATTTCAGAAGCCGGGAGCATCACGGAATACCTTCAGCGCAACTTTCTCAGTAACGTACCAACATTTCTGCCCGAACAGACAATGAGGTTTCTGAAACGCCACCTGTGGAAATCTGACTTCGGTGAGGATGACATCTACCTGGATCTCATCTATATCCCCACCCTGCATACCGCATTGCTGCCTTACCTTGTCGCCGGAAGGTCGGTCGGTGGATCTGAGCCGACACCTGGTGAACACTTTGTTCTCTATATCAATACTCACCAGGGTATTGTTCCTCCCTGGGATCTGGCTGAATTGGCGATATTGCGTGATGGGAACGGCCATGAGCAACAAGCGACTAACTGGCAGGTGATCTATGATGATGGCCAACAGCACCATCGACAGGGATTACTTAGTTTTCCGCCTCTCAATTCAGATAAAATTGCTGCAATAGAGATTGAGATCAGCCTTCCCCATATGAGAAAACGTTATTTCCTCTGGGACCTGCCCGTCCCCGACTACATTCCTCAAGAGGAGGATCACACCGATGTTTAGAGTGCGTTATATGAACAAGTTGTTGCTGGTTCTTGTATTGGCGCTGTTCACAGCAGGGTGTAGCGAGGAAACCTCTCGTGTTGCATCCGATACACCATTGGAACCTGCGCCTGATTTCAACCTGACCTTGCTTGAAGGTGGTGATTTCAAATTGAGCAACCACAGAGGCAAACCGGTTGTCGTGAATTTCTTTGCCTCATGGTGTGTTCCCTGCGGCGCGGAAAGTCCGGTTCTGGACCAGGTTTATCAGGACTACAAGAGCGACGGCGTTGCGTTTGTCGGCGTTGCGGTAAACGATACCGAGGCCAAAGCACTGGAGTTTATAGAACGATACGGAATCACATTTCCTGCTGGCCTTGATGACACCGGTGAAATCAAAGACGCCTTCGGTGTTTATGGTATGCCGACAACCTATTTTATTGATGGCAATGGGATGATCAGCTACCTTCATGCCGGCGGAGTTACGGAACGGTTAATGGAACACGAAATTGACAAGATGCTGGATTCTGGCGCCGACCATGAAACCTGACAGACTTCCGTGGATAGCGCTGTTTGTCCTGGGAATTCTGACGGGTTGCGCTGAAGACATTGAAATGCAAGCCAATATAGGCCAACCGGCCCCTGCCTTTGAACTTCCCCTTCTTGATGGCGGTTCCATGACCATCGATGGTCAACCGGGTAATGCCAAGGCGATCACGTTTATGTCTTCCTGGTGTCCCTGCTCAAACGAATCCATTCCACTCTTAAAGCAAATACATACAAAGTACGAGCAACAGGGTGTTGATGTACTGATGATTGGAATACAGGACCCGGAGAGCAAGTTCAGAAAGTTCGTTACCGGTCATGACCTGCCATTCCCCGCCGCATACGATGATGGGGACAGGATCGCCCGCACCTACGGTATTAATTCACCACCCACCACAGTCTTCATTGACAAGAACGGCACGCTGCGCAGGATTTTCTACGGCAACATCAAAGATATGGAATCACACGTCTATACATGGGTTGAGGAGATTCTTTAGTGGGATGGTTCACCGCACTCTGGGGTGGTTTTTCATCGTTTTTTTCCATCTGGCAGGTCTGCATCCTCCAGATCAGCCCCTTCTTTCTGGCCTACCTTGTCGGTATTCGACTCATTGATGACCGGAAGAGAGGTGAATGGCAGGAACTACTCTCCTGCGCTGCCTACGCAATCGGTTTCAGTGTTATCTATGCGCTTCTCAGTTCCAGAGGGATTGATGCGGGCCGGGTCCTTTTATCTCATATCAATGGGCTGAGAATCGCTGCTGGTGTCGTCATAGGACTCATCAGCCTTCACCTGATTTTCGGGCACAGCTTGTCCATCAATGGCAGACTATTGCGATCAATTGTATATGGTGGCTGTGCCCTGCTGCTGGGCCTGTCGTTCGCAGTCATCTACTCGCCCTGCGTGACACCGACCTACGCGAAAATACTGCAAATAGGCATCGATCCCCAGACGGCGAAACAGGGTGCATTCCTTGCCTGGATCTACGGGCTCGGTATGGCTTTATCCTTTTCTTTCGTCGGTATGTTGCTGGTATTGAGCTTGAGATACCTGAGCGAAAAATATCGATCAGTTTTAAGAAATATCTGCGGTGCGTTTCTCGGTGTTCTGGCGCTGATGAACATCACCGGCGTCATGGTTTATTACAAGGCGTTTTTCCTCGGCTTCCTGGTCTAGAGAGCTGTAACGGAAATATCTTGAGTCAAAAAAGGGAAAAAGGGACTAAACCGCTCATACTGGGTACTGTCCTGATTCTTCTTGCGCTGTTCAACATCATCATGTCAAAAATCGCCAATACTTCTATCGACCCTTTTTACTTTGTGATAACCGCAGCGGGTGCTGCCACCATAGTATTTGGGGCCTGGCAGAGAAAAAAGATCGAGAAAGAATAACGCCATCTAGACTGAGTAATCCCTAGTTCATTCTCATCCGAGAATGCCGATCGTCACGGATGTAGCCGATCTTGTCGGGTGTGCGCTTGACGCAGACTCGAGGCCTGGATGGACTCGGCGTCCCCGCCGAAAGCAGTCCCATGGATGGGTCGGGCGGCGTTCCGCACACGCCGGTGCGGCAAGTGCACACCCGCCAATATCGGTGGACTCCATTAGTTTATAGATTCGGACTAGACTAACTACCAGGTTTGCTGAGGCGCAAACCAGTGCTCTACCATCCATTGATTGTCATCCAGAAGAGGAAGTTTCTCTCTGTCTCTGAAGTCATCGGGTGGCACGCCCATACGTCTACCCATATAGATATTGTGGCACGAGTTGCACCCCATCGTCGGTGATCTGTAACCAGCGGTATAGACCGAACCAAAGAAGACCGAGCAAATAGAAGTCACCACGACGAAGGCGGCAACCTTCTTCATGGTTGGTGAAAGCTTTGACTTCTTGCGCTCCTCCAGAGGTTTACGGCGCAAGAAAAACGGTGCCGCAGCCAATAGCAAAAACAGGACGCCAGGCAGATACAACCCCAGGGTTGGCCCGATCCAGTTCTCGAAGTACATAAAAGGCACATAGAAAATCAGCACATACCATTCGATGGTTGGAACAAATCGCCCTTCAAGAGGCAGAGGGATAATGTCCGGATCCGAAGTTGGCATCTGGACTGTTGCCGCCAACACAGCGACCACGACGATTACCGGCAGGGTTATCAAACCATGCATCATCAAATAGCGAGGGATACCTCCTTTGCGATTTCTAAGATGACCGAAAACGTGAATGTCGATGAGAATGATCGAAACCAGAGGAAGCAGAAGAATATGTGCAACAAAAACACGATTCAGCGTGAAGAAACTGATCAGCCCGTTCTTTAACGGCTCACCAATAAATGGCAACTCTCCCGCCAGGTTAGGGACCATCTCCATGAACCAGTAGCCCTTCCATTCCCAGGGCAGGATAAATCCGGTAACAGAGATGAAGAGAATTACCAGAATCAACAGCATCCCAGTCAGCCAGGAGACTCTCTTCCTGGGACGAAGATAATCCTTTCTGAGCAGACTCCTGAAAAAGTGCACAACCACCGACGTAACGATGAAAAACGCCAGCCAGCGATGAGAATCCCGCATCCAGCTATGAAGAAAGGAATCCTGGTAAAGAGCCTGCACACTGGCATAGGCTTCCCTGAGATTCGGCTCATAGTACATGGTTAAAAAAATCCCCGTTATCAACTGGAGCACAAGAAGAATCAGGGCGATGCCACCGAAGTAATATCTGAAATGAAAACGTTTCATAGGGTCGTCATGTAGTTAGCGAGTTAATGGGTGTTTTTTTAATCAGTTTTGAAGAGCAAATCGTCCAATATTCTGGCCAGCAACTACTTTGTAGATCAATGGCACATTGATGGATGTGCCCTGGGCCGCAAATTCTGAGGTTCCAGTGACACCATCCACAAGTTTTGACGCGAGCAGGGTTTCTCTAACAACTGAACTTTTCCGGGAATCAGACTCTGCGATAGCGTTGGCCACCAATGTCGTGGCATCGAATGCCAATGCAGAAAAACGATCTGGCTTAGTTTGATACTGCACTTCGTATGTCGAGATGAAGTCCTTCGTCCGGAGAAGACTTTGATTAGGGTAGGTTGCATAGACAAGGCTACCGATCGCACTTTCACCTGCCGCATCCAGGAATTCATCAGAAAACAGGTCCTCTCCGCCAAGCAAGGGCAATCTGACATTCTCTTTGAGCAAGCCTTGCAACAACTCAGCCGCTTCAGAAGCACTGCCTGTAAAAATAATGGCATCGAGTGAGTCTGCAACTTCCAATAGTTTCGTCGTAGCACTTCTCAAGTCATGCTGCCCCGTATAGGTGTCGTAAGTATCGGTTTCAAATACAAGTTCAGCATCGTGGCTATTCAAGGCAATTTTGAACAGTGCACTGACGTCCAATGAGTAGTCATAGTCTGAAGCCGTTACCAGTGCCAATCGGGTAAAACCCTGCTCTCGGATCGCGTGCTCAACCATATAAGCCGTCGCAATCTCATCATTAAGAGACATCTGAAAAATATAGTCACCACTTCGGGCAACCTTCCTTCTCGAACCAATTGATATCAATATAGTTTTACTATCATTGCTCAAATAGGTCGGGGCAAACGTAGCCCATCCTGTGGGTGCCGCGATTATCGCCATGGCCTTTTGATCCACGAAATGTTGCACGATGTCCCTTGTGCGCCCCTGGCCTCCCTTGTTGTCAAAGTGGACGACCTCTAGTTTTTCGCCACCAATACCCCCTGCATCATTTAGACCTTGCGCAGCCAGGAGAACACCTTGATAAACGGATTGACCGTATTGGGCCTCAGGCCCGGTTTCTGGCCCAACGACGCCAATAAGCAGCTTCCTTTCAGGTTCAGTGGGTTGCTCGGAACCCACATCGTTGAGACTCTGACCCACAACAGCAACAGGTGCCGGTTCTACAGGATCCTCCCTGCTGCAACCTGCCAACGACATGCACACGAAGACAACGCCAGAAAGTCTGGCGAACGATTTAAAGAACCTCTGAACAAGCATGGCCAATTATGATGGGATTTCCTGCCAACTGTCCTTGATTGAAAGCAAGTAATTGACAAGATCTTCGGTTACTACCAGCACTTCTTCGCTTCGATTAGTCAGAGCAAAGTACCCTCGCCTGCTTCTGTCCTTATCGCCAATAATCAGCACGTAGGGCTCATCTCTTTGCTGATCTTTTATAGAAATGCGGATTCTTGGGGCATCTAACCCATAGGCCTGCTTATTCTCAAGATCGCCACCCAGGAATGCCTTAATTTCATCGTCCTTAATCATAAACAGACCTTCCAGCACATTCTGCTGGGAAGCCCTGGCCACCGACGGCTCAAGCATGTTCCAACGGCCATTGTCATGCTCTATAACCAGATGCGGCAGGTCCCGGCGAGTTATATCCACCGTTAGTAGTTTCAGCGGGTCAAAGGACAACAGCGATTTGTCACGCAGATCGTAGACAGATCTGTCGGCTTCGGTTCTCACATCGGAGTGGATACGGAAGACTCGAGAATCTTTAGACAACATGGCATAGGCTACGTTGTTCGTCGGGCCTGAATCCCCAAAGAATATTGTCGTCTCTACTTTCGATGGACTACGCTCCACCACAGCGGTATTTACCGCGTCATTCGACGTTGGAGTACCGCTGGCATGTTCGGTAACTCCTGAGGTAATAAATGTCATTTCAATAGAGGGGGTATCGAGACCCAATTCCTGCATCTTGCCGGCATCAGCCTCTTCAAACAGAGTGCGGTCTTTGCGTGACACCACGACGTTGGTCAGCAATGAATCAATCTTCGAATCATCCCCCCTGGCAACGATGGGAAACTTCAACCACCACTCTCCGTCGCGACGATGAACTTTCACTCTCAGGCCATCTTCTTTACCCGCTATCCAGAACTCTTCGACATCATCCGGTGTGAAGTGAAACAGTCTCAGATTCTCTTCGGTAATCCTGTCTTGTTCTGCAACCTGCTGATCGAGAACGTAGAATCCGCCAGCCACCAGCAGAAGGGTAATCAGCCAGAAGAGAGTTTTCCTGGTGGAGTTCAATCCTGAGCCCTATTGCGAGCAATAACAGCAAAACCCAGGATCAATGCCAGTGAAGGGAAAATGATGACACAGACCCAGAAAACCATCCGACCCTCGACTGCTGTCATTGTAATGGGTGAGAGCCCCGGTGCCTTTTTACGAATGGAGATAAGGAGATGTTCTTCCGCCAGCCAATCGACAACATTTAGAAACAGGTCGCGATTACCTGCCATCTGAATATAGGCATTGCTGACGAAATTGGAATCACCAATGACCACCACCTTGCCCCACTTCTTAAGATCAGGATTATCTGTCTGTTTAGTTCCATCAGGCAGGTCTTCATCAACGGGAATCGACGTCACAGAAATGATGTTAAGCGGACCAGCAACACCCGTGGCTTGATCAAAATCGAGGTTGTTTTCATCCAGAATACCGGACCTTTTCGCCCAGCTGCTATTACTGGTTTTGGCAAGGTTCTGGCTACCCGTGGAACCATCCTCTTCTATGGATACTGTTTGAGCCATTGGAAAGAAGGTCGCCAGATCAAATTCAGCGGTAATTGGATGGTCCTTGAAGTATTCTGAGACGACAGGTGTCAGGTAGTTTCCCCCAAAGACCTTACTGAGTTGATCGATAACAATATCTTCGCCAACACTGAATCCAAATTCCTGTAAGTACCGAGCAAACTGAGGAGCGTCACCAGGGTCCAGCATAAAAAGTGCTCTACCACCCTGGCGCAAATAGTCTGTCAGCATCTCCAGCTCTCCGGGTAGAAGCGCCGTTTTCGCACCCGCAACAACGACAACAGCTGCATCTTCAGGCACACCATCCGACCCAATCAGCAATAGATCACGCACCTCGTGATGCTCTTTTTCAAGGGCCTCCTTCACTGCGGCATAACCAACATTCTCAGTACTGGCAAGGCTGTTTTCACCATGCCCCTTAACGAAATAGATTCGTTTAGTCTCTTTTCGCAGCACCTTGAGCAGAGCATTAGTCAGCTTATTTTCCGATTCGAAGCTGACCACTTCCTGCTTGCCTTCATGTCTGATCAATGTCGTCCTGTATGAAGTGACACCATATTCTGCTGCTTCCAACGGACTCTGATCAGGATCAATGAAACGAAACTTGAAGCTTGGCGAGTAGTATGAATATTCTTTAAGCAAATCCGCCATGGCCTGACGGGTACGCTCATCACTGCGATAAAATGCAATAACCTCAATATCAGAAGGCAGCGAACGCAAGGTCTTAACAGTCTGCGGGGCCAGGGTATATCGACCAGTTTCGGTTAAGTCTATCCTGACCTTATGACGAACCGACATATAGGCAGCTAACACCAGAAGAACCAGAAAGACGATGGTCATCACCAGGGTATTGGCACCATAGAAAGTTGAACGCTTGCCTACAAATCCCCGAATCAGATCAAGTTGTGTGTAGACGAAATACGTAAGCAGAAGCACCCCTGCCCAGATTAGCGCCAGGGATAGATTGCCAAGCTGACCACTGATTGCGAAGACAATTCCGCCCGCAGCAGCAAGTACAACGCCCAGGATACCGCTCAACATCCGATACTTACCCTTGCCAGCAGAATCTACCACTGCTTTGACTCCATACTTCGGAGCGAGAGAAAGAGGAACAACGCAATCAAACCCAGGTAGTAGATGATGTCCTCGGAATCAAGCACCCCTTTTGCCAGGCTCTCAAGATGTTCGTTAATGGCGATATAGGTCAGGAATCTGCCAAATCCAGCTGATACGAATGCTACCGAGTAACTCAGCAACCAGAAGCAGAACAGAAGGCCAAAGGACACCGATGCAGCGACTATCTGATTTTCTGTAATGGACGAAGCAAACAATCCAACCGCGATAAATGTACCACCTAGGAGAATTAGCCCAAGATAACCTGTCGCAATCGGCATGACCTCTGGATCTCCCAGGGTCACCAGGAAGATTGGATAAATCAAAGTGGGCAGGATCATGGCCAGCAAAACCGTCATGCAGGCAAAGTACTTGGCCAATATGACATCAATATCACTGACAGGATAACTTCGTAGTAACTCCAGTGTGCGTGACTTACGCTCTTCTGCTATCAAGCGCATTGTCAGAAAAGGCGTCATCAACAACATCACGATGCTGATATTTCCAAACAGGGGCCTGACCACAGTTTCATTGATATTAAGCAGGTTGGCCTGGCGAGCCAGCATGGCATTAGTTTGTGCCTGAAAACTGATGACTGAAAAGGATGCCAGCAGGTTATAAAAAAAATATCCCGTAACCAGCAGAAACACCGCAATAACGACGTAGGCAATATGAGAGCTGAAGTAGCTGCCAAGTTCTCTTCGATAGATCAGCCCAATACTTCTGATATTCATCCAGAGTCTCCCTAGTCTTCCCTGGTAACCAGTTTGATAAAGACATCCTCAAGACTCGCAGAGAGGTTTCGCATTTCCATCAAATCCCAGCCTTTTTCAGCAATCAATAATTGCAGATCCTTACGAGCATTCTGCCCTGCTGCAAAATCCAGGGAAAAGGCGTTTGAATCCGAGTCAGGACTTTCTTCACGTTGAACGTTGATCACCCCTGGAACCCGACCCAGGGCTTCTTCCACCTGATCGACAGGGCCACCGAGTCTCAACATCAACCTGGATGAATCATCCACCTGAGCACTCAGGTTTTCCGGCGTATCCATGGCGACCAATTTTCCCTGATTGATAATGACCACTTTGCTGCAGAGCAGACTGACTTCCGGCAGGATGTGTGTACTCAATATTATCGTATGCCTGTCGGAAAGATTCTTGATCAGTCCCCGAATTTCTTTGATCTGACCCGGGTCCAGCCCCACGGTGGGTTCATCCAGAATCAACACTTCGGGGTCATTTAACAGCGCCTGAGCAAGCCCCACCCTTTGTCTGTACCCTCTTGAAATGTTGCTTATACGACGATCATAGACATCATCAAGACCGCAATCTTCTGCCGTCCGCTTCACACTTTGAGAGATGAGGTCGCTAGCCATACCTTTCATACCCGCTACGAAAGCCAGATAGTCTGAAACCCGCATATCGTCATAAAGCGGTACCCGTTCAGGCAGATACCCAATCCTTCTCCGAACTTCCAGAGGATCTTCCAGACAATCGAAACCCGCTACCGTTGCACGACCGCTGGTCGAAGGCATGCAGCAGGTGAGAATACGCATCATGGTTGTCTTCCCGGCCCCGTTGGGACCAAGAAATCCGAGAATTTCACCCTCTTCCATAGAGAAAGAAATGTCATCAATAGCCCGATGGCTACCATAATCTTTTACGAGCTTTTCTACGGTAATCATGTTTACCGAAGTCTACTGAGTCTGTTCTTTATAGGATCCGGGGGCTGCCTTATCCGCCAGCGAAAGCTCGATCGGTCTGTCTGCAACAGGTGTCTCCAACAAATCAATGAGCGCTTGATCACTGCCAAGTAACTTCCTCATATCCTGAACTCTCCAGTCTCCCTCCCAATTCCCAATCAGCCCGTTCCACACCTGGGATATGGCAACAGCTTCGGCGTCCGTGAGAGGTTCGAGGCGACCGCCATCGAGATTTGCCAGCTCGATGTATTTTTTCATGAAGTGGATTGTAACAATAAATGGGGGTCCACAACGCGAACAGTAAAGCAGAACCTTGTCCACGTCGTGGCATGTACCACACCGTTCATAGGCCAGTGACACAGCCTCGTCAGTGGTGTACGGAAGATAACCTTCGGACTTTACCTTCTGGCTGATCTTCTCAATCGGCGCATAAACCATTACGCCCGAAGCGGTGACAGTCAACAAAAACAGAACACCAATAACGATTGCAGTGTTCTTCATAACTTTGCGGCCACCATTAGATAGAGCTATTCTTCCTAACAAGTATCACAAATGTTAGACAAACAATCGAGAGCCGATGATTATTCATCGGCTCTTATGCATTATAAAACACCAGGGCTAGTACTTCTTGCCGACCTTATCTGCCACATCTTCAGGCTTTTTACGCAATCCGCCTTCGACATAACCGCCACCAACCAGGGCCCCGCCTCCTCTACCACCGAGATCAATTTCCATCATCTCCTGTGCATCAAGAAAATCCTCATTCTCTTTGACATTGAGAGGATTCACGTCGCTTGCCGACATCTGATATGAAGATTTTGGATTCAGGTATTCTTCAATGGATTTTGGCTGGCCAACATCTGACATGGCACGAATCCAGGCAACGATGTTCCAGATATCCTGATCCATGAGGAAATTACCCCAGGCAGGCATCGAAGAAGACAGACTAACTGCTTCACCACCACCCTTAATCGCGGTAAACAGCTCAAGATTCGTCTTCTGGTTCATGTACTTATTGCCAGCTGTCAGAATCCTGGGTTTTGGGTCTATCGCCAAAGCACTCGGCCCATCACCTTGAAGCGTCCAACCATGACAGGTAATGCAGTAGACGTAATACCATTGCTTACCTTCATTGGGGTCCGCACCAGCTACCAGTGTTTCATCAAAACTGGGTGACCAGTTGTTCGTCCACTGATTGTAGATAGCTTCTCCTTCGCTAGCGTTGGCAACCCGGTCCCAGAGCTCCGTACGGCCTGTAGACGAATCACCGTAACCACTATCACCTTCAGAGAGCGTCGTACCTTCCGTTCGCTTTCCGACACCGGTCAGATAATCAAAGGGTGCAATACCATAGGTGCTACCGGCCTTGCCTTCAGCCATATCAGTGGCTTCCTTTTCATAAGCTTCCTGCGCGGCCAGTAACGCCTTGTCACTCTGGACCGGACACTCAACTTTCTTCCCTTGAGCGGTGCATCTTTTTTCAGCTGCAAACAATTGAGAGCTTGCCAATAACACGGCAATACTCATCGTTAAGGTTTGCAGAAACACTTTCGAATAACTCTTCATTTCAATACCCCCAGTATTGTTGGGTTTCTTACTCTTGATTTAAGGTAACGGCTAAAGACATTACCTGACCATCTAACCTACATAGTGCATTACTCTTCATATCCGCAAACCAGATGTTGCCTTCTTCGTCTGCATCAATATCGTACGGTTCACTGTCTTCCAGAACCGCCTTCACTACCCGAAATTCCCGTGTTTTAGGGTCAAATAATCCAATCTTTCCTGGATTTTCCAATGCGAACACAATCCTGCCCGTTTCATCAACGGCCAATCCGGCAATGACCCCACCACCTGGAATACGGTGTATATCAAATTCCTTCCGGGCAGGATCGTAGGCAATCAACTTGCCACTTCGTCTCCCGCCAAACCAGATGACACCCTCGCGATCGATCGTAAGATCAATCGGCACCTCGAATGATTCTGGCAATGAAATCTCAAAAAATGACCCCTCGTCAGGGTCAAGAAATCCAAGCTTGTTGCCCTGGGTTTCCAGAAACCACACTCTTCCCTGCGCATCTACCGCAATTCCTGTCGGCCTGCTGGAAGGTGTTGGAATCTCATATTCAGTAAAGGTCTCACTACGCACGTCAAAATGAGCCAGCCGGTTGCCGTAGTGTTCCGTGATCCATAGATCACCCTGTCTATCCGTCGCCAATCTCAAGGGTAAACTTTCAATTGTGGGAATATCGTATTCCTTGAAAGTTTTGGTAATAGGATTGAAGCTGCCTAGTTGATTGGCATCCTGTTGCGTGTACCAAAGCAAACCGCCCACTCCCACCGTGATGTCAGATGGATAACTGCTCTTTGTGGGAATATCAAATTCACTGAATTCATGGTTGGTCTTGTTGAAAAAACCGATCTTGTTGCTATTGAACTCTACAAACCAGATATCGTCTTTCGATGACACTATCCTCGATGTCGCTGAGTAGGCCGTTGGGATGGTATAGAGCTGCGTAGTCTGGACCGCAAAGGATGAATACCCCATCAATAGCAGTGCAATACTCAGCAGGCTTAATGCGACCTTCCTACCTTGTGTCACCGGACGGCGAGCCTTCATGTCAGCCAACCTCCCCGGATCTGGTCGTTGCCCAAACACCTGTACCCAGGAGGATTGTCAGCAGAACAAGTCCAACCACAGGCACCAGATAATCATTTGCAACTCCGTTGCTTACCGTCTTTGTCGCCTCGGCGATGTCATCCATTTGCCCGCTTTTCGACGGGAGGCCGGCCAGCCCAATGGACAGCACACCCAACTGACTGCTTTCCGCATTGCTTTCGGTGAACCAGATCAAGTTCTGTTCGTGATCGATGACCATCTCGCCGGGAAAGCTGTTATATCTTGGGATATCAAATTCATTGAATGTCGCTGATTGGGGATCAAACACACCAACCTTGTTGCCACGATACTCCAGGAACCACAGTCTGCCCTGGCCATCTGCGTCTATGGCATGAGGTAAGGCATTGAGGGTTGGGATAAGCGCCTCATCGAAGCGATTCAAATCCGGATACAGTACGCCGAGTCGATTCGAGGATCGTTCGACAAACCAGACCTTGCCCTCAACATCCACGGCCATACTTCCGGGATTGGCAAAAGCAGTGGGGATATCAAATTCCTTAAAATAGCCATCATTCGGCGAGAACCTGCCGATTTTGTTGACGTTAGGTTCACTGAACCAAACGTCACCTTTATGATCGATAGTTAGTCCCTGGGGATTACTGTCCGGTGTCGGAATTTGATAACTCACGACTTTTCCCGTCCCAGCATCCACTTTCAACAGTTGATTTCTGTCAGCAGCAACCAGCCACAACATGCCCTGCTCACCGATCACTATTTCCTGGGGTGATGCATCCAGTGAAATTTCGTACCGGGTGAAGCTATTCGTTGACGGCGAGAATTTTCCTAACACATTGGTCTGAGCAGCATCCTCAGCCCAACGATGAATGGTGAACCAGATTTCACCTGCATCAGTAATGGCAAGTTGCGCCGGACCGACCTTGCCCCACGATTCAGGAAGTTTGTGTACCCTGAACTGTTCGTCCTTCGGATCGAACATGGCAAGGTGTTGACCGACCTTTTCCGTAAACCAGACTCTACTGCTGGCATCCAATTCGATGGCGTAAGGGGAACTCAAGGATTCCGGAAGTGGATATTCCGTAATCGGCGATAATGCTTCGACACCCGCTGCACGCACCAGGGCTGGCACCAGCGACTGGAAAGCGATCAGGACTATGAGGAACCTAAATGTACCCATATATCACCAGGTCATCGTCGGTTCGTAGAAATGGCGTAATTGCCAGTTAGCGTCCTTATAGGACCCACCATAACCTGAGGTATCGCCTATCCTGTAGCCACCCAGTTCAATCTGCCGCTGACGCTCAACCTTGTAGTATTCACCCATGGTGACAGGAGGCAGGGCTTGCCGGACTCCCATCATGGGGTTATGACAGGATGAACAACCGGTTGTCTTCGCTGGATAACCGCTGCCCACTACAGCCAACCCGGACACACCCCAAATTCCTGCCGCAACCAGGGCAAAAATCGCCTTCTGCCATCCAGCCATCGGTTGTCGCACTTTCTTCTTGCCAAAAAACACTGGCACCAGAAACAGAGCAATAAGAATGGCAAAAGGTGCCCAGAAGGTACCTAAAGACATCCACTTGGCGTCCTCGCCGGTCAGATACCAGAACGGTTGGAAGAACAGAAAGAGATACCATTCAGGTGCAGGAATATTGACACCCTCGTCTGGCATAGGCGGCATATTCGGGTCCATTGGTACCCGATACAATGCGGCGAGAACAAAAACTGCAGCATAAATGACAACAAGGAGTATGAACGCTCTGAGCACATGGCCTGGCCAGAACGCATAAAACTCCTGCGGGTAGGGAGGATCATACTTAGGCTCCCTTCTTATTCTCCGCTTGTTGTCTGCCATCATCCGATACCCTATAAAGGTTCCTTGATGCCGTACTTTCTTACCATTCTGAAATGAAACAGTAAGAATCCACCAAGCAGCAAGGGAAGAAATAGCACATGTGTATAGAAGACCCGGTTCAGCGTGAACGTACCGAGTGCAGCTTCTTTGAGATAATCCCCAATCAACGGCCAGGTGGCGATGTAATCCATCCAGAGGGCATAAGCCCAATAAGCACGCCAATCCCATGGCAAAAGAATACCGGTCGTCACCAGCAAAAAGACTATGGTCATTTGCACAACGCCGGAGGTCCAGGTTAACTGACGCGGACTTTGATAGGCCTTGAAATAGAACACGGCAACCATGTGAGAAAATACAAAAGCCAGTAGTATTGTCGAACCCCAACGATGCCCGTCACGAAGCAGCCATCCTCCGCGAACCTCATTACTCATCGCCTCGATACTTAACAGGGCCTTATCGGGTTCTGGTATGAAGTAGAACAGCATCACAACGCCGGTAACGAGCTGAAGCAGAATAAGCAACAGGGAGATACCACCGAAGCAATTGAATACATTCATATGCGACGGAACCGGCTTCTCCATTTGAGCAGCCGTTCGTTCCCTGATTGATTCAATCAACCCCTGCAACATCACCCTCCACCTTCAGCACCAATCAAATCACTTCGTCCAATACCAAAATTTTCACCGGTAAAATCAACCACCCAACTGTTCGTCAATGGATCAAGGTCCAGAGCAACTTCGCTATTGACCTTATACGCACCAAAATCAGACGACATCTCATACTCTATCTGCACCAGAGCCTTGTTGTCGTTGATCTCCGTCCCAGTCAATTCAACACGGAAACCCGGTGGATACTCCTTGATGATCTCAACAAACTGGTGTTGGTTAATGTTCGCAGTACTTGAATTAATCAGCTTAAACGCTTCACGAGCCGGGGCAGCGCCTCCTCTCTGCTTCGCTTCTGAAATGTATTCATAGAAGCGAGCAGCGACGACATCAGGCCCTTCCTCTGGCAAGTTTTGCGTATTACCGCCGCATGCAACCAGCAGGGCCAGTACACACGGCAGAGACCACTTCAGAACAGTCAAAACTAAAAGCTATCCACTCTTTCAGCGACTTCCAGTTCCCCTTCTTCAACCAGCCCAGGCAATCTTTGTGCGGCATCATAGTCACCGACAGAAAGATTTGAGTCGCCTACGGCAGGGTCATCTACAAAGAAGGAACCACGCATTTCGAGGTGAAGCGGACCGCAGAAGTGTTGACAGAAAATGGCATATTCACCGGCAATATCAGCTTCAAATTCAGTGACCGCTGTAACTCCTCTTGGTGCTGCAAGATTGGTTCGAAGGCCATAAGGCCCATAGATGGTCAATCCCATCGTCACATCCGGGTTTTTCGTAATACCGGCAGCTCGATCAATATTGGTGACAAACAACCTAACCTTGTCACCTTTATTAACGCGGATATTTCTGGGGATATAACCGTAACTGAAAGCCTTTACGTGAATTTCTTTCACGCCATCGACCATACGGATACCGGGTTTCTCATTCGATTTTGGAAGAAGAAAACGCCTGGCTTTGGCCCTGTGAGCAGGATCTAGCACCGGAGTAAGACCTGAAACAAGCCCACCCTTTTCTGCCTGGCCCATATTCCATCGTTTTATCTGATAAGCATGAATGGACTTCGCATTATGCGGCTCACCATCAACTGGTGTTATCTTCAGCGTCTTGCCATAGGTGGGGGAAGACTCCCGCGCATCCCACATCTCAAAATTCACTGGATAGACGACACCCGTCGGGCTGAACAATCCGGTTGAAAATTTATTCAACGCAAAGACATAACTGTTGTCAGAACTGATGGCAATATGCCCGGTTCGATAATGGGTAGGAATTTCATCCACAACTTCAAGAGTCTTCAAGTCGATCTTTACGTTCGAGTCGGAGACAAAGCAGCTTTCGTAGGCATACTTGGAAGTCAAACCTTCCGGGCTGTCCTTACCAGGCTCATAGGTTCCACCATCCTTGTCGTAGACGTCCATCACCGAGTGCAGCGGGCCCGCGCAGGTTGGTAGCACCTTCTTAACAGCCAGCTTTTCGACATCAATAACCGTCATGGTTGCCGACAACTTGTCACTGACCAGTACCATACTATTATCAGGAACTACGTCCGTACCGTGGGGGTTCTTACCCACAGGGATTTCCTTGATGTATTTGAATGGGTTGGTTGAAAACACACCGACGGTAGAATGGTAGTAGTTGCCAGAAAAAACATACTTGCCGGTCTTATCTACATCCAAATAGTCAGGGGCGCTAGGCGCTGGCCCCCAATCAATCACCTGTGTTTTACCGGTGGAAATTTCAGTTTTGGACATCTTGCCGGAGTATTCACCACTGCCGTACAGAAACTCCCCTTTCTCATCCAGAGCGATATGGTGAACACCGAATGGAAATGGCAGTGCAATCAGACGTTCAAGCATGCCTGTCTGCAAATTAATAACACCAATGGTATTGGCGCCTTTGTCATTTACATACAGATGCTTACCATCCGGCGTACCATTCTTGTTTCCAGCATTAGTTCCACTGAAAACCGGTTCATGGAGATCGACACCGACATCAATATGTCGGTAGGTCCGCATGCTCGGAATACCAATGACTGCCACCTTGCCATCGAGGCCTCCCGCGTTGTACAGCAACATGGGATCAATTAACGGTGCGTCCTTGGATTCCTGCTCCGCAAATTGCCAATTTGGAATGGCATCTTCCGCGGTCGCAGTTGTTGATACCAAGCCGAGTAGTGCCAAAAGAGACACAAGCATAAGCTTGACTGAGTGATTGACGTTCATCTTGTTTCCACCCCCAGATATCTAAAGATAAATTTTAGTGTGATTCAGCGCTGCTGCTCCAAACCATAACAGCATGGATAGCGGTTGTTCAGATATTAGAACCTTATAGTTTGCCGAGTCTTGATCTTCCTTGACCTAGATCATAATCAGCGTATTTACCCATGCCGGGAGTGTGGGTTTTTTGAGGTAATTCAGAACCAGGATGTCTTTGCGACCTGGAGAGATTCGTAATACTCGACGATTCTGATGAAGGCATCACTCATTTGATCTGGATCGTGTGGTGCCGCAAATCGTGCATATTGCCTTGCCTGCGGGTCGATCAGGAACACAGATGAGTTGTGACTGACGGTGTAGTGGGCCTCCGGGGAGTCTTCGTCAACATAGTAAAGAGCACCTAACTGGCGCGTAAACCCATCAAGCTGTGATTTACTTCCACTGACGCCCAGGAAGCGGGGATCAAAATAGGGGACATAACCCTTTAATACTTCCTGGGTATCTCTCTCAGGGTCCACCGAGACGAATAGCACACGCACATCCGCCATGGGAAAAGATGCCGACTCCAGCTTACGGAACATGGCCGCGAGATTGGCGAGTGTCACCGGGCAGATATCCGGGCAAAACGTGTAGCCAAAGAATACAAACGTCCACTGATCTTCCAACTGATCAACGCCATATTGCTGATTATCAAAATCCACCAGCGTGAAAGAAGTCATCTGCACGGGATCCCAGAAAAGATTCTCCGCAAGCGACTCTGGAATTTGCTGAACCGGTTCGCTCTCCTGCATCCTTTGGCTCGCCAGAATCACGAGAGCAAGTACAACAACGACAAGACTCGCAACAGACAGAATCTTGGAATTCGACCTGGTCATTTAGTTTCCCGGGCGCTGCTAAAAGAGGGGATGCATGGGTTTATCGAACCAGAGTCTCTTACGTTCGCGGCCATAAGTACCAAGAAGCTTCCAGTCCCCGCCCTCATGGGTGAGAACATGATCCTGCTGATTCCAGTTGTCGATTGTGATGACACCGCTTTTAATAAGCGGTACTCCCAGCAGTAACCCGCTACAGCGAAAAACGACAACATTTTTCTCTGAAGTAACACTAACGAGCTTCATATTGTGATGGGTTGCCATCAATTCGAATTCTGAAAATATTCTGGTCCATATCTGATGGGCAGAATCCTTGTCATGGGCGCCATCACTATAGTTATCAGAATAGAGGCTCATCAGCGCATCAATATCCTTGGTCTCGATAGCTTCTTCAGCACTGCGAAAAAAAGACATCACCTCATTGTAGACAGGTTCTCCCAGTTGCTCCTTCGCCTCCGGGTCGACTTCCATTGAATACCGCTCGGATAATTTAGTTTCGGCGATCGCAGTATTGTAGCCAACCACCAAATACAAAATTATCAACGCGATTGGCGACATCCTGGTCGAAGAAAGCCAGCTCGTTTGATCACTCATTTTCACCCACTCCTATCGTGTGACTTTCGGTCATTGCTCTGGAAAACTGGTCGGTGGCCGAGCATGTTGCCAACCTTCGCCACTTAATGTCTCAAGGAAGCTAACCAGGTCAGCGCGTTCCTGTTCACTCAGTTCCAATTTGGCCAGATCCGTACCTGTCTGCGGTTCCTCAGTTCTATTTCTGCTGTCTTCAAAAAAGGCCAGCGTCTCCTCCAGCGTTCTGGCGGGACGCCTCATTTCAATATCAAGAAACGGATTGGCGATGCCACCATTGTCATAGAACTCAATAGTATCCTCAAGTGTCGCCTGGGAGCCATCGTGCATATAGGGCCCGGTGAGAGCTATCTCTCGCAGCGTTGGCGTCTTGAAGGCTCCTATTTCATCAGCTCTTCCCGTTACTTTGTAGCGACCGAGATCAACCGTATCCGTATCCCAGTCAACGCCCAAGTTATGATATTTTTCATCAGTAAACAGAGAACCTGAATGGCATTGGTTGCATCTTGCCTTGCCTTCGAAGAGGTCAAACCCCCGCCTGGCTGATTCGCTGATAGCATTGGTATCACCCGCCTTGAATTGATCAAAAGGAGAATTGCCAGAGACCAGGGTCCGTTCAAAACTGGCTATCGCTTTCCCGATATCCTTGATGTTGACATCCCTTTTGAAGACCTCCTTGAACCATTCGCGATAACCGGTAATGCCCTGCACCTTGCTGGTAACAGATTCAAAACTTGGCATACCCATTTCCTTCGGGTTTACCAGGGGGCCGATCGCCTGATCTTCCAGGGAGTCATCACGACCATCCCAGAACTGATCTGAAGAAAAAACCCTGTTGATTATCGTTGGCGCATTCCTGGTTCCCAATTGTGAGTAGATACCGATTGAAACCGGTCGATTGTCGGTAAATGCCAGCTGGGGTGAATGACAGGTCGCACAGGAAACAGTGCCATCATAAGAAAGTCTTGGATCGAAAAATAATGTACGACCCAGCTCCACCTTGCTTGCGGTTATTGGATTTTCCGCTGGCACGATAAGTTCACTGGCATCCAATCCCACAGGCAGCGACAGTTGAAAACTCGTTTCTTCAGCCCATAGATCCACATGCGAAAAAAGAAGGAAAATCCCAACATTCAGCCAATGAGTCTTATTTGCGCGATCAATCCGAAGAATTGTAATTGGTCCTCCCTGAGAGAATCTCCAGCGTCTGAATCAGCTCATAGCGTTTTTCACTTCGGCTACTTGAGCGCCGCAGAACATCTTTAACTAGTTGCTATCGTTTCCTTAGAACCAAACTACCGATGGAGTAGCCTGCCCCGAACGAACAGATCAGTCCATGGTCCCCACTCACCAGGTCTTCATGGTGCAGATTGAATGCGATCAGTGAACCTGCAGAAGCGGTATTGGCATAACGATCCAATACAATCGGCGCCTCACGTTCTCCTGGCAAATGTCCCAGTATTTTTTTTGCAATCAATTGATTCATGTTGATATTTGCCTGATGCAACCACCATCGCTTGATCTGTGCGATATCAAGTCCCGCACGTTGAATGCTTTCAACAATATGCTCAGCCGCTAGTGGGCACACTTCCTTGAACACTTTCCTGCCTTCCTGATGGAAGAAATTATATTCACTGAAGGGATTCTCATTGTTTGCATTAACCATGTATCCAATATTCGAACGAATGTTATTCGAGAAAACCGTTGCTGCTTTCATCGCCAAAATTTCGTAACTGTGATTTGACGTACAAGTGTCAGCGGACTCTACAATGGTCGCGGTCGCCACATCACCGAAGATAAAGTGACTGTCCCTATCCCTGAAGTTGTTTTGGGGAGAGGTCAGTTCCGGATTAATCACCAGCACGCCTCGGGCAGTACCTGCTGCAATCATTTCACAGGCTCTCTGCAGAGCGAATGTCGCGGCGGAACAGGCAACAAGCATGTCAAACCCGAATCCTTCAATACCCAGTTCCTGTTGTACCTCGATTGCGATAGCCGGGTAGTATCGCTGGGTATAGGCACAGGACACTATCACGGCATCAATATCGGCTGCTGATTTGTTCGCAGCCGCCATCGCCTTTCGTGCGGCGATGACAGATATTTCTGCCTGATCGGATAACTCGTTTTCAGTCCTGAGCGGAATATTCGGTGTCATTCGCTCCGGGTCAAGAATGCCATCCTTGACATAGACGTAACGGGATTTTATCCCCGAAGCTTTTTCGATGAATTCTGCAGATGAGAGCGGCTTGGCTTCCACTTCACCATTTTCAATCGCTGCTGCGTTCTCATCGTTGAATTTTTCAGCATAGGTATTGTAGCTCGCCGCCAGTTCTTCATTAGTAATAATGTTCTCAGGCGTCCATAATCCAGATCCGCTAATGACGACATTCTTAGTACTCATTCAAGATTCTCAGACTGTTGCGATATGGATTGGAGGTTACTTTCAATTCGTACTCTAGCCTTGCAGAACAGGGTCAGCAAGCACAGGCGTTCCATTCAACCAAATCAATTTCAGGCAGTCTCAAGGAGAAAGCATGAATTTCAGTGCAGCCAGGTACGCCTTCCTTGCTTTGGGTCTATCACTTTCAGTTCACCTACCCGCAGATCAAGGCGTGCAAATTCGCTCCGACCACGAAGCCATGGCTCGAAAACTCTTCGCTGACGTTATCGCCATGGACACGTCGGTAATCGGACTGGAAACACCCAAAATGGCAGCCTACCTGGGAGAACGATTTCGACAAGCCGGATTCGATGCAGCAGATGTCATGGAAGTTCCAACCGGCCCAAATCTCATGTCTCTTATGGTCCGGTATCCAGGTCAAGACCGAAACGCCAGGGGTATCGGTTTCCTCGCCCATTTGGATGTCGTCACTGCGCTCAGGAAAGACTGGGAACTCGATCCGTTTGCCCTGACCGAACGCAATGGATTCTTTATAGGCCGAGGGACGGCTGACAATAAGGCCGGTGTCATCGGCCTGACTGCAGCATTCATCAAGCTGAAAAAAGAAGGATATATTCCTTCGAGGGACCTTGTCCTGCTCCTGACCGCTGACGAGGAATCCGGCATGGTGTCGGCCAAACATTTCGCAACAGTGCTGAAGGAAGACGTCAACATCGAGTACGGCATCAATGCCGATGCATTGTCTGGCATCCTGGCGCCAAACGGGTCCGTCTTTGGCTACTACGTTCAGGGGGCGGAGAAAAGCTATCGCTCAGTTTTGCTCACTGTTCGCAACCCCGGCGGACACAGTTCCGCTCCCCGGCCGGACAACGCCATCTATCAACTGGCCAGAGCACTCATCAAGGTTGAACAGCATAAGTTCCCGGTCATGATCAACGATATATCGGCAGGAATGATGAGATCCGCTGCCGCCAGATCGGATACCCAGACAGCCGATGCAATCGCTGACCTGATCGACGATCCCAGCAATGTGGCGGCGGAGAAAATCGTTTCGCGCAATCCACTGCTGGCGACCGTCATCCGTACAACATGTGTTGCCACGATGCTGGAAGCTGGCCACGCCGAAAACGCGTTGCCGCAATCAGCCAGCGCCACCGTGAATTGTCGCATCATGCCGGGTGTCGATCCCGCCAGTGTTTATTCAGCATTGGCTATGGCGATCGATGACGAAGGAGTTGAACTTCAGCCTATTCAGAAGGAGAGTACCATCGCGCCCGCATCACCAATGCGCGAGGACATCATGGCAGCAATTAGCGAATCCATAGAGGAATACGCTGACGTGGAACTCGTACCTTTTATGGCGAGCTATGGCACCGATGGCAAAGAGTTTCGATCCGTCGGCATTCCGGTCTACGGATCCTCAGGAACTTTCATGGATCCTCGAGAAGCATATGCACATGGCCTCAACGAGAGACTGCCGGTAAAGACCTTCTATGCATCCCTTGGTTACTGGGAACGGCTGATCAAGCAACTGGCAAACCGCTAACCGGTTAACAAGTTCAAGAAATGGCGGCGCGACTTACCGGCACATCCCTGCTCAACTCAGGTCCGACTCACACTCGTCGACCAGGTAGGACCGCATGGTGCGCAGGTCAAAGAGCTTCTCTTCGTCTTCCTTGATCTCCTTGACGACCGCCGGTTCACTCAGTTTTACACCGCATGCCCGATAGGTTTCCTCATCGGGATACCAGATCTCCAGAATGACGTCGTACTCCGGATCACTAAGATTGCCTTCACGGTCAGGCAGCGGGTCCAGAAATCGCCGCAGGTACCGGGTCGCGAAGCCCTTAAGGTATTTTTCGCCAATGACCCTGTGTTTGGTTTCATAATACTCACGAAACTCGGGAATACTCATTCCGGGTCTGCGTTTCATCGGCATAACGAGTTTTATCACTTGAACCCCCCTCAATATTTGCTACCTAGAATGTAAAGACATGTCAGCCTGCTGACAAGAGTCCACCGCAATTGAGATCGCACCGCTAATCGATATACTCAGCATTCAACAGAATAGCGAGAGAATACAAAATGGCACATACCGGACAATGCCTTTGCGGCGCAATCAAGTATGAATTCCCCAACGATCCTGCGGTTGCCGGAGTTTGCCACTGCAAAAACTGCCAGCGCCAGGCGGGTTCGGCCTTTTCGACCCTTGCGGGCGTACCAAGAGCAGAGTTCCAGATGACCGGTGAACCGAAGCTCTATCAGGACAGCGACACGGACAGCGGCAGCACTGTAGAACGATATTTCTGCGGAGACTGCGGCTCACCCATTTTCTCTGCCATTTCGAGCCAGCCCGATGTTATCTATTTAAAAACTGGCACCATGGATGACACCAGCGGCTTCAGTCCTGCATTTCATGTCTGGACCAGGACTAAGCAGGACTGGGTGGAATTAAGCGAAGGCGTACCACAGATGGCGAAGCAGAGCTAAATCGTCAGACAGGCAGCAATGCGGGATGAAACTATAAGCACCTCACATGAAAACTGGTCATGCTGAGGGCGAAGCCAGAAGCATCTCGTAGTGAGATGCTTAACTCTGCCAACACTCGTTCAGAACGATAGGGTACAGCAGAAAAATGAAAATCGAAAAAGCTTATGACCTACCCTTCCCTTTAACCACAGTCTTTACCGCCTGGGTATCCTCGGATACGGTAATTCCACCGGCAACGCGAATGGATATCCTTCCGGAAGTCGACGGACACTACCGGTTGATTATGGAAACACCGGAATTCACGGGCAGAAACGAAGGCGTATTCAGCCTGGTGGAGACGGAATCAAGGCTGGTTTACAGCTGGGAATGGAACGGCGACGGAGAAGTGTCAACGATCGACGTTCGGTTCGAAGCCACTGGCACCGGAACGCACATCGAACTGATCCACACCGGATTTAACAAAGAAGAAAGTGTCACCAACCACGATTCGGGCTGGGACAGCTACATTGATGGGTTCACGGTGTTCCTGGCAGGCTGTTAGGCCAGGCCGAAGCATCTATCTCGAAGGTCATGAATGCTAACTCAGGGGCTAACCCATTCGCATGCCACCCGAGATAGTTAGGGTCTGTCCGGTCATCCCATCGGATTCGGCACTGCCAAGATAAACAGCAAGCGGGGCAATCTCTCCTGGCTGCAGAAAACGACCCAATGGAATTCTGGCATGTACCTGCTCTTTCAGTTGATCCAGTGAAACACCCGCGGCGTCTGCATGCACTTCGAAGTCCTGAAACATATCCGTCTCTACCATCCCTGGACAGATCGTGTTGACGTTGATGCCGTACGCTGCTGTTTCAAGTGCAACACATTTACTCATACCGACAACCGCATGCTTGGTTGTGTTATAGGCCGCCTGATTCGCACTTTCCCACTTGCCTGCTGTCGACCCAATGTTGATGATCTTGCCTCGCCCCAACGTCTTCATGTGTACTACAGCGAGCTGAGTCAGTCTAAAAACTGCGTAGACGTTCACCTTCATCAATCGGTCGAGTTCAACCATCGTGTACTGCTCAAATGGTTTGCCCTGGTATATCCCGGCGTTGTTCACCAGGATCTCGACCTCACCTGAAGCTTTCACGGCTTTCTGAAACAGACGATCCGTCTCACTCTCGTCACCGAGATCGGCTGCGATCAAGTCACATTTCGCCCCAAGGGCTTGCACATTTTCAGCAACTTCAGTGAGCCCTTCGAGGCTAGTCGCCGTTAGGATCAAATCCGCTCCTTCCCCGGCAAATGCTTCTGCGATACATCTGCCGATACCCCGGCTGGCGCCGGTTATCAGGGCGGTCTTTCCACTCAGTCTTCCACCTCTCAAGCCTCTAGTCATATTCAGTTTTCTCTCACGTTTTATCTTTCTGGCTTTTTCCAGCGATCATGCAAGCCGCTTCGAGCCCTCGGGGATCTCGCCGAACTGCAGTTGTACCATGCGGGCATAGATGTCATTTCTCTGCACCAGGTCGAGATGGCGACCGACGTCGACCATACGGCCTGCTTCCAGCACCACGATCCTGTCAGCTTCCAGCACGGTTGCGAGCCGGTGCGCAATTACGATGGTGGTTCTGTTCTGCTGCAATGCTGCCAGTGCATCCTGCACCAACCGTTCACTTTCAGCATCGAGCGAACTGGTGGCCTCATCCAGCAGCAGTATCGCCGGATCCGCCAGAATGGCTCTCGCAATCGCTATTCGTTGCTTCTGACCTCCGGAAAGACGCGCCCCCTTTTCTCCAAGATAGGTCGCGTATCCGTCTGGCAAATCCCTCAGGAAGCTATGCGCTGATGCAGCTTTCGCTGCGGCAATGACCTCATCGTCACTCGCCCCAGGTTTACCAAACCGAATATTGTCGGCTGCGCTTTCACCAAAGACGACACAGTCCTGGGGCACAATAGCTGTCACTGAACGCACATCCTGTGGATCCGCATGGCGAATATCGACGCCATCAATCGTGATGGATCCCTGCTGGGGGTCATAGAATCTGAGTAGCAACTGAAAAATTGTGCTCTTACCTGCACCTGATGGGCCAACAATTGCGACATGCTCGCCACTTCGAATGTCCAGCGAAAGGTCGCTGAGAGCTAATTCATATTTTCTGGAAGGATAAGAGAAACTCACTTTGTTCAGACAGACATCGCCCTTCGCTGGATGTGGCAGAGGAGTTGGATCAGCCGGCGGCTTGATCACGGGCTGTATAGATAACAGTTCACCCAGTCTTTCCATGGCACCCGCAGCCCGCTGAATTTCACCCCAGACCTCACTCAGGGACCCGGCCGCGACGCCTACGAACATCGCGTATAAAACAAATTGACCGAGTTCACCGCCAGTCATTGTCCCTTCGAGCACGGCCTTGGCACCGATCCAGAGTACAAAAACCAACGCACCAAAAACGCTCGCGGTTGCAACGGTCGTCAGAAGTGCGCGTACCTTGTTGCGACGAACCGCCGTCCTGAAACTCATCTCTATGGCCTCGGCAAAACGCTTGACCTCCAACTTTTCTGCCACAAAAGCCTGCACCGTCTGAGCACTGCCAAGCGCTTCTGCTGCATGACCACTCGCGTCCGCAACTCGATCCTGAGAGGCCCGAGACAGTCGCCGTAACCAGTTCCCAAGGGCAAGAATGGGGATGACAATCAATGGAAAAAGCAAGAGCAGAATCCCCATCAACTTAAAATTGGTGTAGGCGAGTAAGGCGAGTCCGCCAACGAATTGAATGGACGAACGCAAAATAATGGATACCCCGACACCGGAGATCGACTGGATGAGCGTCGTATCAGCCGTGAGTCTGGAAAGTACTTCACCAAGCTTGGTCGTTTCGAAAAAAGTGGGATCCATATAAATCACGTGCCTGAATACACTCTCACGCAGATCAGCAACCACCCGCTCACCCAGCCAGTAGACAAAATATGCCCGGGCGGCACCGAAAAAACCGATCGCCAGGGAGAAGAACAGAAGAATCAGGAAATACCGATCGACATTGGCGGCATCCTCGACCGAGAATCCATGGTCGATAACATTGCGAACGGCAATAGGCATTGCAAGCAATGCTGCTGATGAAGCCAGCAGCGCAAAGATCGCGATGAAGAGGACACCTTTGTAAGGTGTGATAAACGGTATCAGCATTCGGAGAGGCCCGATAGATTTGCCCTTGGCCCTTTCTATATTCTCCTGCGCGGCTTCACTCATTTTTGACTGTCATTGATATGATGCCTTTCAGTTTAGCCCAAAAACCCCCACCTAATGATTCAGCCTGAGTCATCAGTCATCAAACAGATTGGCAAGCCGTGCCTTGATATTGTCTGCAACGTAAAGTGAAAGCGCCTGCAATGTACTGGTGGGGTTCACACCACCCGAGGTCACAAACATACTACTGTCGGCGATAAAGAGGTTTTTGACATCGTGACTGCGGCCCCATTCATTGACAACGGAAGACGAGGCATCGCGCCCCATTCGGGTCGTTCCCATGGCATGTCCACTGACGACACCGCTGGTAATCGTCGGCGCAACGAAAACGGCTCCGGCTGCGTTGAGCACTTCGGTACACCTTTCACCTGCATGTCGAAGCATTTTCTGGCTGTTGTCTCCCAATTGGTAATCAATGCGCGCGGCCGGAATCCCATCTGAATCGGTAAGTTCAGGATCCAGGGTCACACGATTGTGTTCTTCCGGCAGATCTTCGCAGACCGCACAGATTGCCGCGGTCCTGTCGAACATCTGACGAAAGGCTTCATGATGGCCTTCCCCCCATGGCAGTACACCGGTCGCCATGCCCATTTGTGCTGCAGCGACGGGTCCGCTGCCCCGAAGAATCTCCATGGTGTAGCCCCGCGCAAAACCACGACGCAGATCTGTTTCGTAGAATTCCTTGCTCCACAGCGAACAGCCGATCGGCCCCTGGTAGCCCTTAAGTGGTTTATCGAATACACCCTGGGTTAATGCCATGGCATGCAGCATCAGATTTCTGCCAACCAGCCCGCTACTGTTGGCCAGGCCATCAGGAAATAGATTCGATGTTGAATTGAGCAGCAATCGCGGCGTACCGATGGCATTACCAGCGACGATGACAACCTCTGCTTTCTGCCGCTGCGCAATGCCATCAGCATCGACATAGATCACTCCGTCGGCAAACCCATCAGCTCTGACGGTAATCTCGCGTACACGGCATCTCGTTCTCAGTTCCACACCACGACGGATGGCCTCCGGCCAATAGGTGATGTCGGTACTGGCTTTCGCTCCCTGGGCACAACCTGTGGCACAGGGTCCCAGGTTCAGACATTTGTCACGACCGCGGAATGCTTCAGTAGCAATTGCACTTTCTGAGGGCCACCAGTGCCAATCGAGTTGATTGAACCCGTTGGCAACAGTTTCACCCAAGACACCCAACGGTACCGGCGGCAGTAACCCCTCCTTCGCGGGGACACCTGGGTCCCCAGGGATACCCGCAACGCCCATCATCCGATCGTTTTCTGCAAAAAAAGGCTCAAGATCGCCATAACTGAGTGGCCAGTCTTCACCGACGCCATCCAGTGTTTTCGTCCTGAAATCCGAAGGGTGAAATCGCGGGAAGTGCGCCATATAGAGAACCGTTCCTCCACCGACGCCGTTGAAATTGACGGGCTTGATCGGAGAGTTCGCATCATTAATGGGATAGTCCTCCGGTCGACATCGAACGTTGGGACTTCCGGCAAAGTCTGGGCGAGATTCCCAGTCCCGGCCGTTGGTGGGATAGTCAGTCGGCTTTACCCAATCTCCCTGCTCCAGGCAGAGAATTTTCATGCGTGTATCAGTTAGACTCCAGGCCATCGCTGCACCGGAAGCACCGGCGCCGATAATCAAGACATCAACGATATCGTTAGTCATCTCCTGTATCCCAACCGACATTCCTGTAAAAGGGTTCTCGTTTACGAACCGGGTCGAGCAGTGACCAGTCAGTCTTGTCAACTTCGTGCCCTTCCGGGTAAGGTGCACGCACCGGAAGGCCCAGTCCTTCAAGAACACGATCGTCACGGTAGTAACTCGTCGCAACCGCTGTCTGAAAGACCTGCGCGAAATCCGGGGCGACGCTTTGAATATCTTCCAGGGATTCAAGACGGTCAAGGGTCTGCACAACCAGTTCCTGATGTCTCGCCAACGTTTCAAGAGTCCCGGCGAAGATCTCCGAGTCCCCCGCACCCGGCATCGGTTCTGAGGCCGGAATCATCAGGTCAGACAGTTCCTGGAGCCTCTGACGCTGGTCAGGTGAAAAAGGTATTTCGCTGGATATCAGAGTTACCAAGACTTCAACCTATCGATATCTACCACCTTGCTTCTAACCGGCTCCCCGGATGAGTGCCGAATATTAAGTTCAACACGGCGCGTCTGCCAGTCAATTTCAATGGTTGAATAATTCGGTCCTTCATACATTTCACCAAGCTGGTACGGACCCATCTCATCTCCACCGGGAAAAGGGTAATTGAGTGAGCTGGATGTTAACTCGACCAGAGGATAGCCGATATCCGAATCCTTCAACTCATAAAGTGCAGCTCTGTGCCTGTCACCACTAAGAAATATCACCCCATTTACCTCATGTTGTGCAATCAGGTTGAAGAGCCGGGATCGTTCTTGCGGCAGGTTTCCCCATCGTTCCCAGCCATGACCTTCTGCCAGCACCTGAATAGATGAAACGATCAACCGGATGTCTGCGGGCTGTTGTAGCTGTTCCTCCAGCCAGTGCCATTGATCACTGCCCAGAAGCGTTTTTTTCGGATCGGTGTCCGGCATATATTTGCCCGCGACACCAGAGGCGTCCGGACCGCTTTCAGTGGCTCGCCGCTGATCAGAAATCTCCTTTAACTCGCTTCTAAAATACCTTGTATCCAACAAGATGATCTGAACTTGCTCACCGGCGGCGCCGTACATCTCCACATGATAAGTCCCGGGGTATGATCGCCGCAGATCCGATTCTGGAATCTGCCAGAAATCAAGAAACTGGCGTTCAGAGTCCAACTTGTACTCATAAGAACCACCAGCATCGTTTTCACCGTAATCATGGTCATCCCAAACGGGAAGAATCGGAATGCGATCACGAAACGACGAAAAATGGGAATCCCGCGCCAGCATCTCGTAGTTGCTGGCCAGAAGTTCTGGTGATCCGGCCCCTATCCGGGGCTGGCCGTCTACCATCTTCAGATCACCGTAAACATTGTCCCCACCAAAGATAAACAGATCAGGTTCATGATTCGCAATCTGGGACCAGAATGTCTGTGGCACAACCTGGACGGCACAGGAACCGAATGCGATCCGGTCTATATGGGAAACTACCGTCGATTCCTCAGATGGCGAGTTCATGCAACCCGACACCAGGCTCAACATTGAAAGTACTGCGGCTACTTTTGTCTTCACAACGGTATCAACCTCATTCAGGTTTCAATAAATTCCAAAATAGTTTACTGTACCATCCAGACGGTTTAGTAAACTCCCATGAGAAAGAATAACAAACGCAGCGAAATACTCGAAGCGGCTTTCAAGGTCGTCGAGCAACAGGGTGCCAATCACCTGACGATTGATGCAGTCGCCAAAGAAGCAGGCTTCTCAAAAGGTGGAGTGCTGTATCACTTCGCCTCCAAGAAAGCCCTACTCACCGGCATGCTGGATCACCTCATCGAGATCAGCCGGAGCCGGATGGATGCCCACCAGCTGCAAGGCAATGACAATCCCCTTGCTGCCTTACTCCATGCCCGCGACGAGATGACCGCGGCAGAACAACGGGCTTCCCTGGCTCTGCTGGTCGCCTTCGCCGAAGACACCGATCTGCTGGACCCTGCGCGTGATCAGTTCAAAGCAACGTTCATGCGTGTAACAGACGGCTCGGACAACGAGATGGAGGCAACCCTGCTATTCCTGGCCAATGAGGGGCTACGCTATCTCGACCTTTTCAATCTCAATCCACTCCAGGGTAAGGAACGAAGTAAGGTCAATCGCTATCTAAGCAAAAAAGCGGGGGAGATCTCGTGAACATTCTCAGACTCGTCCTGATAACGCTCTGTCTGTACGGATGTACCGAGAGAACATCACAGGAGCCCCGAACCCAGAACATCAGACCGGCAAAGATCATGACCGTCACAAGCCAGAGCGATGAAGTGGTCCACGAGTTCTCGGCCCGTATTGAGGCCCTGCAATCTGTCGATCTGTCATTTCAGGTCGGTGGCCCCCTGGCAGAGCAGCCTATTCGTGAGGGTGAGACGCTCTCTACCGGATCCCTGATCGCTTCCCTGGACCCCACTGACTTCAAACTCGCGGTACGGGAAGCCGAGGTTCAGCTGCGTCTTGCTGCCCAGGACCTCAATCGTAAACGCAAGGTGCTTGCCGAGAATGGCATTGCTAAATCCCATGTGGAAGACGCCCGTTCACACTATGAACTGCAGAAGGTGAGGCTGAGTAGGGCCAAGGAGCAGCTCGAGGACAGTCAGATCCATGCACCATTTAAAGCCTATGTTTCGCGCCGCTACTTCGATCGACACGTCAATGTTCGACCCGGTGAGCCTATCGTCCGCCTGCACGATCTCACCAGTCTGCAGGTTGTCATCAATATCCCCGAATACCTCCTCGCCACCGTCAATCAGGATCAGGTGATAGCCAGCTGGGCGGAATTTCCATTCGCAGAGGGAGAGAAGTTCACCATTACCTATCACGAAAATCGGGGTGAGGCAGCAGCACTGGCACAAACCTATGAGGTATCTTTCACCATGGATAGACCAGAGCGCTGGAATATCCTGCCGGGCATGACAGCAACTGCAAGAGTACACCTCCGAGGCAGCAGCGACGGGCAGATACTGATCCCCGCTTCATCCCTCGTACCCGTCAGCAATAACAATCTGTCCGTCTGGGTCTACGACCCCGAATCACACCGCGTATCCCGCCGACAGGTCGAAACAGGTCCACCGACAAAAGACCGCGTTCCTGTGTTAAAGGGACTGAAGTCCGGAGATCAGATCGTCGTTACCGGTGCCAGTCAGCTGCATCCTGGTATGCAGGTCAGTCCTCTGTAGAATCTGCCATGCCTAATCTCGCACGAATCACCATCAACAATCCGCTCTACGGCTGGATTCTGATTCTGGTCTGCCTGTTCGGTGGCATCCATGGCATCAACAATGTCGGCAGACTAGAGGACCCCGCGTTCCCGATGAAGGTAGCCTACATCATCACGACCTATCCCGGCGCCTCAGCTCAAGAAGTCGAACTTGAAGTCACGGATCGAATCGAAGACTCCCTACAGGAGCTCGCTCACATTGAGGAAATGATTTCCAAATCAGTGCCGGGCCGATCGGAAATCCAGATCCAACTACTCGAGGAATATGGTGCCCGCGAAACACAGCAGATCTTTGATGAAGTCCGACGCCGGGTCTCGGAAGCGCAAATGCGACTGCCACCAGGTGTCGGTGTCACTCTGGTAGAAGACGACTTCACTGATGTCTTTGGCATTCTCTATGCTGTTTCAGCAGAGGGATATAACGAATCTGATATTCACAATATTGCCAAGGATATATCAACACGAATTCAGCATATCCCCGCCGTGGCCAACGTGACGACCATGGGCGTACCCCATGAAGCAGTCTATGTCGAACTGGATCACACACGACTGACACGGCTCGGTCTGTCTATTGAAGACCTGGGCCGACGGATCTGGTCAGAAAACCAGGTGGTTCCAGCCGGTTCCACCATGTTTGACGGTCGGCGTCTGCGAATCGCGCAGCCTACCGCCCTGACAGATGTCGCCTCCCTCAAGGACATGAAGATCGGTACGCCTGGGTCCACGGAAATCATCAGACTTAGTGACATTGCAGAGATCAAACGCTCGGAGATAGAAGTACCGCCGGAAATTGTACGGGTCGATGGCAAGCCCGCCTTTATCGTTGCCGTTTCCGTTGCACCAGGCCGGAATGTCGTCAACGTCGGCCATGAGGTCGATGCCAGCGTAGCAACCATCCAGGAGAGCCTGCCGCTCGGTGTCAGTATCGAGCCCCTCTACAGACAACACATGGTCGTTGACGAAGCCATCAATACTTTCCTCAAGAATCTCGCCATCTCGATAGCGACTGTGGTCCTCGCACTTTGCCTGTTCATGGGCTGGCGTGCGGGTACCGTTGTCGGCGTGGTCCTGTTTCTCACCGTATTGGGCTCTCTGGAAATCATGTATATCCTGGACATTGAGCTACAGAGAATTTCCCTGGGCGCACTGATGCTGGCAATGGGTATGCTGGTGGATAACGGTATTGTCATTGCCGAAGGTATGATTGTCGGCGTCAGGCGCGGTATGGCACCTGTGGAAGCTGCAGCTGAATCAGTTTCGAGAACGCAGTATGCATTGCTCGGCGCTACCGTCATCGGCATCCTGGCTTTTGCACCTATCAGCCTTTCTGACGACAACAGTGGCCACTTTCTGGTTTCGCTGTTTCAGGTCATCGGCATCTCTCTGCTGCTTAGCTGGGTTCTTGCGATTACCGTTGTACCTATGCTGGGCAATTACCTGCTCAAGTCGACAGAAGCGGTCGACGAAAAACAGCTCTACTCTGCCTGGTACTTCAAGCCCTATGAATGGATGATCAGCTTTGGTCTTCGCAGAGCCTGGATCACCTCATTCATCATCGTCCTGATCACGTCAGCTGCGCTCTACTCGATGAAGTTTGTTAAGACGAGCTTCTTCCCAAGCAACAACACTCCCCTGTTCTTTATCGACTATCGGCTACAGGAAGGCACGGATATTCTCACAACTTCGAGCGACATCGAATCACTCGAGCAATTCATTCTGGCGACCCCTGGTATCAATTCAGTCACAAGTTTTATCGGACGTGGCGCCCCACGCTTTGCAACGACCCTGCGCACAGAACAACCTAACCCAGCCTATGGGCAGATGGTGATCCAGGTCGAGGATGTCACAAAAATGAACAGGCTGATGACCGAGATCAGTGAAGAAGTGAAGGCATTCAAGCCCGACGCCGAGGTCAAAACGACGCGAATCGAATTCTCCCCTGTAGGCAACGACAAAATCGTAGCACGCTTTTCCGGGCCGGACCCAGTGGTTCTGCGAGCACTTGCTGAGGAAGCACTTGGCATTTACTTCGAACACGACCTTCTCGACGGGCGCACAGACTGGCGACCGCAATCACTTCAACTTACTCCGATTTTTAATGAGGACAACGCACGGGTGACAGGCATTTCACGGAATGATCTTGCCCGATCCCTTGCCTACAACACTCACGGAGTGGATATCGGCCTGATGCGGGACGGCGACAAACTTATCCCCATTGTCGCCCGCGCACCCGACGTGGAGCGAGCCGACCTCGATGGCCTGAAAGATCGTCAGATCTGGAGCCCTGCCCAAAGGCAGTATGTGCCCGTATCCCAGATCGTCAGCGAGTTCAGGATTGAAGCAGAAAACACAATGGTCTTCCGACGTGAGCGCATTCGCACAATATCCGCCAACGCATCTCCTCCTCTAGGAGAAAATGTGAATGAGTACTTCGAACGAATAAGACCGGGCGTCGAGGCCATCGAGCTGCCAACTGGTTATCAGCTGGAATGGGGCGGCGAATTCGAAGGTAACAGCGAGGCAAACGAATCTCTCGCACAGCGAATTCCACTGGCGTTCGGCATGATGTTTTTCATCACCATCCTGATGTTCGGCGCGGTACGGCAGGCTATTGTCATCTGGCTGACGGTGCCGATGATTCTCTGTGGTGTTTCCCTCGGGCTGATCATCACCGATCTGCCGCTGACCTTTCCATCGTTCCTCGGCGTTCTCAGTCTCGCCGGTATGCTGATCAAGAACTGCATTGTCCTCGTCGCTGAAATCGACATGCGTCTTGAAGAAGATGAAACAACGATAAGTACGATGATGGCTGCCAGCATGAGCCGGCTGCGGCCAGTTATGTTGGCTTCTCTGACTACAGTGTTCGGCATGGCACCGCTCTTAACAGATGCATTCTTCAAGGAAATGGCAGTCTGCATTATGGGAGGGCTGCTTTTTGCAACGCTGCTGACACTGGTTGCGGTCCCGGTGTTCTATCGGATCGCTCTGGGTTCCAGGGTACGACCAGTCTAGAAATCCACCTCTTCGATTAGAGTGTCGATGGGAGGACTAATCTTTTGGAGCCTCGCTGCAACATCCTCGGTCTCTGCCATGACCCGAAGCAGGTTCAATCCGGCGATTTTCGCAATATCGACATCTGTATAACCTCGCTTCAGCAGTTCAACAAAGAGCGCCGGGTAGGTTGAGACGTCCTCCAGGCCAACCGGACCTGGCGGCATGCCGTCATAATCACCACCAACACCAATGTGTTCAATACCGATCAAATTTCGAATGTGATCAATGTGATCGGCAACATCAGACAAGGTTGGTCGCGGAAGGTTAATACTTTTTTCGCTGTACAGCCGTCGACGCTCATCGGCATCTGTCGTCGATGCGTGAACCTCCTCCCTCAAGTCTGCCCATGCCTGTCTCACCGTTTCAGAAACAAAGGAGGGAAAGAAGGTCACCATGGCAACACCACGATTGCCCTTCAGGCGTTGCAGTACATCATCGGGGACATTTCTCTTGTGCGCCGTGACAACGAAGGCGCTGGAATGGGAAAAGATGACAGGAGCCTCCGAGACATCGAGCGCATCGTTCATGGTGCCAACGGAAACATGGGATAAATCCACCAGCATGCCCAGACGGTTCATTTCCCGAACAACATCCTTGCCGAACTCTGAGAGTCCGCCAACTCGCTCTTCATCGGTCGCCGAATCAGCCCACAACAACCCCTGTGAATGGGTTAGAGTCATGTAGCGGGCACCCACCTTATAGAGCATTCGCAATGTCGCAAGAGAGTTCTCGATCGCATGACCACCTTCTATCCCAATCAGTGAGGCAATCCGGCCATCACTGTGAATACGTTTTATATCCCCGCTGGTCAGGGCCAGTTCAAGGGCGCCAGGGTGTGCTTCGATCAAACGATGAACCAGATCGATCTGGTCCAGGACACGAGAGGTATCACCATCCTTTCCCGGGTAGGCGCGAATGGGAATCCAGACCGACCAGAACTGACCACCGACTCTGCCTTTCCTCAGTCTTGGAAGGTCGGTATGGGTCGGCTTCTCCAGCTTGCTCAGGTCACTGGTAAATGGCATTTGATGAAGGTGCCCGGCGACCCTGGATTTATAGGCCGCCGGCAGATCGTTGTGACCGTCGATCAGCGGTGTATTCTTTAGTATCGCGTCTACTCTCGCGTAGAGATCAGCGTCATCCGCACTGGTCGCCATGGCCATGTCAGCCAAGGCTGCCACTGAACACAGCATGAGTCCCGTCAGTGTCAGAGCCAATCTCAACAAACCGACCACCTTTTGTCTTTAGAACATGACACAGTGTACCCCAGACGTGATTAGCCGCTGCTTTTCCGGAACAATCCTTTTAACAGAGTGAAGAGTGGCGGCCGACATACCTGTAGCTCTGAAAGCAGCAATGGTTAACCTCAACGGTGTCTTGCTTCTCAGTTGTTGCTACAGTATTTATCGACCTCGCTTCCCTTTTCTTGAATCCTGCCCGTTGCGGTAAGCTAGTATCAGTTCAAACGGTTGAAGCTGTCATGACTAGATCTCTCCTGGCGACAATGATCCTTTTTTCTTCCACGATTTGGGCCATGCCTGAAGATGGCAGCCAGTATTCGCTTCTGGATGAGATCAATGCAGATAACGTCACTTCCCTCGAACCCATATTTACCTACCATACCGGCGATTTCAGCCACGGGTTTAAATCCAAGGGACACACTTTTCAGGCCACCCCGGTCTACCGGGACGGGCGACTTTATGTCAGCACCAGTTCCAACCTTGTTCTGGCAGTCGATGCGGGAACCGGCAAGGAAATCTGGCGGTTCGACCCGAAGCTAGAGCGAGACATCGATTACTCGGAGAGCGCCTCACGTGGCGTCGCCATCTGGCAGGGAGACGCAGAGCACTGCCCACTGCGCATATTTCACGGCACCCTGAACGGCGAACTCTATGCCCTCAATGCAGAAACCGGTGAACCGTGCACTGACTTTGGTTCAGACGGCCGAATCGACCTGGGTATCGGCATCCGCAATCGACGCCTCGGCGACTACAGCGTCACCTCACCGGTGGCGGTGCTCGATGATCGAATCATTGTCGGTTCGGCGGTTGGCGACAACGGAGCCGTCGATCTGGAACAGGGTATTGTGCGCGCCCTCGATCCCGTCACCGGCACGCTGCTCTGGCAGTGGGACCCGATTCCAAAATCAGCCAATGATCCCGCTGCAAAAACCTGGGCAGGAACCAGTGCGTCCATAACCGGCGCTGCTAACGCCTGGGCACCCATATCGGTGGACCCGGAGCGGCGCCTCGTGTTTGTACCCACATCTTCTCCCAGTCCGGATTTTTACGGCGGTGAACGTCTGGGTTCAAATCACTACGCCAATTCTCTGGTTGTACTGGATGCTGATACCGGCAAAGTGAAATGGTTCAGACAACTCGTACACCATGACCTCTGGGACTATGACGTACCGGCAGAACCGTCGCTGACAACGATCACGAAGGATGGGATGAATATTCCGGCCGTTGTTGTTGTCACCAAGACCGGGATGTTGTTCGCCTTTAACAGAGAAACCGGGGAATCAATCTATACCATCACTGAGAAACCTGTGCCGGCATCCGATGTTGAAGGCGAACAGGCACATGAAACGCAGCCGTTTTCTGATGTCATGATCTCCCGCGCTGATGCTGTCACCGAAGATGATGCATTCGGTCTGATCTGGTTTGATCAAAAGGAGTGTGCAGAGAAGATCAGATCCCACCGATCCGAGGGCATATTCACACCACCATCGATCAAAGGCACGATCGAGTCTCCTGGCTGGGCTGGCGGCATGAATTGGGGCGGCGTTGCTCTGGATGAAGGCAGACAGATCGCTATCGTCAATACCATGAATCTCCCCGGTATCATTAAACTTCTGCCGCGTGCTGATTTTAATACGGCGGTGGAATCCCGTTCCATGCCAGGCTGGCAGCTCACTGCAATGAGGGGTACGCCCTATGGCATGGCAAGAAAACTGTTTGTATCTTCGCTCGGCATACCCTGCACCAAACCGCCGTGGGGAGAGATGACCGCGATTGACCTTACAACCGGCGCCATTGTCTGGCGGCGGCCATTCGGCACCATTCAAGATCTGTCGCCTGTGCCTATACCCGGCTTTATCGCCCGCGCTCTATTCGGTGACTGGGGATCACCATTCATTGGTGGGCCGCTCGTCACCGCTGCAGGACTGACGTTTATCGGTGCAACATCGGATTACTATTTTCGTGCCTATGACACGGATAGTGGTGAAGAACTATGGCGCTATCGGCTCGATACTGCCGCAGCAGCCACCCCTATTAGCTATTTGCATGAGGGCAGGCAACACATCGCCATTGCCGTTGGCGGCCATTGGGGGATGGATATGCCCAGGGGCGACGCTGTCATGGTCTTTGCCCTGCCAGACTAGAACGCTGGCTGCCGCGGACCTCGCCAGATTCCAGCCTGCGCCTCAGCTAGCCGTGCTGTTACTGCAACTCACCGGAAACATCTTTCTTCTGATCTGATGATGGGATAAAAAAGCCCCACCAAGAACCTTTTCCGGGCCGGCCCCATGCTATCGATTAAGAATCTGTCGAAAACCTACGCCAACGGTGTTGAAGCACTGAAGAACATCTCTCTCGAAATCCCAACCGGCATGTTCGGGTTACTGGGTCCGAACGGCGCGGGAAAATCCACACTCATGAGGACTCTGGCAACCTTGCAGGAACCTGACAGCGGTGAGGCGACTCTGGGCGATATCGATATCATCAATGACAAGGACGGCCTGCGCCGAGTGCTGGGCTACCTGCCCCAGGAGTTCGGTGTATATCCGCGAGTTTCTCCGCTATTAATGCTGGATCACCTTGCAACGCTGAAAGGTGTCACCCACTCCGGTGAGCGGAAAGAACTCATCGAAGCTTTGCTTCACCAGACCAATCTCTACGATGTCCGGAAAAAAGCCATCGATACATTTTCCGGCGGCATGAAACAGCGCTTCGGCATTGCGCAGGCAATGATCGGTGAACCGAAGCTGATCATCGTCGATGAGCCTACTGCAGGTCTCGACCCCAGCGAACGCAATCGCTTTCATAACCTGCTTGCGGAAATAGGGGAAAATATCGTCGTCATACTCTCGACACATATTGTCGAAGATGTGAGCGACCTCTGCGCCAACATGGCCATCCTGGGGAATGGCGAAATCCTCCTGACAGGAAGGCCCACTGAGGTTCTGAAACAACTAAAAAATCGTCTCTGGCGAACCCGAATCAAGCGTTCTGAACTCGAACAATATCGCGCCGAGCACCAGGTTATCCTGTCGCACCTGTCGGCGGGAGAAACTGTCATACATGTGCTAGCGGACCAGTCTCCAGGGGACCTGTTCGAGCCAGTCGAAGCCAATCTCGAGGATATCTATTTCTCCACATTAAGTGCCAATGGCATTTCCGTCAGTTTCTAGGAATCTGTGATGTTCACACCAGTTTTTACATTCGAGCTGAATTACCACCTGCGCCAACGGCTTTTTTACATACTCTGCAGTGTGTTTTTTCTACTGACGTTTCTAGCGACCACTTCACCCAACGTTTCGATGGGCCCAAACTTCAATAACGCCAACATCAATGCACCGATAGCGGTTATCAGCACACTTGCCTCAGCGTCCATTTTAGCGCTTTTCGGTGCAGTCGCTTTTGTTGCTAGCGGCGTGGTGCGGGACTTCGAACAGAAGACTGCAGAACTCTTCTTTACGACCCGGGTCCGTAAAGCGGACTACATCTACGGTCGATTTTTTGGGGCGCTTCTCTTCTCTTTTGGAATCTATTTTTCGGCCGGTCTTGGTGTCTTCGTCGGCGAGCTGATGCCATGGCTTGACCAGGAACGCATAGGCGCCATCAGTTTCGAAGCATACTGGTTTGCCTCCTGGGCCATTGTCCTGCCAAACATTTTCACCGCTTCATGCATATTCTTCTGTCTGGCAACTGTCACCCGCAACATGATGTATACCTATGTGGCAGCCATCGCACTGCTGATGCTGACATTTGTGATCGGCAGTTTCGATGAACCGGAGACCATCGAGCTGGTGTCGAAGATCGAGCCTTTTGGTCTCACTGCTCTGGGTGAGCAGATGCGCTACTGGACGGTGTTCGAGAAAAATGAGCTTATTCCAGTCGTCGAAGGCAACCTGTTGTTCAATCGGATATTGTGGCTAGCCATTGGCCTTGCCTTCCTGGCGTTGTCCTATGTCTTGTTCCCCTTTTCGATCGAAAAGGTTCGATTTGGCAAGAAGAAATCCCAGGCAACAAGCACGGAACCAGAGGAACAACCGGTATTCGCAAACCAACTGGAGCTCCCCAATGTAAACCCACACTTCGATACCAGGGCGCAATTTAGTCAGTATCTGGCACAAAGCCGATTTGAGATCCGCAATATTGTGTGGAGTGCACCCTTTATCGTGCTGTTATTGTTCGGATTATTGAATGTCATCGGTGGTGCCGCTGGCAGCATCGAGAATCGGTTTGGTACGCCGGTTTACCCAACCAGCGCCACGCTGATCAGCATCATCAATGGCACTCTAGCGTTCTCGCTGCTCGGCGTACTCGTCTATTACTCCGCCGAAATCATGCTAAAAGAACGGAGTGTGAACTTCAGCGAGATTACAGATTCACTACCATACCCGAACTGGGTGATGATGGCGGCCAAGCTCACCGCGCTCATCATGGTTGTCATAATGATGCTGCTCGTCGCGATGTGCGCGGCCTTCGGCGTGCAAATCTACCACAATTACTACGAATTCAATGTGCTCACTTATCTCACTGGGCTGCTGTTCTTCTTTCAATTCCCACTCTATTTCATGTGTGTGCTGTCTGTCTTCTTCTTTGTCATGACCCGAAGTCGATACATGACAATGTTTCTGATGGTGCTCTATGCGGTTTCGTTGATCGCACTGCCACAACTTGGTTTCGAACAGTACCTGTACCGCCTGGATAAACCCGGCGTGGCATATTCCGATTTCACGGGCTACAGCCACCTGCTAACACCGTATCTCTGGTTTACCCTCTACTGGTCTCTCTGGGGACTACTGCTGCTTATCGCTACCCATCTGCTATGGCCGAGGGGTGCGGAGTTTACTATCAAGACAGCTATTGCCGTGGCGAAGCAGCGTGTCACACCAACAGTCCGCAGCCTTGCGGCAGCGACGGTTGTCGCCCTGGTAACTACTGGCGGTTACATCTACTACAACACCAATATCTTGAATGAGCACATCAGTAATCTCGATTTTGAGGAGCTCCAAGCAGACTACGAGAAGAAATATAAACAGTATCAGCATCTACCTCAGCCAGATGTGATCGATTTATATACTGAAGTTGACATCTACCCGAAAGAACGGGAAGTACGAACCAGGGCAACCTACCAGCTGAAAAACCTGACCGGGCAAGCCATCGACTCCATCCATTTCACTCACCCCCCCTTGATCGAAATCAATCAGCTTGACGTTCCCGATTCCACATTGACACACGACGACGACAGGTTCGGTTATCGCATCTACGACCTCGATAAACCCTTAGCTCCAGGGGAAGAAATAAATGTTGCAGTTGAGACCAGTTGGCTCACCCCGGGATTCCGAAATTCCGGTGCCAGCATGAAACTGACCGATAATGGCACTTTCTTTAACAATCAGGATGTCCTGCCATTGATTGGTTATCAGTCAAATGGAGAGTTACAGGACAACAACAAGCGGCGAAAATTTGACCTTGAACCAGTCCAGCGTATGCGACCCATCGAGGATGAAGCGGGAAAGCTTGTAACCAACTTTGGTGGCAGCATACGTACAAATTTTGAAACCGTGGTCTCAACAAGCAGCGATCAGATTGCCATTGCCCCAGGCTACCTGCAGAAGCAATGGACCGAAAACGATCGCGCCTACTTCCATTACAAAATGGATGAACCCATCTGGAATTTCTTTTCCTTTATTTCCGGTGACTACCAGGTAAAGAAAGACAGCCACAATGATGTCGCCATCGAAGTGGCCTACCAGCACGACTACAACGTGGACCGAATGATTTACGCTGTTAAACAGTCACTCGACTATTTCGAGTCCAATTTCACCCCTTATCAGTATCGTCAGTTTAAAATCATTGAGTTCCCAAGGTACCAGGGCGCATTCGCGCAATCTTTCCCCAACACCATCCCATTTTCGGAAGCAATCGGATTCACTGCAGATCTTCGCGACAAATCACACATTGACTACGTCTTCTATGTCACTGCCCATGAGCTGGCCCACCAGTGGTGGGCCCATCAGGTCCTGGGTGCAGACGTTCAGGGGCAGACCATGATCGTAGAAACCCTGGCCCAGTACTTTGCCCTGATGGTTATGGAAGAGGAATACGGCAAAGACAAGATGAAACAGTTTCTCGAATTTGAGTTGGATCGTTACCTTCGGGATCGAGGTGGTGAACTGATCGAAGAACTACCCATCAGCCTGGTCGAAAACCAGCAGTACATCCACTATCGCAAAGGCAGTGTCGTTTTGTACGCACTGCAGGACTACATCGGCAAAGAAAAAATCAATGCCGCATTGCGGTCGTTCTTACACAAGTACGCTTTTAAATCAGCACCCTACCCGACCACCCAGGATTTGATTGCTGAGATCCGTCTTGCTGCAGGCCCTGAGTATTCGGCCTTAATCACCGACATGCTGGAAAAAATTGTACTCTTCGATCTGAAGGTCGATAAGGTCACCGTCGCAGAGAACAGTGACGGGCAATATGACGTCACCATGACTGTCGCCATCAAGAAGTTTGAAGCCGACGGTGAAGGCAGAGAAACCCCGGTCGATGCGAGCGGTCTTTTTGATATCGCGTTGCTAGGGGAAAAAGACGACGAAACGAAACTGCACGATGTCATACAGATTGAAAAACGCATGATCAGCGACGCCACCACAACCATAACGATCAGCACGGCCACGAAGCCTTACGCCGTAGGTATCGACCCGTTCAACAAGTTGATCGATCGCAATCCGGACGACAACATAAAGACAATCGATTTTCGAAGCGCGGCGGAAAGGGGCCGCTTTCACTAAGAACCCGATTGATTAGTCCGTAGTGCAGGAACTTACCTGTCTCGAAGGAAGAAGCCTCGGGACTCATTTTTAGCAAGGTCTATATCCTGCATCTTCATACGGTCCGTGTTGCCGACTTCTTCCGGCACGTAGAAGTGAACCTGATCGCTGTTTTCATAAGCAGCCCACACCGCCTCTGCGATGGCTGTCGCAGGCATCAGCTTGTAGGGTCCCTCTTTAGGCAGGTTATCCAGCATGGATTCTTCAAACGGTCGACCGGCTCCCTTGGCGGATTCCCGCCGTAACATAGGCGTGTCGATACAACCCGGTAAAAGATCCGCAGTCCTAATGCCAAACCGTTCGTATTCGAGAGAAAGCGCCTCGGTCAGCCCTTTTACTGCGAACTTTGTCGCCGCATAAACGGCTCGCATGGGTTGACCATAGGTCGCCGCTGATGAAGAAGTACTCATGCACAACGAATTGTCTGTTGCCTTGAGCAGCGGCAACGATGCTCTCATGCCATAGATCACTCCCATAATATTGACCTCGACCATCTGACGAATCGTCTCCGTAGCCATCTCATCGAACCAGCCACCGGGCGCGATCCCCGCATTGTTGAACATGACATCCATGCGCCCACCGGAACGCTCCGCAAACGCATCGATTGCAGGACCGAAATCTGATTCCACAGTGACATCAAGGCGGCCGGTAATAATGCTGTCAGGATCGAAGTCAGCCGCCGCCGCACGAAGAATTTCTTCATCCAGATCGTAGAGACCTACCAACCAGCCACGCTCAGCAAAGTGCTTGCCCGTCGCAACCCCCATACCACCGCTACCACCGGTAATGAATATCGCCTTTCTATCAGTCACTCTATTGCCTCCTGTTTGCGCTTTCTAAACAGAAAAACAATAACACGTTGTATGTGGACAAACTGTCAAAAAATTGATTCGGCACAATTCTCAGGCAATGCGCTTAGCTACTTTTGCTATCAGCTTTACAACCAAAGAACACATCAGTACTTTGTCAGTGAACAGAGGCTGGAGAAAATTAATGCGTGCAGTTGTCATGAGAAACGCGAAATTAGTGGTCGAAGATGTCCCAAGCCCGATTCCGGAACAAGGCGAGGTACTGGTTAAAACATTGGCATGTGGAATTTGTGGTTCAGATCTACACACACTCGACTTTGCTCACAAAATTGCAGAGGCCGCACAAGGAGCTGACGCATCAGAAGGTACCAATGTGCCTGACTCGATGGACATGTCGGGAGACGTGATCATGGGGCACGAATTCTGTGCCGAGGTCCTCGCTCATGGCCCGGGAACAACCGGACAGATCAAGGTGGGCACCCGCGTCTGCTCCGTGCCTATTCTGCCACGCCAAAGTGGAGTAACCGCAATCGGTTACTCCAGTGAAGTACCCGGTGGTTATTCTGAACAAATGGTATTGAGCGAACCCATGTTGCTGGAAGTCCCCAACGGCTTGTCTTCTGAAATGGCAGCTCTCACAGAGCCTATGGCTGTCGGCTGCCACGCTGTAGAAATGGCTCGACTGAAGGGAGATGAACTCCCGTTAGTCATCGGTTGCGGACCGGTTGGACTGGCAGTGATTGCAGCGCTCAAGCTGAAAGGCATCGGCCCTATCGTCGCATCCGACTATAGCAGCGCACGGCGGCAACTGGCTGAAACAATGGGAGCAGATATCATCGTTGACCCATCGAAATCATCCCCCTACGAAAAGTGGTCTGAACTCGCCACACACGGGGTTGACGGCGAAACGTTACCTCCAGACTTTTTGACGGGGATGCCAGGATTGAGGACCGGCGTTTATTTTGAATGTGTTGGCGTACCCGGGATCATCAATCAGATGATGGCAGGTTCCAAACAAGGCGGTCGGATCGTTGTTGTCGGTGTTTGCATGGAAGAAGACACGTTCACGCCGATGAACGGTATCACCGGTGAACTCAATATCCAGTTTGCCCTGGGTTACACACCGGAGGAGTTCACCGCCACACTATTCAAAATTGCGGAAGGCGAGATTCTTGCCGAACCAATGATTACCGGCACCGTTGATATTGATGGCGTTCCGAAGGCATTCAAGGATCTCGCTGATCCGGAGCAACATGCAAAGATTATCGTCAAACCCTGATCCTGATCGGAATCTTTCAACTAATGAGGCATGAACAATGAGTTTAGAAGGCAAGGTAGTTCTAATTACAGGCGCTGGCCGCGGTATTGGTGCAGGCATCGCGCATTGCTATGCCGCCCGCAACGCCAAAGTCGTGGTGACGGATCTGGTACAGGATCTGGTTGAGGAAACTGCGGCATCTCTGCCGACCGAAGCATTAGGACTTGTTGCCGACGCTGCCAGCCAGGAGGCCATGGGAAAGGTTATTGATACCGTTGAAGAAAAGCTCGGCAAGCTGGACATTCTTGTTAACAATGCCGGGATCGGCGGTCCTGAGCTGGACAGTTTTCTGGAGATGGACCTGGAACCAACCGATGACTCCGCACCCGCACCAACAAGTGCATTTCTATCAACGACCGATGAAATGTGGGAACAGGCAATCCGCTACAATTTAAGCACAACCTTCTCGTCATCCACTGCAGCCATGCCTCGAATGAACGATGGTGGTTCGATCATCAACATTTCATCTATCGCGGCGCTGGGGGCTGCAGCCCAAAGCCCGGGCTATGGTGCGGCAAAGGCTGCAGTGATTCACCTGACAAAATCGCTTGCGCAGGAACTTGCCCCAAGAAAAATTCGCGTGAACTGTATCTGCCCCGGTCTACTCTGGACCCGAGCATGGGAGCTTTTGGCATCGCAAATAAAGATGACCCAAAAAGAAATGGCGAACATGACCAACAGGCAGGTATTTGAAGGTGTTGTCGCTCAAATGACACCGCTTGGTGAAGAGCAGACGCCCGAAGATATCGGACGCCTGGCTGTTTTCTTCAGTTCAGAAGAAGCCCGCATGATCACCGGACAGGTTGTTGCCGTTGATGGCGGAATCACCCTCAACGGCGGTATGTAGCAAAATTGCTAGCGACTCTCGTGGTGGTAACGGGTTAAGCGGGGTCTCCCAGTTTCAGCAATTGTTTGCCGAGGTTTTTACCGGTAAAGAGACGCGTGAAGGTGTCCGGGATATTTTCGAATCCTTCTTGTATGTCTTCTTCATACTTCAATTCGCCGCTATTGACCCAATTCAGCAACTCCGGCACGGCTATATGTGAGCGATCCAGATAGTCGACAACAAGGAAACCTTCCATATGCGCTCGACTGCCAATCAAATTCATCAGATTTGATGGCCCCGGAATCGCTTCTGTTGCGTTGTAGCCAGAAATACCACCGCACATTAGAACCCGGGCACGCATATTGAGATGATTCAGGGCGGCTTCCAGAATATCGCCGCCGACGTTATCGAAGAAGATATCGACTTTGTTCGGACAGGTCTCGCCAATGCGAGCTTCGACATCTTCGTTCTTATAATCAATGACATCGTCGAAGCCTGCTTCGTTTATCAGCCAGGCACATTTCTCAGGACCACCGGCTATGCCAACCACGCGACAGCCTTTGATTCGACCAATCTGACCGGCAATTGAACCTGTAGCGCCCGCGGCGCCAGAAACAAGCAAGGTTTCACCTTCTTTGGGATGTCCCAGGTCGAGCATGCCCCAGTAGGCGGTCAATCCTGTGACACCTAACACGGACAAGAACAAAGTCGGGGGTGCGCCTTCGGGCAACTTGCTTAGTCCTACCAATCCACGTCCGGGCTGGGCGATAAAGAAATCCTGCCAGCCACCAATGCTCTGTACCAGATCTCCCTTTGCAAACCCATCATTGTTCGATTCGACCACCTGACCGATAGACCCTGCGCGCATGACTTCACCGAGTTCAACAGGCGGCATATAGCTTTCCTTATCCTGCATCCAGCCACGCTGTGTCGGATCAAAAGAAAGATACAAATTCCGCACCAGCACCTCTCCTTCGCCCGGTTCAGGAATGGGTGTTTCGCTGTAGCTAAAATTATCTGCGCCAACTATTCCGTCGGGGCGCTTAGCCAGTAACCATTGTCTGTTTATGTTCAAGTCATTACCTCAAGAAATTGCCATATTGCTGTGTCATGTGAATCAGCGAGTATAACCCAGCTCATCTAACGCACGGTTAGAACTTCGACCGCGTATTCAGCTCTCCTGATCCTATCCGGGGTGTGTCTTAGCAGTGCCTGTGATATTTTCTGGCGCTTGTACCTGTAGAGATTGAGCTAAAAGCGTGGATAAAAATATAACAAAGCGCCTGGTGACGACATTGCTATTGATTCCAGCTGTCCTTGGCCAGACTGTGCTGGCGAAAGAGAGCTGGGTCGAACGTTCAGACATGATTGCCTACGAAGTGCTCGAATCGACGGCACATTTCACACCGGAGTTTGCCGGTCAGACAGGTGTTGAAGGCTTCGATGAAGAGATTTTCGATTTACAACCAAATCGGTCGGAAAGGCAGATTGCCATATACCGGGCGAATATCGACAGCCTTGAATCGCTGCTGGTAAAGGAGAGTGACGTCCGCGTCCGGCAGGACCTTCAGATCATCATAAAAGACCAAAGGAACAGTGTTGAAGCCACCGAGATCGAGCTTGCCCGGGTGCTGCCCTACTTCAATCTACCCAGACTTATCTTTGCCGGTTTCAACGGCCTGCTCGACAAACAAACCCCTTTCGAACGACAGCGGGCGGCGCTGGCCAGGTTGAAAAAATACACGGGGCAGGCAGACGGCTACACGCCTATTTCAGAACTTGCCCGCGAGCGAATGAGCGAACGGTTCGATCAGGGGCTTATCCGTCCGTTCAAAGGCGAAGTCGAACAGGATTTGAAGCGATCTCTTGTGTTCATCAATGGTCTTGCCGATTTGTTTGCAGCAACTGAACTCGAAGGCTATGAAGAGGATCTATCGCTGCTTCAGGACCAGCTAACCTCACACACGAAATGGGTTGAGCAGGAATTTCTATCACGATCCCGCGAGGACGCCGCGTTGCCACGAGAACTCTATGAACTGCAGTTGAAGAACTATGGTGTTGACCTGAGTCCTGAGGCTCTCATTGAAATCGGCAGGGTGGCTTTCATGGACATCCGAAACGAGATGATGGCGCTTGCGCCACTCGTTGCTGCGGAGAAAGGCTATGAGGTTACCGATTACAGAGCGGTGATAAAGCGCCTTAAGGAGGACCAGGTTTTTGGCAAAGATTTGATGACGGAATATGAGCGGGTCATGGAAGAGCTTGATGCCATAGCCGCTCGTGAAGGCCTTGTTTCTCTACCGGAAGAACCTGCTCGTGTACGCATGGCAACACCTGCAGAATCCGCGCAAACGCCAGCCGCACATCTTTCGATACCACGGCTTGTCGGTAACACCGGTGAATTCCCCGAATTCATTGTCCCGAATATCGCCCAAAATGCAGACGGGACCTGGCCGGACAACGACTACGCTGGCAGAGCCCAGATGTGGACCCTCGCAGCTCACGAGGCTCGACCGGGTCATGAAATGCAATTTACAACAATGCTCAAGGGTGGCGTATCAATCGCACGAGCGACGTTTGCATTTAACAGTGCAAACGTTGAGGGCTGGGCACTGTATGCAGAATCGATTATGAAGCCTCATATGCCGCTCGAGGGCCAGCTTATGTCGCTCAAAGCCAGATTGCTTAGAGCTCAGCGAATCTGGATGGATCCCATGCTCAATCTTGGCCTTGCGACCCGCGAAGAGGTCAAACGCCTACTGATGGAAGAGGTCGTTTCCAGTGAAGCCAGTGCAAACAATGAACTCGATCGCTACATATTCCGTATTCCTGGTCAGGCTACGGCCTACTACTACGGCTATATTATGTTGCAGGGTTTACGCGCAGATGCTGAGATCAAATTAGCAGACAAATTCGTCGATCATGAATTCCATGATTTCATTCTTGCTCAAGGGTTGCTGCCGCCATCAATACTTCGTCAATCCGTGATGGATGACTTTGTCGCACCGAGGCTTGAATCGGCATCAACGCCAGTTGCACCAGAATAGGCAGAATTATCGCCGCTAGCCCTTTCAAAGAGAGATGATGTCCGCCTTAAGAGTGTTCAATTGGCTTCTCACCCGCGGACCCTACTTTTCCGGCTTTCTGTGTACACTTGTACTTTTCACAGCAGAGTAAAGTAACGACGCCATGAGAGTGGAAGCTGCGTCGCAGACATGAAGACATTGGTGGGGAAAGTATGATGACCAATCGACCCTTTCGACCGTTCGACTTCGACCGAGATATAAAAGCCGTTCAGAGAATCTGGATTGAGTGCGGCTGGATTCAGGACGAAAAAGACGACAGGGAAGCTGTTTCCGTTTTTTTTAAAACCGGGGAAGCAGAGGTCGCAACCATTCATGACGAGGTAGAGTGCGCGACCCACTGGACACCTGGCACCGTTCGCTACCAGGATGAAACCCTGAAACTAGGTGCTGTTACCGCTGTTACCACCAGCCATATCGCCCGGAAACTTGGATTCGCCAGGGAGCTGACCGCCCGCTCACTCGCTCTTCAGAAACATGCCGGTATGCATGTCAGTGCGCTCGGCATCTTCGATCAGGGGTTCTACAACCAGCTCGGGTACGGTAACGGCCCTTACGAGACCCGTGTACAGTTCGACCCGGCCAGACTCAAAGTCAATGCACCCTTCAGGCCACCGCAACGACTGACACAGTCACATTTCAAAGAAATACATCACGCCATGGCCAATAGAAAAATGTATCACGGCGGTGTCGTGTTGGACTCACCTGAAAATACCAAAGCTGAACTCATATGGACCGATAAGCCATTCGGACTTGGCTATTTCGATGGCCCGGAAGGCAGCCTCAGCCACTTTATCTGGGGTGAAATGAAGGATGAAAGCGGCCCCTACCGTATCACCATGCGGGCATACCGCACCAACGAGCAATTGATGGAACTACTGGCGTTGATCAAGTCTCTGGGTGATCAGATCGACAGTTTCAAAATGTTGGAGTTCGGGGAGTTCCAGCTTCAAGACATTCTGGATCAACCCTTCAGGACAGAAAGAACCACTCGCGGCAGTGAATACCATCAGCACCTTTCTGCCTTTGCCTACTGGCAGTTTCGTATTCTTGACCTGGAGAATTGCCTCGCGAAGACACATCTCAATGGTCCAGCCATGAAATTCAATCTGCTGCTGACTGATCCGCTAAACGACATTCTTGCCGGTGAATCCACCTGGCAGGGTCTGACGGGCAACTATGTCATCACGCTGGGAGAAGAAAGTAGCGCATCTCAAGGGACCGATAAGAATTTGCCATCCCTGAACGCTTCTATCAACGCCTTCAGTCGCCTCTGGTTCGGGGTTCGTCCTGCCAGCAATATCGCTATTACCGATGACCTTTCAGGTGATCCCAAACTCATCGCCGCCCTGGATCAAATCCTGAGATTGCCAAAGCCCCACTTCGGCTGGGACTTCTAAAGAACCGTTTTCGTGTACAGGAACTAAAGTTATACCGCACTGCAACATAGACGAATGAAGGAAGGTGATCGGGCAACCTGGACCAAACTGGAACAGATCCGAATCTGCTCAAAGATTGGCCAGACTCTCGATCACATCCTAGATCAGCACAGCGAACACGACGTCACAACCACTTACAAGTCGAGCGCCTAGCACTGTTTTTCGCGCAGTCCTTCCGGACGCTGCCAGCCCAAATGCTGCTAACCTTCCGGCTCACGCCAGAAACGGGTCATCTCGACGTAGATAAAGGACGCTGTCCAGCCGATCAGCACAAGACCAACGAGGGATTCCAACCCAGACAGGAAACGCAAGTGCCCTGTCGGTTCGATGTCGCCGAACCCCAGTGACGTATAACAGACAAACGAGTAATAAACACAGTCCATGAAGGAACCGTTGAACCCTCTCACGAGGTTACCGTGAGTACCTTCACTGATGAGCCAATAGTAAGTGGCACCAAATACCCACACCTCGACAGCATGCGCAATCAGGGATCCAAAAACTGCTACGACGACGCCCATGCGACGAGGTATCGGCAGTCGTGGAATCCAAATGAAGAGATTGTGCAGCACCTCATAGTGGACCAGCACGACAACAGCTATAACCAGGCAATTGACCAGGGTGGCAAACAGCAAATTCTGTCTCCAGTGGATTGTCTGAGTTTACCGCTGCAGGCCCGGCGCATCTACAAACAGGGAGACTAAAACTGTCTCCCTACTTAAGCCTGCTGCCATAGACGTGTTCAATCGGTAAGGTGTCGAGATCAACCCCCTCGAGACAGCGAAGGTTAATGGTCCAGATGCTGCTGTCACCGGTCCTCGGCTGACGGAAAGGCAGGATGCCGCAGTGAGGGCAGAAGTAGTCCTTTGCGGTTTTCGTATGCCACTGATACAGCGTCATCTCGTTAAGCGGCGTCAAGGGTCGAAAATCGTCCTCGTGAATCCGAAAATTGAGTGCACCTCTTTTCCTGCAGACGGTACAGTCACAAACGCGGGCATGGTCGATGTCTGCATCGATTTCGAAACTGACCCTGCCGCAATGGCAGGATCCCCGGTAAGTCTGCTTCATCTATTCACCTTTTTAATTCAGGGTCTTTTTGGCACACTAGCATCAAGGCTTTTGATCGTATGAGAGATATTATGAGCGAGGCAACAAAGATCGACGTCGACAGTATCCCACTGGAACAGATCGATGTCAGCGATCCTACTATCTTTGAGAATGACTGCTGGCAACCCTACTTTGCGCGTCTTCGCGCTGAGGCACCTGTTCACTACAAGTCCGAAGGACCCCATGATGCCTACTGGTCAGTCACGACTCACGATCTGGTCAAACAGGTCGATATAAATCATCAGGTGTTTTCATCGGAAACGGGTGGCATCACGATTCAGGATTTCCCCAGTGAAGAGGAACTACAGGAAACAGACATTCCCATCGAGAATTTTATCGCCATGGACCCTCCCGGCCACGATGAGCAGCGAGCGACCGTGGCACCATCGGTCGCACCCAGCAATCTGGCTAATTTCGAACCCCTGATCAGGGAAAGAGCCAGTGACATCCTGGACAACTTACCTGTCGGTGAGACCTTCAATTGGGTCGACGAGGTGTCGGTGGAACTGACCGCGCGGATGCTCGCTACGCTTTTCGACTTCCCCTACGAAGACAGGCGAAAACTTATTCACTGGTCGGATATCACAACCTCAGTGCCGGAACTGACAGGCGATGACAGCCTCGATATGGACCAGAGAAAAGCTGACCTCATGGAGTGCGCAACTACTTTTATGCAGCTCTGGCAGGAGCGTGCTGCTGCGGCACCGAAATTTGACTTGATTTCGATGCTGGCTCACGGCGAGAACACGAAGGACATGATCAACAATCCCATGTTGTTTCTCGGCAACATACTGCTGCTTATTGTCGGCGGCAACGACACCACCAGGAACAGTATCTCCGGCGGCGTGGTTGCCTTGAATCAGTTCCCGGACGAATATCAGAAACTAAGAGACAACCCTGGCATTGTTCCCAATATGGTGCCTGAAATGGTGAGATGGCAGACACCGGTCATTCACATGCGCAGAACTGCCACTCAGGATTATGTTTTGGGTGATCAGCAGATTCACGAGGGAGACAAGGTTGTGATGTGGTATCTGTCGGCCAATCGGGATGAAAGCGTCTTCCCCAATGCCGACAAGCTGATTGTCGACCGGAAGAATGCAAGGGCCCACGTTGCCTTTGGCTTTGGCATTCATCGTTGCATGGGGAACCGTCTCGCGGAGATGCAGCTTCGCATCCTCTGGGAAGAGATCATGAAGCGTTTCGATAAAATCGAACTCGCCGGTGAAGTGACCCGACTACCCAACAATTTTATCAGGGGCGTTGCCGAAGTCCCCGTGAGACTTGTTCCAAAATAACGTCTTGAGGCGAAGCTGAAGAATCGTGGAGTCATCCTGAGGCAAAGCTGAAGAACCCCACCCCTGGAGTCATCCTGAGGCAAAGCCGAAGGATCTGGTCGAGATACTTCGCTTCGCTCAGTATGACGTGTGGGTATAGCTCAGCATGACGCAGGTGTTACTCAGCATGACAATTCCCCAGGTCATCCTGAGTGAACATCAGTGAGCGAAGGATCTCGTGGAGTTACTTCGCTTCGCTCAGCATGACGAGCGGGTGCAGCTCAGCATGACGCATTCAGCGTCACATTTTCTGAATAATCGTCCCGGTACCCAGCCCGCCGCCACAGCACATGGCAATCAGACCATATTCACCGCCATTGCGGTGCAGTTCGTGAACCGCCTTGGCGGTCAGAAAACAGCCGGTGGCACCCAGCGGATGGCCAAGAGCTATGGCGCCTCCATTAGGGTTCACCTTGTCCATATCGGCACCGACCGTCTTCGCCCATGACAGCACAACCGAGGCAAATGCCTCATTGACCTCAAAGACATCGATGTCAGAGATCGAAAGTCCGGTTTTTGCCAGCATTTTCTCCGTTGCGGGTATCGGCCCTTCCAGCATCAGCACCGGATCACAACCGACAAGTTGCGCGTCGACCACTTTCGCGAGGGGTTTGACACCCAGCTCCTCTGCTTTGCTTGCCGTCATCAGTAGAACTGCAGCAGCACCGTCAGCAATCTGCGATGAAGTCCCTGCAGTGTGAATACCATCTTCCCGGGCAACCGGCTTGAGTCCAGCGAGCGCTTCAAGACTGGTATCCCTCGGCACCTCATCCCGGGTAAAGACGACAGTTTCTTCCGTACGCTTACCCTCTTCATCGAGAACAGGCACTTCGAGCGGAATAATCTGCGAATCAAAGTAACCACCCTCAATCGCCTGCTTTGCCCTTTCCTGAGAAGCGAGTCCAAAAGCATCCGTATCCTGACGCGTAATCTGATACTTTTCAGCTACCCGTTCCGCGCCCTCGAACTGACTGGTGAACTCAAAGTGCTCAAAATAGGTGCGTGATACCGGTTTGCCAAGCTCTGGCTTTAAACCAACCGCATCAGAACCAATAGGCAGACGTGTCATGTTCTCAACGCCGCAAGCCATCATGACATCAGCCATACCAGCCCGCAGCATACTGGTCGCCAGATGGACAGCCTCCTGAGAAGACCCACACTGAGAATCGATTGTGATGCACGGAGTTTCCGCAGCACCCCCGTGTGACAGCCAGGCAGTTCGGGTCACATTCATCCCCTGGGCGCCCAACTTGTTAATACAACCGCCGACGACCTGATCGACCTCGCCCGATGCAACACCACTGCGCTCCAGCATTTTCATCATGACCGTACCCAGTGCGTCCGTCGGGTGCACCCCTGCCAGTGAACCGTTCTTTCGGCCTACAGCCGACCTGGCGGCATCAACAATAACAACATCTTCCATAGTGATCCTCTAACCTGCCTGAACAAAAAAGACGCATATTGCCGAAAAACACTCAAAGAGTCGAACTCTCTGGTCTTTCCTGCACCGGGAGAGTAGCCTGCCGGGATTCACGGAATGAGAGATAAGAGGCGTATCGCTTTACATGCAAGAGGTGCTTTTTGACAACATCCAGGACCATTGTTGCCTGTACTAATTTCCGACCTTCCACAACTGAGCCGTCCTGCGCTCAGCGAGGCAGCCTGGAACTCATTGAGTGGCTAGAGGCGGAAATCGAAGCCCGAGGGCTCGACATTCAGATTGATCGAGCCGTCTGCCTCGGTCATTGCAGGATCGGCCCGAATTTCAGGCAACTGGGCGGGGAATTCGTCCACGAAGCGACAAAAAAGAAGCTAATTGAACTGATAAATACCGTTGATGAATCAGAATAATTTTACCTGGCTCCCGTCCCGGGGATCTAACTAGACTGGCGTCCAGTCTTCGCCGTCGAAGTCCCAGCTCGATTCAAGTATCAGTTCTGCAGCGCTAAAGCCGACACGGAAGTCATAACCACAGGTCTCAAGTGTCCACCCTGATGTCGGATCAAAATAGCAGAGACTTTCATCGTCAATCGCAATTTCAAGATCAACAGATTCACCCGGCTCCAGGTCAACTCGGCCAAAACCCTTCATCTCCTTGGCAACCCGCTCGATATCAGAATCCCTTTGTGAAACATAGAGTTGCACGACGGCAGCGCCGGGTCGGTCACCGATGTTGCTGACCGTCACATTGAAGAAAAACCTGTTCCCGTCCCGCTCCGCCTGCAGGCCGTCCAGTTCGAAAATTGTGTAGCTCAGGCCGAAACCAAAAGGGAAGAGTGCCTCTTCCCCACTGCGATCAAGGTAGCGATAACCATGGTAGAGATCGTGAGGTACATCAAGGGCAGTGATATCCCAATCCACTAACTGATCAATGGACCTCGGAAAACTCACCGGCAATTTTCCGGAAGGGCTGATATCGCCAAAAAGGACACGGGCGACGGCATGACCACCTTCCCTACCGGGATACCAGATCATCATCAGGGCATCAATCTGATCAACCCAGGGCGTCACCTCTATGGCACTCCCCCCTTCCAGTAGAACAACGGTCTTTTTCGCCGTTGAAGCCACTGACAGGATCAATTGTTCCTGATCGCCGGGCAATCTCAGGTCTGACCTGTCACCTCCCCGTGCCAACTCACTACCTTCCGCTTCCTGCTGCAGCGTGGGGATGAACTCGCCTTCCTCCCGGTAGGTCAATCCGGCAACAACAATGCAGGTATCAAACTCACCTAAAACGGCCAGGTCAGCATCGGAACCGAAGTGCGTGACATTAACGGCATTACTGTAGGCAAGAATTCCCGCCAGCGGCGTCGTAACTTCCGATGACGAGACGAAACTGCTGCCGCGATCACCGAGGTTAATGACATCGGCAAGATCACCGATCACAGCAATTCGCTGCGATGGCTGCAGTGGCAGGACATCTTCGTTCTTCAGAAGCACGAACGACTTTTCCGCCACCTCGCGTGCGAGTTCGATATGAGCTTCTGATTCCACAATCGACACTGGCAGCACACTGACATTCGCCAAATCAAATGCGATTTTCTGATAAAGGGCACGACCTGCATTGCGGGTTATCGCCTCTTCAGTCAGTTCACCGGCGGCAAGTGCCTCATTGATTCTGTCGGGCTCGAACCGAAAGGCAGCCGGCATTTCGATGTCCATTCCGGCATTGATAGCAGCTGCGGTCGACCGCGTGCCGAGGAACCAGTCGGATTCAACGAAACCGACAAACCCCCAGTCATCTCTCAAAATATCTCGGAGTAGAACCTGGTTTTCACCGCAATACACACCGTTCATTTTGTTGTACGCGCTCATCACCGAACCGGCACCACCTTCAACAACGCACCGTTTGAAATGAGGCAGGTAGACTTCATGCAGCGTTCGCATATCGATGTTGGCGCTCATCTCGAATCGCGTCATTTCCAGGTTGTTTAGCGCAAAGTGTTTGGGGCTGGCCAGGACATGGTTTTGCGCGCCGGAGACAAAGGCAACGCCCATGACACCCATGTGGAAGGTATCCTCGGAATAAGTTTCCTGGGCGCGACCCCAACCGGGGTGCCTTAGTAGATTAATCGTAGGCGCCAGAATGACATTACCGCCTTTAGCCGCGACTTCGGCTCCGGCAGCAAGCCCAACCCGACGTTCAAGGTCTGCATCAAAGGTGGCCCCCCTCGCCAGGGCAACGGGAAACGCAGTGGCATTACCCGCTCGGGCACCACGGGGTCCATCTACCATCCTATAGGCGGGAATACCGAGATCTTCATCGCCACCGGCAGAATAGAAGCCGTCAACCGGAGTCGTCT
>JABHYO010000138.1 GCA_018656865.1 Gammaproteobacteria bacterium | reverse complement strand
CTGTTCGAAATTACATTCCTCGTCAACTGCACCGGCACCCAGTCCACATTCGGAGGCGCCCTTAACCTGAAAGATCTCGGCAATCGGCTCAGACCGCCCCCGCAGTGCCCAATCGTCCCCGGAGTAGGGAGCTCCGTCGATAGTCAGTCCCGAATAGGCAATGCCCCACATCTTGTTCATGTTGTGTGGAATGGTCAGCGCCTCGCAGGGCTCCCTGCAGTCCCGCTCCAGACTGCGCCAGAGATCTAGGACAGTTTCCGCGTCATAGGCGGATACTGCGTGATCCGGGGCCTGGCTGTTGCGAAAAATAACGTTGCGATGCACCTTGCCACTTTCCGGGAGTACCGGCGAGTACTCGTAGGCAAGGAAAGTTGTGAATTCACCCGGTCGATAGTACTTATCCGCTGTTTCCTTAATCATTGCCCAGGTCGTATTTTCTGCGGGCAGACAGGCTGCATCGTCAGGACACAAACGTTGATTTCGTTGTGGCGGTCGCTTGATACCACTGCGCCGAAGTTCCTGAAAAAAGAAAATCGAGGGATTCTCGAATTCCTCACAAAATTCCCTTTGTGCTTCTGTTGGCGATTCAGACTGACAAACAGTCGGTATGGCAAAGCTCTCTGCGTGATCTGTGATGGCAACGAAATCCAGCGGACGACTCAGTCGTACAGGCTCTCCGGTTTTAATGCTGAGATCCAGGCCGTTTGCAAACCGGTAGGCATCATCAAGCCCGTTGCGATTGCCGAAGAGGTAGCTGTCGAAAGAAAGCGAGGTGTGAACGTGGAGGTCACCAAAATAGACATTGCGTTCGGGATTATAGTCTGAGGTGGCTCGCTCTTCCCTGTGAACCGGGATGAACGATTCGTCCTGCGCTGCGGTTTCACTCTCCAGTCTGGCGATGACTTCCGGCGTTAGCCGGATCACTCGGGACTCCATCTGCTGATGGTAGAAGTAGCCCGCCACGGTGGCAGTAAGAATGAGGACGATGGCGATGATTCGAAGTGGCTTCATATAATTGATCGACACTTGACGTCTGGATTGACGCTAACACAATCCTGGATTCTGAAAAAGTCTAAAAGTATCAGATGGTTAAACAGTCGTAGGCTCGTAGGTTATCCATCATCATTACCAATAAACTGTCCTGTTGTCTGATTGATATTGAACCTGTCATGATTAGTACTCCAGACAGGGAGAGAGCATGAACAGGCCATCCTTTAACTTTGACGGTGGTGGTATCGCCGAAAAATACGATGAGATTCTTGTGCCTGTGATGTTTGACCCATGGGCAGATCTGTTGCTTGAAGAAGTCGCGCCGGATCCCGCCTGGAGGGTTCTGGATCTGGCGACAGGTACCGGCATTGTTGCCCACAAGGTTGCTTCACTGCTCTCAAAATCCGGGTCTCTGATTTGCACGGATATCAGTCCGGATATGCTTGGTGTTGCCAGGCAGAAACTAGGTAAGGCGATCGGTCAAGGGCAGGTATCGTTTCAACAGGCATCGGCGGATCAACTGGCGCTGGATGATGAGGAAATAGATATCGTTTACTGTCAGCAGGGTTTTCAGTTCTTCCCGGATCATGATGCCGCCGCAGCGGAGATTTCCCGTGTTCTAAAACCAGGCGGGCAAGCGGCCGTGGCAACCTGGTGTTCGGTTGCAGAGTGCGAATTCTTTCAACTGATCGTGGACTGTCTGGAAGAAATGGGATTGAGCGAACTTGCGAGCAAAATGCGAATTCCTTTTGATCATATGCCAGCTGAAAAGCTTGAGAATCACTTTCAGAGTGCAGGTTTCGGTGCCGTCGAAGTCAGGCGGCTCACTGATGAACTGGTTTTCGAACAAGGCACTCAGCAGGCCTATCGAACTGTTTACGGCACACCGATCGGACCCGATCTGGTAAAACTTGAAGACGAAGCCATTGATGCTTTCAAACAGATGTTTGCAGAGGGTTGTGAAGACCTGACCTCAGGTGACGTTACCCGCTGCGAGATTTCATCGCTTTTGATGGTTGCGAGAAAGTAAGACGGTAATCATCTTGCGGGAATTGGTCTGGCGAGCTAGTTCTACACTGACTCCATATACTCCTGCTGATCTTACGATTTCTCCGCCTGCAGTTGCGCGACGACTTCCTCGAACTTTTCCATTCTGGAGGATAGGTAAACATTTCCGGCCAAAGTAACAATCTCGTAGAGTTCAGTCTTTGTTGGGTATGTGGTTTCATGCCGTTTTCTTGTTCGCTTATTAATGGGAGTAAGATTACAAGGTAAAGGTAATTCGTTTGTTCCCATGAGTGTCTCAATAAGCACGGCATCGGATTGGATATCTAAGGTAAGTACAGTCCGCTTGAGATAAAAGTTTCGGTCTACGTTTAGGAAAATCAGGTAAAAAAAGCTCAGCATAAAAAAGACACTTAATGCTTTTGTTCCGAAATCACTTGGCACAAAAAGAGGATAAGCAACGATTATTTCGGTAAGTAAAAAAACTGGCATGGGCCACCATAACCATACTGTTGGGGCTTTTTTCAGGTAGGAGTAGTAGCTTGTATACTGGGATGTACTTGTCATAATTTATAAACTATCACAGACTCCCTTTACCGATGTTTCAATCGCAAACTGATATTGTCCAGAAATGAGAGCTAATGCAATGCTTTCTGGGAACTTCACTGCAACACCAAAGGTAAGTGACGAGACAATTGCGGCCGTTGCTACTTGAGCAAGGTCTATTGAAATATCACCTGACGCATTTCCATTAACCTCGTTGTTTAGTAGTTGACCGGCAAAATTACTGACAGCCCCCACTAGCCCACCGATAGCAAATCCAGCTTTAATTGTGGTTGAGGCTGCGCCTACGAGAGCTCCGTATACTGCTGCTGCTCGCGCTTCGGTATCACTACCCCCGGTTGCCATTACTCCGGCGTATCCATTGACTCCCCCAATTATAGCGCCTACAAGTGGAAGGCAAATTGGGCACAAGCCTTGTTTATCGGAAAACATTTTTGGAGAGAGTAGTGCATATACTAAGGGGTTGATTCCACCAGCTAATCCAATCGGATCGCTCTGAATATATCGGCCCAGAGTCGGATCGTAGTCTCTGAAATAGTTGTAACTGTATCCGGACTCGGGGTCCGCGTACTGACCAGGGAATCGCATTGGCATCCGCAGACCTTCGGTGAGCAGTTCAATCTCGCCGAATGGTGTCTGTCGAGCTTGCCAGACGGTTCTTCCTTCGCTGTCGGTTACGAGGGATGTTGTTCCCAGATGATCATTGTGCAGGAAGTACAATGCCAGAGGCTCTTTCAGGTTCGGCTGGGGCGCTCCCTGTTCCAGTGATGTCGCTGTCATGGCGATACGATAGTTTCCCAGGTAGATATATTCCCTGAAAGCAGTCCCTTCAGTATCGCTCTCAGCAATGAGATTGCCCATCTGGTCGTAGTGAAAGTGCAGAGTTTCATCGACCTTCTTGTTGTCGACCGTCACATGCAGCTTGTCAGTATCGGCTTTCCGGGAATTAGCTTTGGCTTTTCCTTTCCCGTTGTTTCTGTTGCTTGAACTTCCGCTTGAATCGAAATGTGCGTGAATGCGCCCCCTGTAGGTGTATTGCTTGGCGACTCGCTGGCCTAATGCATTGTATTGATACGCACCTTGTACGGTCCCCTCGTTGCTGACGCTGGTTAGTCGATTGGCGGCGTTGACCTGCATGGTTATTGACTGGTCATTGCTGCTGTCAGTGACCGTATTACCGGCGGCATCCTGCGTCAGCGTTCTCGTTTCAACGCTGTCACTTGAAGTTGTTGTAACAGAGTTCAGTCGGTGTGATTGGCTCTGATAGGTATACGCTTCGTGTTCCCCGTCACCGTCTTTTTCGATTGTTCTCGTCAGGCGGTTGCCGACAGCGTCGTAGTTGTAGTCAATATCGCCGTACTCGCCGCTGGCGCCGGAGAGCCTGTTTAGTTGATCGTATTGGAATATTTGTGAGTCTGTGCCAATGCCATCCAGTATGGATAGTATGTTTGAAGCGGCATCGTAGCCGTAGGAACGGGTCATGATGGCATTAGTATTCTCAGGTGAGACCTGAACATTAATCGATGTCACCCGGAAATCCTGATCGTAGCTAATGCTCGTCTCCAGATTGTTGCCATGGGTCCAGTCCGTCGCCGGTCCATAGGGTAGGTAACTGATACCTTCAGCGATGACCTCTTCCGGGGAAGCCCCATTGGCTCTGGTCGTTACCCTGACCACCCGGCTTAGTTGGTCCAACTGGTAGGAGACAATGCGACCCGATGGGTAGATCATTTCAGTCAATTGGTTCGCAAGATCGTAGCGATAGCTTGTCATGTATTCTCTGCCGCCAATGATCCGAGTATCCCGAACCAGATTGCTGCGATCGTCATACTCAAATGTCGTTGATCCAGATTCGTCGACGAGGCCAGTGAGCTGACCAATACTGTCCTCACCCTGATCGTAGCTGTATTCGATGTTTTCGTCGGGAGAAGCCCGATAGGTGATATGTGTCAGCCTGTTCAATGCATCGTAAGCCATTGTGGACAAGACACCATTCGCATCAGATGAATCTGTACGGTTTCCGGCAGCATCAAAGTTGTAGGTTGTCGTTCCTCTGGCAGTGCTGATCTCTTTCAGCAGATTGCGATGGCCATCATATTCAAATGTTGTCATGACGCCCTCGGCATCGGTCACCGAGGTAAGGTTATTGCTGGTGTCGTACGAAAAGGTACTTTCACCCTGAAGGGCATCGGTGATTTTTATCAATCGGTCCAGGGCGTCAAAGCTAAGCGTGGTTTGCCTGCCCAATGCATCTTCGATGAATTCGAGATTGTCATTCTTATCATAGGAGAAGCGTGTGGTTTGACTGACCGCCCCCAGGGACGTGATCAACCGACTCAACTCATCGAAAGCCCTTTCCTGCACGCGAACAATATCGCCACCGGCATCATGGGTGATCTCGGTAGTTCTGTTGCCGTCGGCATCAACCTCAAAAGTAATGGTTTCGCCGAGATCATTGGTAATGGAGATAAGTCGGTCAGCTAAATCGTAGTCGTAGCCGAGTGTTTGACCGTCCGGCAGGGTGACTGCCGACACATTGCCCTTGGCGTCGTAGCCAATGGAGGTTGTGGCCGTTCCTTCAACGCTGATAGTACGCTGCCCGATCAACCTGAGCCTTGCATCGTATTCCAGTTGGGTTACCAGACCATTGGGGTCAACAACTTCAGATGGCAGTCCATTGTCATCATGCGCCGTTATCGTTGTGGTATGTCCAAGTGCGTTCGTGATCGAGTTCAGTTCGCCATCATAGTTGTAGGCAAACATCGTCGTGTCCTGGACATCAGTCCTGGGTCCGTTAATCTGAGTGAGTAGGCCAGTCTCGTTGTAGGTATTGGTCCAGATTCTCTCAGAGCCTGTGTCCAGTGCTATTTCTGTTCGAGATGTGAGCCGTGCGTAACTGTCGTAGGTCAACTCAATACGTCTTCCCGGTTCTTCAATCGCGATCGGCAGACGGAAGTCAGGATGCCATTGAATGGCGGTCGTACGTTCTTCTACAGTACCAAAAGCCTCCGTTCTGCTGCTGACAAGACCAACATGATAGGAATACTGGTCATCTGACAGGCCGGAGTGGGTATGGCTATATCGAGTGATATTGCCGTTCTTGTCGACTTCCGCAGTGACTGAACCGCGCGCATCGTAAGACCTGGTCGTCGTCGTCGCCAGACAGTTTGTTGTTGGATGGCCTTCTACTCGTGTCAGTCGCTTACTTCCAAGTATTTTCTCGAAAAAGTAGGTCGTGTCTTTGCCGAGCGCATTGGTGACTGTCGCCTCATTTTCGCCATAGGAGATGGTATTGCGGTCAGCATTATCGTGATGGGTTGATAAGATTGCTCGACCTTCTTCGTCATAGTCAAAGGTTGAAAACCTGTTCCCGTTTTCGTCTATCACACCGGTCAGTCCATGCTCCAGGTTTGTAGATTCATAGACGTACTGGCGTGTTGGGTTGTCACTGAGGTTGGTTGGTGTGGCGTCCGGCAGGGTTACGATCACCAGTAATCCATTGTTGTCATATTCATACCCATAGCCATGACCCTCTGGCGTGGTCATGGCTACAATTTGCCCAACGGTATCGTGGGAAAGACTGATAGATTTGCCGAATTGATCTGTGATGGTGGTTAGTACACCGTCTGTGTAACTCAGTGTTTGCACGAAACCGGTGATGCTGGTTAACCCTGACAATCGACCGTCTTCGTCGAAGTGATGGGTTGTGCCCGCGTCATCCAGATAGTCGAATCCTGCGGGGGCACGGCGGATGAAACCCGGTACATCAGGGTCGCTATAGCCATGATTGTCTATGTCAATGAATTCATAGCGTTGGCCGCCATCCCTAACCAGAATGACATCTGTAGTTGAATCATTTTCGCTGATAAAGAGGTGACGGGAGTAGCTGTGACTCCACCCTTTGCTGTTGCCCGGGCGGCTACTGTAGTGTCTCAGGTAATGCAGCGGGAAGGGTCCGACACCCTGATAATCCACCTCTGTTTCGAATTTTCTCCCTGAACTTGTACTGATCGGATTGCCGACGCAAATTTCGATCTCCACTTTTGGCAGGATGACATCAAATTTGACCGGCAGGGAAGCATTGTCCTCGAAGTCAGCTTCTTCAGGATCTGATTGGCCTGAGAAAAACCCAGTGGGGTTGGCAACGGCGACAAGGTTCCACTCTCCCGAGGCAGTTGACTCCGGGATGGTTATGCCCGTTTCGAAGAATCGATCTGCTTCAGGACTAAGGGAAGGAATCGTGGCGATGTTGAAGGGGAAGTCATCCGCTTTGGGAGTCGCCTCCTTTGAGCGGAACACGGCCAGGCTAAAGGCTTCATCATAGGCGACAGAAGTGCTCTTGTTCTTGACACCGACATTCACGTCAAGGGTTTGACCCGGATAAACCTCGATAGGCCCTGGAACCTGTTGAAGCGGCTCAAGAGTGGACACCAGATTAGGAAACTCTTCTTTTATTGTGAAGGGTTCAATATCGAGGTTGTCATCATGATTGGCCTCAGCTTTTTGACCCAGATTCGCTATCAGCAATAGATAGTAATTCCCCTCAGGTAATCGCGGCACCCGGAAGTCCAACTCTGAATCCGGGAACTCATAGAGAATGCCTCCCCCCAATGGAGGAACACCCAATGAATCGGTTAGCCGAATGTCTCCTGCATCAAAAACTGTATCGGTGGAAATGTAGAGGCCGGCTGTCGTCGCCTCCATTGCTCCCGCTCCCTTGTTGCGAATCGCAGCAACGTCCAATTCGAACTTTGCACCTACACGAAGTTGAGGGTTTGTTTCCTCGAAGTCGAGAAATGAGACAAGGTTGGGCTGGGGTGGAATGCAGATTATGTTGGGGGTGCCAGCCTCCACACCTTCGTATGGGAATATCTCATTGGGTGGGTAACAGTTTATCCAGCCGAATATGTTCGTGCTGTGACGGCCATTGAGCCATGTGTAGTAGCTGAAGCCTCCGCCAATCCGGCATCCGGCTCCAGCCGGCCTGTCTTCATGATCGATACAAGCTTGGAGAGCAACTTCCGTCGTACTGTATAAAAAGTGTGGATGCGGATGGCCCTTGCCGAAGTTCCCATGCGCGGTAAGAGAAATGGAGGTAAGAAGTAAGAGAGTAGTGAGAATTCGAAACACGAGTCAGCATCCTTGCTCTGATAGAGTCCAGTTCAAAGACTACATTTAGAAAGTCACAGAAAATGTAGGGGTTTTTAAAGCGAATGCGTAGGTGCGTTGCGCATCCAGTTGTAAGCAAGGTCCTCAAGCTGGTCGCCAGGAGGTCTATTGAGCCACCAGATACTAGTTTGTCGCTTGTTGCAGACGAGGTCGGATGTGTATCAATATGTGCGGCGGTAAGGTTTCACCAGAGCAAATAAACGGGATATCTGAGTTGAGAAACTTCAATCAGTCTGCTGACAACAACAAGACGCCTATTTTCGGGCGATTGAGGGACGTGTTTACCCAGCCTGGTGCCGTCTTGGAAATCGGTAGTGGATCCGGTCAGCACGCCATTTTTCTGGCGGAGAATATGCGATGGCTTGCGTGGCAGCCTACGGAACAGGGAGAACTGCTGGGAGACCTCACCGCTAATATCGAAGAACTGGCAACAGACAATGTGCTGATACCGGTGAGGCTCGAGGTCGGTGCCATCTGGCCGGACGGCAGGTACGACTATGCTTACACTGCCAATGTTCTACACATCATGTCAGAGGAATTGATGCCGGGTTTTTTTGCGGAAGTCAGTGAGCGGCTTGAACCAGGAGGAATCTGCAGTGTCTATGGTCCGTTTCGGTATAATGGTCATTTCACGACCGAATCCAATGCTCATTTCGATCTATTCTTAAAGGAAACCTATCCTCACGGCGGCATCCGGGACTTTGAAGTGGTCTGTGCCGAAGCTGACCGGCATGGTTTCGAACTGCTACATGACTTCAATATGCCGGCGAACAATCAGCTACTTGTATTTCGGTTATCCACCTCTGCCAGTTAATGATGAAGAGCCTGACTCCACCACTGTATAAAATGCTGGGATTTGTTTTGCTGGGACTGGCTGGGCTCGGTTTTCTGCTGCCCGTGCTTCCAGGTACGCCTTTTCTACTGGCCGCCGCCTGGTGTTTCGCCAGATCTTCGGAAAAGTGGCATCAGAGGTTGCTGAAGAGCGAACTGTTTGGACCAATTATCAACAACTGGGAGGAAAACCACTGTATTAGTCGATCTACCAAGTTCGTCGCTCTCAGTTCCATGCTTGTGGTTGGCGGTGCATCGATAGTCTTTGGCGTGACCAGTACCTGGCTCCGGGCCATTGCGGTCGTCATGATTGTAGTAGGCAGCACCGTCGTTTTGATGACAAAAACCTGTGACAGCAAAGAATGCGAGTGTGACGGCGGGCCCACCTGACTTGAATTAGTCCCATTCTGAACCAGCTTCTGATTGCTACTTCCAACGTGCACCTTCAAGCCGAAACCGTTAAGGGGGCTTAGGCGGCTTATCCTCCTGCGGTATCTTTCAGCACCGCCAGCATTTCCAGTCTCGAGGGACCGGGCTGAAGACGGCTTTCGGCATTTCTGCCGCGACCGCGAAGCAGGTACCGCAGTACGATCCACTGAACCCGTCGGTCCTTGAGAAAATCCCCAGGTTTTTCCATCAGATTGAAGGTACGCAGGGCGCCTCGGACAACATGAATATGTTCTCTTGCTGCCGCTGCAACAGCGTCCAGAAAGGCTGCTCGTAGCCAGCCGCGTAGTGTGCTGGCTTCATCCAATTGGTTACCCTCAAAGATGCTTTTCGCTCGGAGGATGCCGCGTTTGTCATCACTGAGGCTGGCCTTGAATATCGGGCGAAGTATTTCTTCAGTTTTCTCGTTGAATCGCAGAGCCCGCTCCGCCGGGTCGGATATCTCATCCAACAGTTCCGCCAGCAGGTGTGCATGCATGATACCGGTACTACAACCCCGGCCATACAGTGGGTTGGTACGAATCGCGGCATCGCCAACAGCAAAGTAGTTGAGTGCCTGGGGACGACCATCCTTGACATAGTGTCGCCAGACCGCATGGATATCGCCAAAACCGAAAGGGTGCGTGGTTGGCGTGGACTTTGATTCATTGACCCAGGGTTCGATACCGGGAATAGTCAGACAGATCTGTTGGAACCCATCCGCATCTTTGACTGCCTCTCGCAACTCCTCCTCGTGATTGGGGATACAGAGGATCGCCGCGAAGTGACCATTGTCTGCCGGGAAGATGCCGTACTTGATGTAACCTAGATCGCCCGCTGACCGCGCCTCGCCGTGACGGGGCGGCTCGTCCTCACCCGGATGTAACCGATAGTGCCGCGTGTAGTAGACGATCTCGGCATCGTCGTCTTCGACACCGAAAGTACATCCCCGCTTTTCAAACCATTCTGGAAATTTCGTCGTCCGTCCACTGGCATCGACGATGAGATTGGGGTGGATGGTTTCGATGTCACCTTCGCTGGTTCTAAGCTCCAGGCCAGTGATCGCCTGTGCTTCGTCCCGTTCTTCTGTTGTTATGCCGATGACACTAGTATTGTTGGCGATGGTGATGCCATGGGTGTTTTCAACATAACGTCGCAGCACAGTTTCCATGGTGGCACGTCGGCACATAAGCAACCACATTTTCTCATCGCCAGGCTCTGGTACGTAGGTCGCCGCCAGTTCCGGAGGTAGCGTATCGGTGAAAGTCATTTTGCGTGCGCCTGCCCGCCAGAATTCTCCCACGAGATCCGGATAGCGTTCTTCCAGTAAATTACACATCACCGAAAGAAAGGCGTGAGGGTGGCGAAACTGCGCGGCGCCCCGTCTTTTCCAATTGAAAAATGCTTCTTCTGCGCCGCCTTCCGGTGGTGGTATATCGCGTTCGTACACGGTGACACGATGACCTTTGCTGCCGAGCGCCAGAGCTGTGCACAGACCACAGATACCTGCCCCGACAATAGCTATGTTTTCTTTATCCACGGCGTTAAGTATATTCAATCGGTCGTCCTGAACGAAGTGAAGGATCTCGTGGCGAGATTGTCGTGCGCGACCCCGGTCTTTCGCTCAACATGACATGAACAATGGAGGGGAGATATGTGGCTTAGGCTAAGACAAATAGCGGGTGTCGCCCGTGAACTGAAACCTGTAGAAGAAGAACTGACCGATGTGCTTGGCATTGAGGTTTGTTATCGGGACCCTGGCGTTGGTTACTTCGGGTTGGAAAACGCACTTTTTCCTATTGGCAATCAACTGCTCGAAGTCGTGGCGCCGATTCAGGAAGAAACCGCAGGCGGTCGGTATCTGGAGAGGCGCAGCGGCGATGGTGGATACATGGTGATTACCCAATGCGACGATCATCCGCCAAGGCGATCCCGGGTTGATGAGCTGGGTGTTCGTATTGTTAACGAGTCATCTTCCGATGAATTCATCAACATGCAGTTACATCCCAGAGACACGGGGGGCAGTTTTTTCGAAATTGATCAGCAGCTTGGTGATGGTTCGCTCGATGCCGACGGACCCTGGCATCCCGCCGGTCCAGACTGGCAGCGCTCAAAGCGGTTGGATCGGGTTGTGGGTATTGCGGCAGCGGAAGTACAGTGTGATGACCCTGAAGCTGTGGCCCGCCGCTGGGGTGAAATCGCGGAAACGGATATTGAATTATCGGACGGCTGTTTCATCTTGCCTATGGACAATGCCAACGTGCGGTTTGTCAGTTGCACGGATGGGCGTCCGGAAGGACTCGGATGCATCGATCTGCTTGCGGTGGATCGGGATGCCATACTCGATGCAGCGGGACGAAGAGATTGTATTACTGCCGATAACCAGGTGACCCTCTGCGGTCTGCGCATGAACCTTCTCGAGGCGTAACAGGATGAACTATTCAGACATCGAATATACCGTCAATGGCAATGCCGCCATCGTGACACTGAACAGACCTGACAAGCTGAATGCTTTCACCTATCACACGCTGAAAGAAATTCGATCTGCTGTGGATGAATCCGTTGCTAACACTGATGTTGTCGGTATTGTCATAACCGGTAACGGTCGCGGTTTTTCCGCCGGACTAGATTCTGCGGTGCTGGCGAGTGTCACCAGCGGTGAGACACCGTCTACATCCGCCGCCAACGAAGCGACGGACGATCTGCCGGGTATCTTCTCGTATCTGCTCGAAGTGCCTAAGCCAGTGGTCGCTGCGATTAATGGTGTGGCTGCCGGGGGCGGGCTAATACTGGCGCTGATGAGTGATATCAGAATCGCGTCGACGAAGGCGGCAATGACGACCGTTTTTCTGAAAAGAGGGTTGATAGCGGAACATGGCTCAAGCTGGATTCTGCCACGCCTGGTCGGGACCGGCAGGGCGCTGGATTTGCTCTGGGCCAGTGACAAGATTGATGCTGAAGAAGCATTGCGGCTTGGTCTGGTTGATAGACTGGTAGAACCTGATCAGCTCGTTGCCGATGCGGTTGCCTACATCGAGAAGCTAGCTGTTACCTCTGCACCGGCGGCGATAGCAGAAACCAAGCGCCTGGTATATGGTCATCTGGGTAAGGGGTACCGAGAAGCCCTGGAAGAGGCGAATGTTTCGCAAAGCGAATTTGTTGCTAGAGACGATGCCCGTGAAGGTGCGATGGCATTGCTCGAAAAACGGGCGCCGGAGTTTCGACGGTTAGGTAAGTGACCGAGATTATTGTTGCCCCGACTTCGCCTTTTGCCGTTGAGGTCATGGTGTATGAGGAAGATACCTGGATGCTGATGAGCGCTGGAAATACGGTGCGAGAGATTCGGGAATCCAGCGAGGTGCTTGAACGGCGGGCCATGGAACAGCAGCCGCGAAAGCCGGGAGAACTGGTCAAGCGCGGGCAGCGCTGGTATGCCATCGTCCACGATCTCGATCGGCCTGATCTTGCTCAGGATTCGATGATAGACGAGACTCTTTCAGCGATTTTCACGAATGCCCTGGCAGGCCATATCAGGTCGATGGGTATTCAGGCGCTTGGGAATTTTAATGGAAGTGGGTCGATTGCCACATTTGTTGATAAAGTTCGACAGGAGGCACCGACCGAGATTGAACAAATCTGGATTCAGACAACTGAATGAGGGATTAGTGTATGAGTGTGAGTAGCTGGGATGTGGAAGCGGATGTTGTTGTTCTGGGCAGTGGCGGTGGGGCGCTGATGGCAGCCATCGCCGCTCGCGACTTTGGTGCAGAGCAAGTCGTTGTTGTCGAGAAGTCCAACATGGTAGGAGGTACCACGGCAATGTCAGGTGGCATGCTGTGGATTCCGAATAACCAGTACCAGCAAGATGAAGGGATAGATGACTCATGGGATGAAGTCGTCACCTACCTCGATTCCCTGGCGCCGGATCAGCTGGATCCGGAAGTGCTCGAGGGCTTCCTGATGGGCGGCCCGGAAATGGTCCGTCATCTCACTGATCGGACACCGGTCAGATTCCGTACGATGACAGGGTTTCCCGACTATCAGCCAGACGCCCCCGGTGCCAAGGTCCAGGGCGGCCGGACGCTCGATAGTGTGGTATTCCCGTTTTCTGAACTCGGCAACTGGGCCACCAGGGTGGTGCCGCCGAAATCCGGTCCACCACTGTTGACCACCTACTATGAGAATGCTCATTTCGGCAAGCTTGATGCCGATATCATGGATGAGCGAAAACGAACCGACAGTCGCGGTCAGGGTCAGGCGCTGATTGGCGGGCTGCTGAAGGCTGTTTTGGACAGGGATATCGAATTCTATTTCGAGCATCGTGCCATGAAGCTCCACAAGGAGGGCAATCGGATTGTTGGCGTCTCGGTGGAAACTCCCGACGGTGAACGCAACTTTCAGGCCCGGCGAGGTGTGGTGATCGCCACAGGCGGATTCGAGTGGAACAAGGATCTCGTTCAGACGTTCCTGCGGGGTCCCATGACAGGCCCGGTCAGCGTGCCGGAAAACGAAGGTGACGGTCTTATCATGGCGATTGAGGCCGGAGCAAAACTGGGCAATATGTCGAATGCCTTCTGGATGACTTCGACGCTTGAGGGGAAACAGCAGCACAGGGATGCTAAACCGAACTATCTCTTGTGCCAGAACGAAAGAGTGGCGCCAGGCTCTATTCTGGTGAATCGCCTGGGTCGACGGTTTGTTAATGAAGCGACCAATTACAACATCCTGGGCCTGGCGTTGCATGACTTTGACCCGAATACTCATGACTACCCAAATCAGCCCTATTATCTGATCTTTGATCAGCGATTCAGAGAACGGTATCCGTATCCGATATTCGGCAATAGTCCGGGTGAACCACTGTCAGAGATGTTTTACGAGGCCGAGAGCCTGGAGGCGCTGGCGGATCTACTGGAAGTCGATTCAGACGGGCTCGTGGCAACAGTTGCCCGATTCAATGATTTGGTCGAGAGCGGGCATGATGATGATTTCCAGCGAGGTGACAACGCGTTTGATAACTACTGGGGGGATAAAGGATTCGAACCGCCCTATTGCACGCTGGGTTGCCTGGATCAGCCACCCTATTTTGGGGTCAAAATGGAGGCCGGTGTTTTGGGGACCAACGGCGGTCCAAAGACCAATGGCCATGGCCAGGTGGTTGACTGGCAGAACCAACCGATTCAGGGTCTATACTGCACCGGTAACGCCATGGCTGCGCCGCTTGGCATGGTCTACGGTGGCGGCGGTGGTACTCTCGGTCCGGCGCTCACGTTTGGCTATCTGTCAGGCAAACATGCTGCTTCGGAGACGGTTTGATCTGCAACATGATCTGAAACTTAACCGTCAACATTTCTTACACACCGAACAAAATTGTCATTGCGTAAGATATCCCCCTGTGGGCCATGGTAATAGAAAGTTCCGAAACCAGCGTCTAGAGTATTAGCACCGCCGACATTACTGGGTGAAACCTTGTTGTCACTACGTTGAGCACCTGCGCCATGGACATCCTGCACAACATCTGAGAAGTAGCCTAATGATTCGCCAAAGGAAACATAGGCAGCAGCCGTGCCTTCTTCGTTGAAATTGACATGCGTGGTTGATGACCAGTAGGACCCCCAATCTTCATAGCCGCCTTCGTTTGTAAATGAGGTCGTTGTAAATATCGGATCAATGGCAGCGCTGGAACTGAAATCCGGCGAGCGACTGTAATCGACAAGGCTGTGCAGTTCTTTTACATCGGGTAGACGCCAGTCGGTGTGGCTGGCAGTACTAGCGGTTTCGCAATAGCTGATAGCATCTTCGAAGTTTGTTGACTGATAGTCTTGCTGTTGCCACATTAAGCCAGTGGCAGTATCGCTGATGGTGGTATCTCCATTGTCAGTAAAGCTATTGTCGCCATAGCTTGTGTTCCCTGCGACACAAAACACATAGAAGTCGGAACTGGTTGGATAACCCTTTATTCGGCCGTCGACAAAATTAACACCGAACATCGTTTCATTGCCGTTCATTGTCGTAGATGTGTAAATTGACGTGGTGGCGTATTGCCCGTCGATTATTCGTTCGTTTGCGCTGGTATCTCCGAAGCCAACGCCAAAGACACTGTCATCGATAAATGGTGTAAGTTCTGAGGTATCAGAACCGGTATAGCTACTGGGATCCCTCCCGGTAAACTGCATCAGAGAATATTGTTCCTTGATTGTCGGTAAACGCCAATCACTACGGCCACCAAGGTCCAGGCTCTCACAATAGGAGACAGCAGGATCGGGGAGTTTTTTGTCATTGACATCTATGGTGCCCGCACCGTCCAGATCAGGTGTTTGAGTCCATGTCAGACCGGTAACATTATCCAATACGGTTAGCCCATCGCCACTGACGGTGTAGCTGGATTGGTTGCCACTGTAGTCGGCATCATAGCCGGTACCACTACACGTTGTAGCTGACCCCAAGCCCGATTTGTAGCAGGTGGTCTGATTGGTATCGACAATATCGTACAGACCCGTTGAGGTAGCACTCGAGGCGTCGCTGTTTTCATAGCATGAGAAGTTGAAGAAGGTTTCTTCATTAACGAAGTTGAGATTCAGCAGTTTGAGATCACTGTTCGTGGAATCCAGGACCAAGGAGGCCTCTCCGGTCCACTCACTACCCACTAGTGATGATAGCTGGTTACGATTGAGCCAGACGGCTTCTTTGCTGGCAAGTGAATCCAAAAGCTGTGTGCTGGCTGTACCGATGGCTGTACCTGTGCTGTCGTATAGCGTCCCCGAAATGTTGCTGATAGTTGAGGTGCTGGTATTGATAAAGCGAACATAGGTCATCGCTGAATTCTCGAAACCCTCAATATTTTGAACGTCGTCGCTGCGAACACAGTTGGTATTGCTGACCAATCCGCTGGGGCTGGTCAGCTTGATCATCAGATCAAAACTACTGTCATTTTGAACTTCAAGTACTGCTGGACCACTCCAGGAAGACACGCCGAAGAGCGTCTCGAGTTCGACTGCTGTCAACTGTAGTCGGCCATCGGCCTCAATGGCTGTGGTGTGCAGGGACTGTTCAGCACTCCCAAGCTGGTCTCCATCCCCATTGTAGAGAGATCCTGTGTATTGTTGTGCAGAGCTTGAGGTATTGATGATATGCAGACTTGAGACATTGGCGCTGGCTGAGTTAGTCATCAGGTAGGCGGTCTTACTTGTGCTGTCTTCATAGCAGGAGAAGTTAAAGAAAGTTTCACCGTTGATGAAGTTGAGGTTTAGTAGTTTGAGATCGCTGCTGGGGGAATCCAGGATCAGTGAAGCCTCTCCGTCCCACTCACTTCCCACCAATGATGATAACTGGTTGCGGTTAAGCCAGACGGCTTCTTTACTGGCAAGTGAACTTAACAGCTGTGTACCGGCTGTGCCGATCGCTGTACCTGCTGCGTCGTAGAGTGTTCCGGTAATGTTGCTGATAGTGGAGGTACCGGTATTGATAAAGCGAACATAGGTTATCGCCGAATTTTCAAAACCCTCAATATTGTGGATACCATCGCTACGAACACAGTTGGTATTACTGACTAGTCCACTTGGGCTCGTCAGTTTTGACATGAGATCAAATGAATCTTGACCCGTTACTTCAAGCATTGCCGGGCCGCTCCAGGCAGAGACCCCAAAAATGTTCTCTAACTCTACGGTATTGAGTATTACGCGCTGTTGTGATGCCAGTGAGCCGCTATGCAGTGCCTGAGAGGCGGCGCCTTGTTGCACGCCGTCACCATTATATAGAGTGCCGGTGAATTGCTGGGTGCTGGAGGATGAGTTGACGATGTGAAGTTTGGTTATGTTCGCACTTTCCGAATTTGTTACAAGATAGGCAGTGGCTGATGCTGCTGCGTTTGATTCCACAGAAAGCAGAGAAAAAAGAACGCCCAAGATGGGTTGAAGGTATCTCCAAAAAGCGCGATTGGTCTTATTGTTTTGTTGCATCCCTATTCTTCCTTTAAACAAGTGCAATAGGTTTGAGGTCAAATTACGCTGCCAAGTTTATAGTCGATTGCTTCTATCTGCGGACAGCTGGCGAACACATTCCACCATATCGAAATTTTCTGTCGATGAGGTAAAAACCTCAGCGACGCCTGCGTCTTTCATTATTAGGGCGTCTTCCCTAGTGATGACCGATCCACCGATGATCACGTCAATAGGTGACGCCCGGCGTTTAAGTTCTTCCAGCAGTTGCGGAACCAGTGTCAGGTATTCCCAGGAATGACAGCTGATGCCGATGACATCGGCATCACGGGCAATGGCTTTCTCCGCCACTGATTCGGGCGTCTGACAGGTACCGAGGTACTCCACTTGTATCTGGGATTCCATCAGCACTCGACTGACTGCCATGACACCGTTCTCGTGCTGGTCGATGCCCATGACGGCAAGAGCGACAACTTCCTGAGTCATGGCTACATTTCCTCGGGCAGAGGTTGATCGAATGGATCGGATTCAATGCCGACTGATCGACGAATCACGGTGACGATTTCACCAACAGTTGCATCGGCATCCATGGCGCTAACGATGGCTTCGACCAGATTGTCGGAGGATTGCATCGCCTGCTTGATTCGGGCAAGTCCTTCGCAGGTTTTCGAAATATCCCGGGACTGACGAAACTTCTCCACCCTCTCAGTGTGCTCGTGAACAGGGTCGATCTTGCCTGAGGCGACATCACGTAAAAGTGTGTCATCTTCCTCAGCCAGTTGGTGCACGTTGACACCGACAATGGGCAACTCGCCGTTCTCGACCAGTCTGTGGCTGTCCTCCATGGCGCGATGGAATATGTCACGGAAGAAACCCTGACGGCATAGTTCCTCTGCGTCCCCAAGCACTTCGATTTCGTCGATCCTGCTCCGGATACGGGATTCCATCTCATCCGTCAGCTGCTCCATGAAATAGGAGCCGCCGAAGGGGTCGGCAACCCTGGCAACACCTGATTCCAGGTCCGCAATCTGCTGCGTTCTGAGCCCCAACAGGTGTGCCTCTTTGCTTGGTGTTCGAAAGGCCTCGTCGAAAGCGGAAATCTCGAGAGCCTGTACGCCGCCCATGATCAGTGAAAGGGCCTGCATGGTTCCGCGAACAATATTATTAGCCGGTTGCTGGGCGGTTAGAGACAGACCGGAGGTATGACTTGTTATTGTCAGAGATTGAGAACGATCATTTTTTGCACTAAATTCGTCTCGCATCATCTTTGCGTAGAGACGTCGGGTTGCACGAATTTTCGCCACTTCCTCGTAGAAATCCATGCCACAATCAACAAGCATCGCAATTCTTGGTGCGAAACTGTCGACGTCGACACCTCGCTCAATCATTCTTCGGACGATAAGGCGCAGTTGTATAAAGCCGAGAGCAATTTCCTCGACCGGTGTCAGACCTGATTCGGCGAAGAAGTAGGTGTCCTCAAGATAGCCGTAATATCTCGGCATATGCCGGGTGCAATATTCTATCGAATCGAGCGCCATTCGAATCCTGACCTCAACCGGGACATGCCAGGCGTAGGCACAGTCTTCCATGTAGAGTGGCGGTTGCAGCACTGAGCCGCGGAGCTGATCCAGGGGGAAGTCCTTTTCTCTTGCCGCGAGTGTCAGGCCCGCCAGGGCGAATGGAGCGGGTACCGATGTGGAGACGCTGATGCCATCGAATGAAACGCCCTCAAAAAGCTCCAGATAATCCTGCTTTCGGCAAAGGGACGCTCCCTGAGTGCCGACCGAAGCTCTCGTCAGTGGGTGATCGGGGTCCAGCATCGACTGTGTTGCGGCATCACCAATAAAATCGATGCCATTCTGGCCGTGCTCTAGCAGGTATCTGATCTGTTCATTGGATCTGCGGGCATCGCCTTCACCTGAAAGCTCTCGTTGAATCCAGGAACCGCTATGGGGGTTAGGCTTGCGGCCGCGTGTGAACGGGAACTCGCCCGGATTCTCACCGCTGCCGTCCGGGGCCGAGTAACTTGCTTCAAGTGGAATGTCAGATCGGGTCTTCATGATTGTTGCCCCACGGCCTCAAATATTGTCTCATGGCGTTCGACGATCCTGGGCCAGAGATCGGCAACTTCAGGAATATCCAGTTGGAAAACATCCCGTAGCCTGGTCACAAGATCATCGGCACTATCAAGAAGTTCTGTCCTGACCCCCGCTGTTGTGACGGTTTTTGCCATTCGCCCCAATTGAATTTCATAGCCGTGCTCAACAAATCGCTGACAGATCAGTGCCAGCATGAAGGGTGAGTCTTCAGATGTCTGCAATGATTTACATTGAGTCGAGAGTAATTCCTCATCTGCTGGTGTCAGGGTAAAGTCGAAGGAGGGAGCTCCGCCGTTCGCATGGTTGTGCATTCGCCAGTAACCATCGCCGCAATTCTCGAGCTCATAGTCGAAACCCCGTTGACTGAACTTGTGGGGCTTGAGTGGTACGGGCTCGATGAAGCCGTCGCCGAAGCCGACGTCGACAACGTAGGCCTGGTCCAACTCTGTTATCAGCACCAGATGATTGCCGATTGCAGAGTCACCCCGGTGTGCTCGGGCGACGCCACCGCAGACGCGTTTGATGTCGAATCCTATTTCGGTCAGCGCCCAGTTGAGCAGGCCATTCATCTCGTAACACCAGCCCCCGCGGCCTCGTTCAACGATCTTGTTGTACGCAGATTCCATTGAGGTCGTGGTCGGATTGCCGAGTTGAACATCAAGATTTTCGTAAGAGATATTGAGCAGATGCTGACGGTGAACGGCCGCCAGTGTCTCGAAGTCGGCCGCAGGTACACCGTTGAAGCCAATGCGCTCGAGATAGGCATCGAGTTTCATGTAGGGTTGTTCCATGTCGAGTTATTTATAGCTGCTTCCAGCTGATCAACAAGGTGGCTGAATTCGGAGATGGTATCCAGAATCGGCTGTGGCGTCGACATGTCGACACCGGCTTGCTTCAGCAGTTCAATCGGGTAATCGCTGTCACCGGATTTCAGGAGGGTCAGGAAGCGTTCTTTTGCAGGCTCACCTTCTTCTCTTATTTGTTTTGCCAGCGCAGTCGCGGCGGCGTAGGAAGTTGCGTACTGATAAACGTAGAAATTGTCATTTCGAAAGAAATGCGGAATACGACTCCACTCGGACGCGTTCAGGGAGTGTACTTTGACAGCATTGCCATAGTAAGCATCGAAGATTTCAGCATAGAGCTGATTGAGCGAATCTTTCGTTAGCGCATCACCGGCTTCGACTCGTGCATGAGCCTGCATCTCAAAATCAGCGAAGCTGACCTGCCTGAAAAAACTGCCACGGAAATCATCCAGATATTTTTGCAGCAGGAAGATCCGTTCTTCGGTAGAGGATGCCTCGTTCAACAATTCGGCATACAGCAGCGCCTCGTTCGTCATGGAGGCGACTTCTGCGATGAATGTGCGGGAGCCGGAATAGATATAAGGCTGGTTTTCATTTCTAAGATAGCTGTGGATGGAGTGTCCGTATTCATGAGCGAGTGTTCCCAGTGAATTTACCGTGCCATCGAAGTTCATTGAAAAATAAGGCTTCGATGTAAAAGTCCCCCAGGAATAAGCGCCGCCTCTTTTACCGCGATTCTCGACGGCATCGACCCAGCCTTCACCGAACCCCATCCAGTAGATATCGAGGTATTCCCTGCCTAGAGGAGCAAGCCCCTCGGCAACAATCCGTTTTGCATCCTGCCAGGAAATGTTTTTCATCGTCGGTTCGACCAGGGGAGCATAGAGATCCCACACTTCGAGTTCATCAAGCCCGAGATGATGGCGCTTGAGATTGAGATACCTCTGCAGGGGAGCAGCCCCCTCCCGGGTTGTGGCAATGAGGTTGGTATAGACGGTCTCCGGAATGGCGCTCGAAAAGGTGGCAGCATGTAATCTCGAATCGTAACTCCGGGCTTTCGCCAGGAACGCTCGGGACTTCACATGGCCTTCATAGTTGGCGGCGATGGTACTACCAAACTTCTCGTATTCGCTAAAGAGGCCTTTCCAGGCATCTTCACGGACCTGACGGTTTGTCGAGAAGATCAGCGTGCTGTAGCGCCCCTTGGTCAATTCAATGAGTTCACCCTTTTCATTGCGGATCTGGCCGAATTTCAGGTCAGCGTTTACCAGCGAGGTGAAGACATTGTTGAACTTGCCCAATGGATCTGTTGCCGCAGAAAGTAGTTCTTCCTCCCGTTCCGAAAGGGTGTATTTCTTCTGGCGGAGCAACTGATCGATTTCGTGCTGCCTGATCCTGAGATCAGGCGTGCTGTCGATCATTCGCTTCAGCTTATCCACCGGCACGGCCAGTAACTCCGGCCGGTAAAAAGCTGTTGCCTCATTCACCCGTGCGATTAGCGATCTTGCCTGGGAGAAACGGGCACTGTTGTCGCTGTTGCGAAGATCCTCAAAGGAATTCAGACCAGCGAAGACATAAACGTTGCCGAGGATGATATCGGCTTCGTCGCTTGTTTCGAGCGCGATCTGTAGAGTTTCTGGATCCTTGCCAAGTTTGCCCCTGAAGGCTCGCAACCGGGGAACCATGGCTTCCGCTTTTTTGAAGTCGGACTCCCATGCTTCCCAGGATGGATACATGGCCGTGAGATCCCATTTCAGATCCCGGGCCACGTCCGCTCTATCAGGAATGTCGTTCGCAAAAGCTGACGGAACGATAAGCAAAATTGTCAGTAGCAGTATTCGCATGGTGCTGAGACTCGCTTTAGGTGGTGGTCACTCGAAGGTGCGTTCGTCCCACCAGGGGAAGAAATCCGGCATATCGGCACTGACTTTGCCCGGAAATTCAGCGGGTCGCTTCTCGAGAAAAGACTGTACGCCCTCTTTGGCATCTATTGAACGGCCAGTGTAGTAGACGCCCCGGGAATCAACCTTGTGCGCTTCCATGGGGTGATCGGCGCCGAGCATTTTCCACATCATGTGACGGACCATGGCGACAGAAATAGATGAAGTCTCTTCTGCGAATTCATGGGCAAGATCGCGTGCTGCCCGTAATAGATCGTCAGGCTTGTGTACGCTGCGTACCAGACGACGCTCCAGTGCCTCACCGGCCTCGAAGATGCGTCCGGAGTAGGCCCACTCAAGTGCTGTGCTGATACCGACTACCCTTGGCAAAAACCAGCTGGAGCAGGCTTCGGGCACAATGCCACGCTTGGCGAAAACGAACCCGTATTTTGCCTTCTCCGAGGCGAGGCGAATATCCATGGCGCACTGCATGGTGACACCAACGCCGACTGCCGGTCCGTTGCAGGCAGAGATGATCGGCTTCATACATTCGAAAATTCTCAGTGTTAGCAGACCGCCGCCGTCGGGTTTGAGGCCAGTCCCCTGGGCATCGTGGTCGAAGGTGTCACCACCTTTGGAAAGGTCGGCACCGGCGCAAAAAGCCCGGCCTGCACCAGTGACAATGATCGCCTTAACATTGTCGTCAGCGTCGGCCTTGTCCAGGGCGTCTATCATCTCCTGCAGCATTTCTGCATTAAAGGCGTTTAGTTTGTCCGGGCGGTTCAGCGTCAATGTCAGAATGCCGTCTTCGACGTCGTAAATAATGGTTTCATAGTTCATGATGTCTTCCTTAGATATCTGGGTTTACTGGCCGAATGTCCGGCCGTCATTTTCAAGATGCTCAAATTCTTCCCGGGTTGAATCTCGACCCAGGATACGATTGCGGTGTGGGAAGCGTCCAAACTTTCGGATCACTCCCGCGTGGTTCTTCATGTAGGTATAGTTCCCCTCTATCGATTGCCGCCATTCGGGTGGGCAGGTGGAAAGGAGGCTCTCTGCAAGCATGAGTACTCGGTTCTGCCTGTCAAGGTCTTCAGCGTGGTGGTAGGGGTGAAACACCAGGATATGCGCCGGTACATTTAGATTTGTTAAAGCGCCGCTGTCGATTAATTGGTCGGTAACCGATACTGCCTCGGCATCGTTCCTGTAGACATTGGCGTTACCGCGGTAAAGATTACGTGAAAATTGATCGTACAGGACGATCAGTGCCAGCTGACCTTCGGCCGAATTCTTCCATGCCTGTCGCTGACCTTTTTCTGCTGCGATGAGTTCGCCACTGAATCGTTCGCGGATTTCATCGTCAATGGCGGTATCGGCCGCATACCAAAGCTTTTGTTTTTCTGACCAGCCTGCGGGATCGATATCGTCCGGGCCGATCCAGTAATCGAGAATGGCATCAATCATTGGCATGAGTCGCTAGGGAACCTCTAAATGAGTATACGCGAGCTCTGCGTGACCTGAAGTGCGATCCTGCAAGGCGCAGTTCGCAGCTAATGGCCGTAGTCCTTTGCAAGAGCTGCAACGAATCAGGGCGCACTTCAGGCCACGCCCTTTGGGGCTTCCGCAGGAGCCGCCTATCGGTGTCGCCACCTCTTGCAAGGTTCTCGACATTCCTTCGAGGTGTCTCCTGGATAGTCGATTCCTGTAAAAGCCAGAGCCGTGCATACTCATTTAGAGTTTCCCTTGTTCCTCATCTGTGAATTGCAGATACCGTTTCAGGTAGTGAACACCCAAATAGAATGGCAGGGTATCTGCCAGGGCAACGCAGAGTTTGAACAGGTAGTTGCTGCCCATCAGAACCAGCATGGCCCCTGCGCTGACAACGCCGGCCAGAAACTGGGCACCGAAGGTGACGGTAATGACCATAAAGGAATCAACACCCTGACTGATGAGCGTGCTGCCGTTATTCCTGAGCCAGAGATGTTTGCCCTTTGTTAGTCGCTTCCAGAAGTGGAACATGTAGACATCGCAGTACTGTGCCGCAATGTAGGCCAGCATCGAGGCCATAACGGCGCCTGTCGTTGTGGCGTAGAGAAGGGTGTAGAGCTCAACGGAGTTGCTGATCGTGTCACCATTCGGCAACGCCACATCTTCAGCCAGTTGAATCAATTGCCAGGGTGGCTGGGTCGAAGCATCGACGGAGGGCATGGCGTTCGCGAGCCACATGGTGCCCAGGATAAAGAAGTTGAGAATCAGCCCTACGGTCACCATGAAATTAGCCCGGGCTCGCCCGTAGAGCTCGCTGATCAGATCGGTGCAGAGGAAAGTGAGCGGATAGGGTAGTACGCCCACTGCCAGAGCCATGGGGCCGAGTTGTATAAATCGGGTAATACCAATGATGTTGAGCATGGTCATGGCGCAGAGGAAGAATCCGGCCAGGACCAGGAAGACACGCTCGCGCCGTTCTCTCAATTCATCGGAAATGATTGCGGTAGTGGCTGACATCTCAGCTTTCAATCTGGCCAAGGTTGGCGTGAATGACGGCGCCGTTGATGACAGGATTGGTTGCGGCAAATTCGATGGTGCGGGCAACCTCTTCCGGATCGATTAAACGGCCAAATGTCGAGACACCGGCAATAATACCCAGGGAATCACCGACGTGTGCCCGCAACATTTCGGTATCGGTAAAACCGGGACAGATGCAGGCGGTGTGAATCCCTGATCCTGCAAGATCCTGGCAGGTGGCGCGCATCATGCCGACAGAGGCGTGCTTGGTGACGACATAACTGTAGGAATTGGGCACACCCTTCTCGGATAGAGTTGAACCGATGTAGATGATTGACGAACCTGGCTTCATCTTTGGCAGTACCGCCTTGTTCAGAATCTGAGGGGCAATGACGTTCGCTTCGAGCACCGATCGGAATTCACCGGTATCCGCATCTCGCACTGATTCGTTGGTCAGTTTGGCAGCATTGTGCACCAGGTGAATTTCACCCGTTTCCAGTGATTGGGCGAGTTCGAGTATACGTGCTTCAGCATCGTCAGCAGCGAGATCTATCAGTGCGTCCTCGACACCTTCGAGATTGCAGGTGGTTCTGGAGATGTTGATGACTCTTGAAGCCTTTTCCAGGAATAGGTTCGCTGTTGCCCAACCGATGCCTTTACTGGCTCCGGTAACAATTACGGTTTTCATGATCCAGCATCCTACCCAAAAAGCTCGGAGATTGCTCTGGGCCCAACATCTATGCCTCCCTATGCTTTCAGGATATGGCCTATCAGTTGGCAGTGCTGGTACGTATACTTCCTGTTTTTTCGCCAGGGAAGCTCTAAACAAGGGTGCGCAGCAGAGTTCTCGCATACCTGTTCAGGGGTTCCCTCGTAGTAAGGGAGAAGCCAATGCGTGATGAAACAAAATTGATCCACTCAGGGTATACCACCGAGCCCACAACTCATTCGGTAGCAACGCCGATTTATCAGACGGTGGCCTACGAATTCGATAATGCTCAACACGGTGCGGACCTGTTTAATCTTGCCGTACCGGGCAATATCTATACCCGCATCATGAATCCGACGACAGCGGTGTTGGAGCAGCGGGTTGCGGACCTGGAAGGGGGTGTGGGAGCTCTGGCGGTCAGTGCAGGCAGTGCAGCAATAAACTACGCGATACAAAACATTACGTCCATGGGGACGAACATTGTCACGACGCCACAACTTTACGGTGGCACCTACACCTTATTTGCTCATATGTTCCCTAACCAGGGGATTGAAGTACGTTTTGCTGATGGCGATTCGGCAGAGGATGTGGGCCGTCTCATAGATGATAAGACTCGAGCGGTTTATTGCGAGTCGATCGGGAATCCCGCCGGAAATATCGTTGATTTCGAAGCGCTTGCCCGGGTTGCCCATGAAAACGGTGTGCCACTGATCGTTGACAACACGGTAGCTACGCCAATACTGATCAAGCCTATCGACTACGGTGCCGATATTGTTGTGCACTCTCTGACGAAATACATGGGGGGGCATGGAACATCATTGGGTGGCATCATCGTTGATTCCGGTAAGTTTCCCTGGGCGGACTACCCGGAAAAATTCCCGATGATGACCGAGCCCGAAGCGTCCTATCACGGTGTGATCTATACAGAAGCGCTGGGTGAGGCGGCGTACATTGGGCGTGCGCGGACTGTGCCGCTTAGGAATACCGGCTCTGCATTGTCGCCGTTCAATGCTTTCCAGATTTTACAGGGATTAGAGACACTCTCGCTTAGAATGGAACGCCATTGCAGCAATGCCCATGTCGTAGCGGGTTACCTGAGAGATCACCCGAAAGTATCAAAAGTTAATTTTGCGGGACTTCCTGATGATCCGTATTACCCCATGGCGCAGAAGTATTGTGAGGGTAACCCGGCATCTCTGCTGACGTTCGAGATCAAAGCTGGTTTTGAGTCAGCCGTAAGGTTCTATGATCAGTTGAATCTTTTTAAACGTCTCGTCAACATTGGTGACGCTAAGTCCCTGGCTTGCCATCCGGCCTCAACGACTCACCGCCAGATGACTGAAGAAGAGCAGACGAAGGCAGGGGTCACCTCCGGCATGATCCGTCTGTGCGTTGGCATCGAACATCGGGATGACATTATTGAGGATCTGGAACAGGCGCTACAACAAGCATGAACCGCCTCAGGTTCAGCCTGAAGTCCAGGTCGTGCTTCCGAGCTGGCCTGGACTGGAAGAAACCTTGACGGTCATATCGAGGATAGCCTGAGCGGCAATTTCGGTG
>JABHYO010000135.1 GCA_018656865.1 Gammaproteobacteria bacterium | reverse complement strand
ATCTTTATTACCTGCCCTGAAGACCAAGGGCATGGTACGCCCGGAAGGACTCGAACCTTCAACCCTCGGCTTAGAAGGCCGATGCTCTATCCAGTTGAGCTACGGGCGCTCAAATCAACCCGGCGCGTTCAGACCCAGGGAAAATTTGGTCGGGGTAGAGAGATTCGAACTCCCGACATCCTGCTCCCAAAGCAGGCGCGCTACCAGACTGCGCTATACCCCGTAGTTTGCGACTTCCCGAGCTTTCACAGGATAATATCGCAACTTGCTGGTACCTGTTCTAATTCAGGTCAGCCAAGAAAGGGGCGCATTCTACTAATGGGACCTGTTACAGTCAAACTAGTGGGTCTGTTTTTCCCAAGCAAAGCAATAGGTTAGCCTCCATTCATGAAACAGCTATTTATCTCCGATTTACACCTGGATGAAACCCGGCAAAACCTGACCCTGGAATTCTTCCGTTTTCTGTCGGATTTAGGTTCCAGAGCCGATGAAATCTATATTCTGGGTGACTTTTTCGAGGTCTGGCTGGGCGATGACGATCAATCTAAATTCAACCAGAGCATCATCGATGCCCTCGCCAGCCTGGAGGCAAAAATCTATCTGATGCACGGCAACCGTGATTTTCTGCTCGGAGATTCCTTCTGTAAGGCTGCCAAGGTCACTCTGCTACCTGAATACACCACTATCAACACCCCTGCGGGTCCAGCTCTCCTGCTTCATGGCGACAGTCTTTGTACCCTCGATACGGACTATATGGCCGCGAGACGAACCCTTCGTTCAGACGCGTTCCAAGTGGATTTTCTGGCAAAACCAATGGCTGAGCGCGCAGAAATTGCCCGGAAACTGCGCGGAGAAAGCATGGAACATACTCAAGAAACTGCGGTGGATATCATGGATGTCACCCCTGATGAGGTTGTGAAGGCAATGAACAATGCCAACGTCAACCTGCTTATTCACGGTCATACCCACAGACCAGCAATTCATGAAGTAGGCCTCGGTGACAGAACCGGCTGGCGCTACGTCCTCGGTGACTGGCAGGATTCAATGCAGTACCTGGTCATAGAAAACGAGCAACCTGAATTGAAGTTGTATCGCTTCACCTGACCGGCTGTCAGCCAAGCGGGTTCCAGCCTTTACGCATCTCCCCGCATATCGGGAAGAAGAAATCCGGGCATACGTTATATTCCCCCCATTCAGCAATATGCCCACCCTTTCAAATTGCAGTATTTCTTCCCGAGAGAGTTTCACAAAACGCACCAACACCTTTGGATGCCGCACACGTCTGTAGATCAGGTTTAATGCGGTTGGCGCGGCTTTCTCCAAAAGACCGCAGTGATCGACCAGCAATACACCTAATTTTATTGTGGTTTTTTAGCCAGCCCGTCGCCTATCTGGCTGTACAAAAAACTGTTGTCATTCATAGTGTTACGTCGCCGAGCAACTTAACTTTGAGGGGCACATCAAGTAGAATATGCCCCCTTTCAAATCCAGGCGATTCTGTCGCCATTATTCGTAGACGAGGTAAAGGTTGTGTTAGAAACCTATCGACAGCATGTAGAAGAACGCGCGGCGGAAGGAGTGGTTCCAAAACCGCTATCCGCTGAACAGGTCAATGAACTGACGGAACTGCTCAAGAATCCCCCACCGGGTGAAGACGCCTTTCTCGTTGATCTGCTTGAGAACAGGGTTCCTGCAGGCGTCGATGATGCAGCCTATGTGAAAGCTGCCTTCCTGACGGCCATCGCCACTGGCGAAGCAAGTTCACCGCTGATCGACAAGATCAGGGCAACAGAGTTACTTGGCACCATGCTCGGCGGCTATAACATTGAGCCGCTGATCAATCTGCTGGACGATAAGGAAGCTGGTAAAGCTGCAGCTGCCAGCCTGAAGAAAACACTTCTAATGTTCGACGCTTTCCACGATGTCGTTGAAAAATCCAAATCCAACGACCTTGCCAAAGAAGTTGTTCAATCCTGGGCAGATGCAGAATGGTTTACCAGCCTGCCCGAAATTCCGACGGAGATCACCACGACTGTCTTTATGGTCGAAGGTGAAACAAATACTGATGATCTGTCACCTGCCGGGGATGCCTGGTCCCGCCCCGACATCCCCCTGCACGCCCAGGCGATGTTGGTGAAGTGCATGGAGAATCCGCTTGATACTATCGCCGAGCTGAAGAAAAAGGGGCACCCCCTGGCCTATGTCGGCGATGTTGTTGGTACAGGCTCTTCCAGAAAATCCGCCACCAACTCAGTGCTCTGGCACATGGGGAATGACATTGCCAATATTCCCAACAAGCGTGAGGGTGGTATCTGTCTCGGCGGCAAGATCGCACCCATCTTTTTCAACACCATGGAAGATGCTGGCGCCCTGCCCATCGAATGCAATGTCGCGGAAATGAATATGGGCGATGTCATCACGATCCACCCCTATGATGGCAAGATCACCAATGAAGCCGGTGAGACCATATCTGAGTTCGCGCTGGCAACGCCCGTACTCCTTGATGAAGTGCGTGCCAACGGTCGCATACCCTTGATTATCGGTCGAGGACTCACTCAGCGAGCAAGGGAGGCTCTCGACCTCGGCCCGAGCGAAGTTTTCAGGTCACCAATTCCAGCCCAGGATTCCAGTAAGGGATATACCCTGGCGCAGAAAGTTGTTGGCCGCGCCTGTGGTACTGACGGAATCAGACCGGGCACCTATTGCGAGCCAAAAATGACAACAGTTGGCTCTCAGGATACTACGGGACCGATGACCAGAGACGAATTGAAGGAACTCGCCTGTCTTGGGTTTTCCGCCGACCTCGTCATGCAATCTTTCTGCCACACAGCGGCCTACCCCAAGCCTGTCGACATCGATACCCAGCACACCTTGCCGGATTTCATTCAAACCCGGGGCGGCGTTGCCCTAAGGCCTGGCGACGGCATTATCCACTCCTGGCTCAACCGGATGCTATTGCCGGATACCGTCGGCACGGGTGGAGATTCTCATACCCGATTCCCCATCGGCATTAGTTTTCCCGCAGGTTCCGGTCTGGTGGCCTTCGCCGCCGCACTCGGTGTCATGCCCCTTGATATGCCTGAATCCGTACTGGTTCGCTTCAAAGGCAAAATGCAGCCGGGTATTACACTACGGGATCTGGTCAACGCCATCCCTTATGCCGCCATTCAGCGCGGACTACTGACGGTCGAGAAGGAAGGCAAGAAGAACATATTCTCGGGCCGTATCCTGGAAATTGAAGGTCTGCCTGACCTGAAGGTGGAGCAGGCATTCGAGATCAGCGATGCGTCGGCAGAGAGATCGGCGGGTGGCTGTACGATTCGACTGGGCAAAGAGCCCATTATCGAATACATCTCATCGAACATTACCCTGCTCAAATGGATGATTTCTGAGGGTTATGGCGATGCCCGGACAATCGGGCGACGCATTAACGCCATGGAAGAATGGCTGGAAAACCCAGTGCTGATGGAACCGGATGCCGACGCAGAATACGCTGAAATCATCGAAATTGACCTTAACGACATCAAGGAACCGCTGCTCGCCTGCCCCAACGATCCGGACGATATCAAACCACTCTCCGAAGTTGCAGGCGAAAAGATTGACGAGGTCTTCATCGGCTCCTGTATGACCAATATCGGTCACTTCCGCGCAGCGGCAAGCATGCTGAGCCAGGCGAAATCTATCCCAACCCGGTTGTGGATTTCACCGCCGACCAAAATGGATCAACACCAACTGATGGAAGAAGGCGTTTACAACATCTTCGCCCAGGCTGGCGCACGGACGGAAATGCCAGGCTGCTCTCTCTGCATGGGAAATCAGGCACGGGTCGCCCCTAATACTACGTGTGTTTCTACTTCAACCCGAAACTTCCCGAACCGACTTGGAGACAATGCCGACGTCTATCTTGCTTCTGCAGAACTGGCGGCAGTTGCCAGCATCCTGGGGAAACTGCCATCACCGGAAGAATACCTGGAACACGCCAAAGGTCTCGACACGATGGCGGACGAAATCTATCGATATCTGAACTTCCATGAAATCGAGTCGTTTCAGGGCGCCGCCAATGACGCGATCATTCCGGCTGTGAATGTGGTTGAGGTTTGATCCTGCCACTAGGTCATTCTGGCTGATGTAAGCATCAAGTCATTCTAAGTGCAGTGAAGAATCTAAACGAGATCCTTCACTACGTTCAGGATGACGGTAGTGCTGTTTCAGGATGACGGTCGTGCTGTTTCAGGATGACGGTAGTGCCGTTCAAGAATGACACAAACATCAGGTCATTCTGAGTGTAAACGAAGAATCTAGACGAGATCCTTCACCACGTTCAGGATGACGGTGGTGCCGTTTCAGGATGACAGCAGTACCGTTTCAGGATGACGGTCGTGCCGTTTAAGAATGACACAAGTATCAGGTCATTCTGAGCGCAAGCGAAGAATCTAGGCGAAGGCGCGGAGCCTCATGTTTCGGACCGCTTTCTTCAGCTGTTCTGTATCATCGGGCTCATCACGTTCGAAGTTCGCACGAATATAGGCATCCGTCACGGCACGGATGGCACTCGCAAGATCGGGTCTTTGCTGAACAACGCGGTCCGCGTAGCTGATAGGCCCTTCCCCGAAATATCTGGGTAGTTTCTGTTTCTCCAGAATGCGACAGTAACGCAGATACTCTCTATCGATAGCCGGGAGCCTCTGCTGACTGCGCTTAAAGAAAAGAAACAGCGCAGTGATTCCGAGAAGACCAAAGAAACAGGACAATAAAATCATGCCAATCGTTTTTCTGTCTACGTCACCCAGGTACCGATTGAGCAATGTCATCTGAACGCTTGGCGTATATCCGACAACCCAGGCGTCCCAGTAATGATTGATAGCACTTATTTGAAGACGCAAATCGGTTAGCCAGAGTGTCGACCTGAACTTCATCAGAGACAGACCGACATCCGCAAGGAATGTCGCTTCTTCCTCAACTGCTGACTCCAACCCCTCATTGATTCTCTCAGGCGAGACAATAGAAGTAGGGTCCACCCTGACCCAGCCCTCGCCTTCAAGCCAAACTTCGGCCCAGGCGTGGGCATCAAACTGATAGACCGCGACATAGTTAGCTCGTTGGTTATATTCTCCGCCCTGGTATCCAACGACCAGTCTTGCCGGCAAACCCGCTGCGCGCATCATGTAGACAAAGCTGCCGGCAAAGTGTTCACAAAACCCTCGCCTGGTTTCTGTCAGAAACTCATCGATCGTGTCGCCTGTCAGCATCGGTGGCTTCAGGGTATAGGCATAACCCCCAATCGCGTACATTCGCAATACATTGGAAAGATATTCCTCCGGCCCATTGCTGCTGGCCCAGATAGAAGCTGCCAATCTCTTGGTCTCGGGATTGTCATTCTCCGGCAACAACGTATATCGGTATCGCCAGAATTCTGAAAGTATGACGTCAATTCGATAATCCAGGTGCGATGTCAACTCATAGCGGAAGCGGTTTCTAATTTCCCGAAAAGAATAAAAACGAAAATCCCTGACCATACCTACCTGTTTCAGGTCACTTGCCTCGGGAAGGGACAGCGAAAACATCCAGTTGCGGTTGGTCGGTTCCAGCATGACGCTGTAGGAAACCGGGTCGCCAAGATACTCCATACTCTGCTGCCAACTGACCGGCCCTGACTCCTGGGTCAGCAGACGCCCATAGAGACCAGGTCTCTCCTGCATCCAGGTCTGCGTCGGTCCATCGAAGCGGGACAGCACGAGGCCTCGCCAATAGAGATCTCGGTAGGATGGAATCTCTCCCTCGAAGGTAGCTCGAAACGCTAGTTCATCGGACTGTACCAATTCGGCGATGTCGCCAGGAGAGAGGGTTTCGCTAACGCCTGTTCTCGCGATGTTGGTTTGTAGCGGTACCGTCCAAAGCGGCGATATTCTCGGAAACAGTACAAACAACACCAACATCAACGGTACTGCCTGCGCCAGCATAACGAATGCTTTTTTCAAGCTATCTTTCGGCCTGACATCAAGGTAAGTCTGGTTCAAACCGATAAGAGATGCTGTTATCAGGGTGACGCAAAGAAACATGTATGTCGCATAAGGTATACCCTGCTCAAATAGAAATTCAGTCAGTGCGACGAAGTATCCGAGTACGATCACAGTATAGGCATCTCGAAGCTGATGCATTTCCAGCAGCTTTAGGGCAAAAGCGACAATGAGTATGCCCACCCAGGGTTCCAGCCCAAGCAGCGTGCCATAACCAAAACCAACGCCGATAAGTCCCCCAAAAACAAAGAGTGCTTTGATCCACTTACCCGGAAAGGACCAACGCCCCTGATACACCATCACCCGCCAAAGGCCACAACCAATGCATAGCAGGGTCAGCCAGACCGGCAGGCGCATGACATGGGGTAAAATCACCAGCGTCTGCGCGGTTAGCATCAGGATCAGGGCATTTCGGGGGACCTGGTACATCAGTCCACCTCAAAAAGTGCGAGCGCCTTCAGCACTGCTTCCCGGTGAGGCTCGCCCCGGGCAGGTTCAATCTCTACACCTGGAAGGCGCAGTCCATATTCATCGTTGCTGCTATTGAGGCGCAGTACCCAGTAACATAAACGCGACAACCGGCTTTCCCGGTCCATCCCGGAAAAATGATCCCATTCCAGCCACACTCTTCTGTCCGCATATGCTGCGTATTGTTTGGTCATCAGACTTTCATTGCGAGCAAAAGCCTTCCACGCAATATGCCGAATGGAATCACCTGGCTGATATTCCCTCAAACCGTAGAAGTCCTCGGCACCATCCCGTAACACCAATTCTCCTTCCTCATCGCCGGTCGACTCGGAGGACGGCAGATCTCCTCCTAGAACCGACTTCGGATAAACCAGTGTCGTCATATCCAGGTCGACCCAGGACCAGGCGCGAAACAACCCCAGGGGATAGGTTGTCTGAATGAGAAAACGCCCGGGGTTCAGCCGACCACGTTTTTTTGCTTTAACATAACATCGTACTCTCTCTTCCTGCCCTTCCCGTAGATCCGCCAGCGCCAGGAACGCTGGATTCCAACCCACCTGCAGGGATTCATAGGTGCGATCACCCAGTCGCTTCAGGACGATAGTGAATTCCGCATCATCACCGGCAAAGGCCGGTCTCGCCGGTCCCGCCACCAGAGTCAGCCCGGACAGATTTCGATAGGTGTGAAGCATCCCCACCATGAACAGGCTGGCCAGGAGAAAGGCCAGGGCGAAAACCAGTGAATTCTGATAGTTGATGCCAGCGATGACCATGGCGCAAACCAGAAGAACAAAATAGATGCCCTGCCTTGTCGGCAGAATAAAAATTTTCCTCAGGTCCAGGCTGATGGAGTTAGCAGGCGGCATACGGCGGTCAAGCCAGCGATTGAATCTTTCGGAACGGCGGAGCTCCGGCAGAATCTCCTCCGAACTAACGGTATCAGCCGATAACGTCGACATTAGCTAACAGTCGCGCCGCAAAATTTGTACCGCTGTGCTCGGAAAAGTCAGCAGCCTCTCTCAATCTGTGCTCGGCAACCGAGGGTAACACCGCTTGGATGTCTTCTGGGACAACGTACACACGGTCGTCCATGAAGGCCCAGCTCTTGGCGCAGGAGAGGAGCGCCATCGCTCCCCGCGGAGACAGGCCATGGGTAAACTCTGCTGTTTCTCGAGTATAAGCGGTTATACGCTGAACATAATCCAGTAAAGCCTCTGACACCTTCACTTCCTTGCACTGTCGCTGGAGTTCTCTCAGCTCTAGCAGATTGATTTCAGACTGCAGCGTAGAAATGACAATTCGACGAT
>JABHYO010000134.1 GCA_018656865.1 Gammaproteobacteria bacterium | reverse complement strand
CGTTGAATACGGTGTTAGCTGCAACTCATGGGTCCAGCAGGATTTGTCCTGGGTATGCAGGTAATAAAACGCATCCGCAATCGCCGCCGGATTCATGATGATCTCAGGATGTTTCTGCGCGACTGGCAGTGCACGTGTCCCGGGAGAATCAATAAGACCGTCAACTATCAGGTTGGCGACATGAATACCGTGTTCCGAATACTCCTCGGTCAGCACCTGCGCCAGCGTTCTCATCATTACCCTTGGGTAGTAGAGAGACTGACCCGTCTTCCGCTTACGCCCACGCAGTGACGCAGCGTTGTTGGTGACAAGAAAGGAGCCCCTACCCCGCTCTCGCATGGCGGGTAACACTTCCTTGGCCACAAGAAAGGGACCCCGGCTGGAGATATGCTGCGCTGTTTCAAACATATCCGTTGGGATGTACTCCAGGAGTTCTTTCTCTGGCGGCAAATCCCGCCCTTCGAGGTAACCAGCATTCAGTACGAGCACCTCGGGATCATCGAGATCTTCTCGGATCTTTGTGAAAGCACCGCTTATCGACTCCTCTGAGACGAGGTCGAGTTCAACGATACTGCAATCATTTCCCTGACTTTTGATGGCAGTTTCAAGCGCCCGCGCATTTTCGGCATGCCTAGTAGTCATAACCACATGGAACCCCTCAGCTGCGAACTTCTGGGCAACAGCACCACCTATCCCCCACCGGACTATTGCCGGTATATCCTGGTCATCAATTTCCTGACCATGTGCCAGTCGCGTATTCCTACCATCAGACTGCCATTTGGAAGTGGCGCCGATCACAACGGCTACGGGCTTCGATACCATGCTGAACTCCTCAATCCTTTGTTTGAGTGTACTGAATTAGCTGAACCAGGGTAATTCACCAAACAATCTAAAAAGGGACAAAACCCTCAAACCATGGCGAAAGGCGAACCGGCGTCTTTTGGCTGCCTTATGTGACTGAAATATGGAGGCATTCTGAATTCCTCCATACTAATCCATCATCTTCCGACGGATTTCAGGCTTAAACCATTATTCATACCAGTTTCTACCGATAACCTGACTATATGAAAACAATAAATGCAGTCGAAATCTTGATCCTCTCTCTAGCGCTTTGCGCAGGCTCCGCCTCGGCGCAGGAACCTCTTGACCTGAAAATCGAAAAACCTGCCAGGTTCGAGTTCAGCGACACAATACTCGGTGGCTTTGAACGCAAAAAGCTCAATCGTGACGTCCGCCTGCGCGGCTGGAACGTCGGTAACGGCATCTATATTGGACAGGCCAAGTTTGCCAAGAAATGGGGGCTGGGATTCGTCTATGAGAATGGCGATACAGTTTACGGCCTCAACAACCGTGGCATCCAGGTCCTGAAACGGTTCTAACACTCAAACTTCATGATAAGATTCGCGACCCCGTTACCGATCAGACAATAGCATGACTACCAAGACCGACGATCTCCGAATCGCGGAGACGCAGGAGCTCATATCGCCTGAATCCCTTATCGATGATCTACCAGTGTCCGATACAGCGGGCGCAACGGTGAGTCACGCAAGGAACACTATTCACAACATTCTGACCGGCGACGATACCCGAATACTGGTTATTGTCGGACCCTGCTCTATCCACGATCCCGACGCCGCTCGTGAGTATGCGGAACGTCTGAAAAAGTTTGGCGACGAACTGGCTGAAGATCTTTTCATTGTCATGCGCGTCTACTTCGAGAAACCACGCACCACAGTTGGCTGGAAGGGGTTGATCAACGACCCTGATCTGAACGATACCTTTCAGATCAACAAAGGACTGCATCTTGCCCGCTCCCTGCTGCACGACCTGGGTGAAATGGGTGTACCCTGCGGTACCGAATATCTCGATCTGATCAGCCCACAATACCTTGCTGACCTGATTTCCTGGGGGGCGATCGGTGCGCGGACGACTGAAAGCCAGACACACCGGGAACTGGCTTCCGGGCTTTCCTGCCCGGTTGGTTTTAAAAATGCGACCGACGGTGACATTCAGGTAGCCATCGACGCCATCGGTTCAGCTTCCCAGCCTCACCACTTTCTTTCCGTCACCAAGGGTGGGCATTCAGCCATCTTCAAGACTGCCGGGAACACCGACTGCCACATCATCCTGAGAGGTGGGAAACACCCGAACTACGACATGTTCTCAACCGAAGATGCCGCTGGCTTGCTGAACAAGGCCGGTCTGCCGCCTCGCATCATGATCGATGCCAGCCACGCCAATAGTCGAAAGATTCCAGCAAAGCAGGTTCACGTTGCACATGATGTAGCGACCCAGATAGCTCGAGGCAGCCAGGACATTTTTGGCATCATGCTGGAAAGTCATCTCGTTGAAGGGCGGCAGAATGTCGTCGAAGGTGAGCCTCTAACCTACGGCCAAAGCATTACGGATGCCTGCATCTCCTGGGAAGATACGGAAGCTGTACTGCATGACCTTGCCGGCGCGTCACGCAAAAGGAGAGGATAAGATCGAATCGCTACTGGCCACAATCGTTGGCTCAGAAGCCGTTTCAACAGATCCGCGCGACCTTTTGGCTTACGGGCAGGATTGGACTCGCTTTTTCACACCTACACCTTCCGCTGTAGTCTTCCCTCAGTCTGAGGGCCAAATTAGAGAAATCGTGGCTCTGGCAAGAAAGGACCACCTGGGCCTCGTGCCTTCAGGCGGCCGCACAGGTCTTTCGGGGGGCGCCTGTGCGACTAAGGGCGAAATTGTTGTTTCCTTCGACAAAATGAAACGGGTTATCGATTTTGACAGTTCTAACCGTTCCGTTACCGTTGAGTCAGGATTCCATACGGCGGAACTTCAGGAATTTGCGAAAACGAAAAACCTCTATTATCCCGTTGATTTTGCTTCCAGTGGATCAAGCCAGATCGGCGGCAACATTGCCACAAACGCCGGTGGCATCCGGGTTCTGCGCTATGGCATGACACGGGACTGGGTTTCAGGTCTTAGAGTCGTCACGGGCCAGGGCGAATGTCTGAATCTCAACAAAGGCCTCGTTAAGAACGCCACAGGGTACGATCTACGTCATCTCTTTATCGGCAGCGAAGGTACACTTGGTTTTATTGTCAATGCAACCATGCAACTGACAACGCCACCACTCGACGCCTCGGTGGTACTGTTAGCAATACCGGCCATGGAACACTGCCTCACCATACTCGAAAGATTCAGATCCAAAATCACACTGAATGCGTTTGAATTTTTTTCGGACAAGGCACTCGCTCACGTTCTTACTACAAGCGACCTGACACACCCGTTCACAAAACCCAGCCCTTTCTTTGTTTTATTGGAGTTCGAGCAAAACAGTGCTGAGACCACGGACCTTGTTCTTGAGGTATACGACGATTGTGCTGCTGATGGGATAGTTACGGATGCCGTTGTCAGCACTAGTATTCAGCAGAACCTTGAACTGTGGCAGTACCGTGAACGTATATCGGAATCGATCACACGGTTCACCCCCTACAAGAACGACGTATCAGTGAGAATCAGCCAGATACCCGCATTCCTGAAATCAATTGACGCTGTCATTACTGAACAATACCCAGATTTTGAAGTTGTCTGGTTCGGTCACATCGGCGATGGCAACCTGCATCTGAACATCCTGAAACCCGAAGACTGGACAACCGACCGCTTCAGGAGTGCCTGCGAAGATCTGAGCAGGAATACACTCAAAGTCGTGAGCGAATACGCAGGCAGCGTGTCCGCAGAGCACGGTGTCGGATTATTAAAAAAGGGGCACCTGCCTTTCAGCCGTTCGGCTGAAGAGATCGAGGCGATGAAATTGCTGAAAGCGGTTTTCGATCCGGACGGCGTAATGAATCCGGGGAAGCTGTTATAGCTAGATTGGGTAGGAAACTAGCGAGACGCATCATCCGATGCGCCTCGCTACAGGACTATTGCTGCACTATTGCTGCTGTTGCCGCTGCTGGACAATAATCAGACCTGACATCTCCTGGCCTTCTGAAAGATCAAGCAACTTGTCCTTCTGTGCCAGCACATCTTCATAGTTAACATCTGGATCGGTAAAGGTCAGCCCCTCGTTAACAAAGGTTGCACTTCGCCTGAAGCCACCGTTACCAGCATGGAAAGTCATACCAGTCGGTGCGTCGTCCGAACACATCAAGACCACGACCGGTGTCACCAGCTTCGGATGCCGCATGGGGTCAGGATCATCAGGATTAACATCCCGTCCGGGTATCGTGCCGATTAGTCGGGTTTCCGCAAAAGGTGCGAGACAGTTGACCCTGATGTTCTTTGATACGCCTTCAATGGCAAGGACATTCATGATGCCCAGCATGCCCATCTTGGCGGCACCATAGTTAGCCTGTCCGAAGTTACCAAAAATGCCGGAAGTCGAGCTGGTAAAGACGATTCGACCGTACTGCTTTTCGTACATGATCGGCCAGGCAGCCTTGGTTACATAGGCACTACCATTCAAGTGGACATCCATGACGATATCCCAGTCGCCCAGATCCAGGTTCTTGAAGCTCTTATCCCTGAGAATACCGGCATTGTTCACCAGGACATCAACAGTACCGTAGGCACTGACAGCATCGTCAATAATGGATTGAGCACCTGCCTTGTCGGAAACGGACGCCTTGTTCGCGATAGCCTCGCCACCTGCAGCCTTGATTTCATCCCCCACGGCATCCGCCGCATCGCCGGAGCCCGTACCATCACCAGAGCCGCCGAGATCATTAACGACAACTTTGGCACCACGACTGGCAAACTCCAGTGCATGGGCTTTGCCCAGCCCCCCGCCAGCACCAGTGATCACAACGACCTTTCCTTCAAATTCACTCATCTTTATTGGTTCCTTACTCAAAAATTTCCCCGATGATATGCTCTATTGAGCCCCAATACAAAGCCTTGAAAAACGCATTGAGTTGCCCCATTTCGGGTAAACAACCTGTGATAGAATCGCCCGCTTGACCATCGAGGAAAACAGATGAACGAAGAGCAACAGGACATCAAGCTTCCGTCTATGAATTTCATGGACGAAAAGCTATTTAAGTCCCGATCAATATCGATATTTGGCCAGATCAACGAAAAGATTGCCCGCACTGTGACAGAACAGCTGCTAGCTCTGGCATCGGAGAGCGATGATCCAATTACGATATACGTCAGTTCGCCTGGTGGTCATGTAGAGTCAGGTGATGTCATCTATGACATGATCAAGTTCATCAAACCCGAAGTCCGCGTCGTGGGTACTGGCTGGGTTGCCAGCGCCGCCACCAATATCTATCTGGCAGCAAAGCCTGAAAACCGCTTTTCCTTGCCAAACACTCGCTACCTTGTTCATCAGCCCAGCGGCGGATCCCAGGGCGATGCCACCGACATTAAAATCCAGGCAGAGCAGATCCTGAAGACCAAAGCCCGAATCAATAAAATCATTTCGGATGAGACCGGACGCCCCCTTGAGCAGGTGCAGGAAGACACCGACCGTGACTACTGGATGTCTGTCGATGAAGCAATCGAATACGGCATTGTCGGCAAGGTTATCAAGTCCGTGAACGAAATCGGCTGACGGCACGAAACCCTTCCCCCCCTACGCTCGCCTCGGGATGACACCACCTCGTCATGTTTGCGTTTACTGCGGTTCCAGTTCAGCCACCGGTAGACAAGCTGGTAGGCGACGGAGAGCAAGATGACCGTCGATGAAGCCTTTGTTGACCGGTTAACGCGCCCATTTCAGATATTCCTGGATCACAAGCTGGCAGGCGCAGTCCTGCTACTGGCGGCAACGGTCATCGCCATGGTCTGGGCTAACTCACCCTGGGCGCACTACTACGAAGAATGGTTACACACCTATGCCACTGTCGGCATTGGTGACTATCAACTGTCGAAGTCAATCAGCCACTGGATCAATGACGGTTTAATGGGCATCTTTTTCTTCGTGGTTGGTCTTGAGATTAAGCGAGAGTTTCTCGCAGGAGAACTAGCCAGCCCTCGGAAAGCTGCATTGCCCATATTTGCTGCCATTGGCGGCATGGCAGTTCCGGCACTCGCCTATATTGCCATCAACCCTGCAGGCGATGAACTCCTCGGCTGGGGGATTCCCATGGCGACGGACATCGCCTTTGCTCTGGGGATTCTGGCACTTTTCCCGGTTTCTGTTTCTTTGAAGATATTCCTGACGGCCCTCGCTATCGTCGACGATATTGGTGCAATACTTGTCGTCGCCATTTTTTACACTGACGACATTGCCCTGCAAAGCCTTGTCATAGGTGGTGTATTTCTACTGGTGTCCATCGGCGCCAATCTCGCCGGGGCCAGAAACCCCACGATCTACTTTCTGATCGGTTTCATCGTCTGGGTCGCCTTTCTGAAATCCGGCGTCCATGCGACTCTGGCTGCAGTACTCATGGCTTTCACTATTCCAGCCAAGACCCGGATCAATGGCGAACAACTGGTCGAACAGACAGAAGCACTGCTGACAAAACTGAAACAGACCGGGCTTCCCCATGGAAATCAACTGCTGACCAATGAACAGCACAGTATTATCCATTCGCTGGAACAGATTACGGAACAGGCGACCGCACCACTGCAGGAACTTGAACACGCACTGATGCCATTTGTGACTTTCCTGATCATGCCGATTTTTGCACTGGCCAATGCAGGTGTGGTTATTGTGGGTGATATCGCCACTGTCGTTACCAATCCAATTGCCATTGGCGTTGTGATGGGTCTTGTAGTGGGCAAACCATTGGGCATCTGGCTGTTCTCCTGGCTGGCGGTACAACTAAAGCTCGCTGAACTCCCGGCCGGAGTTAGTTTTAGCCAGATTGCAGCCGTTGGAATGCTCGGCGGCATCGGTTTCACCATGGCTCTCTTTATCTCTACCCTCGCTTTCAGTGATACAGGCCTGGTTGAGATCGCCAAAACCGGCGTATTGCTCGGTTCACTGCTTTCCGCACTCGCTGGATCGCTGATTTTGTTCCTGACATCGCGTTCGCCTTGAATACGCGAGCCATCGCCACAATATATTCATCTGACTAACCAATTTTCGAGGACCGAATGACCCGGATCTTTCTGTTTCTTGCAACTAACATCGCTGTTATCGCGCTGATCGGTATTGTATTTCAAATACTGGGCATTGAAGGGTTGTTGGCCGAGAACGGTGTCGACCTGAACCTTTATGCGCTGGCCGTCATGTCAGCCATCATAGGCTTTGGCGGTTCCTTTATTTCTCTGGCCATTTCTAAGTGGTCGGCAAAGCGAGCGATGGGTGTTCAGGTCATCCAATCGCCGACGCACCCCCAGGAACGCTGGCTGGTAGATACCGTTG
>JABHYO010000111.1 GCA_018656865.1 Gammaproteobacteria bacterium | reverse complement strand
CTCTTTCAATATCCTGATCTGCTCTCTCGCCACCTGACCGGTAGGATAGGAGTGCACCATAATCGGCAGCCCGGTTTCGCAATGCGCTCTCGCCACGGCTCTGGCCATCACTTCAAGCGGTGGCGTCACATTATCGAGATCAGCCGCACATTTGAGAATCCCGGCCCTGATCTCGGTTCCTCGAAATCCTTCCTCGATATCCCTGACAAACTCCCTGGCCATCTGATTGACCGAGACACCCATCAGGAATCTGGGCACATCCAGCCACCAGCCTGTCGCATTGATAATGTTGACCCCCGATTCGGCAGAAACACGTGCCAGAAACTCTGCCTTACGTCCAAGATCAAATGTTGTGGCATCGACCATGGTATCAATACCTTCAACCTTCGCTGCCTTAAGACTGTCGATCGCCCTAATTTCCCGGTCCTGCCCAAGCAGGTCCGGATACTGATCGTAGAGCCCGCTGGCGCTGATCATGACGTGCTCATGCATCAACGTGAACCCCAGATCGTCAGGCGAAATGGTGCCGGTGACTGTATTGATAGAATCCATGTCAACTCCCCTTTGCTTGAATATACCACCCGGTAGTCTCACCGTCAGACGTGACAACGACCTATTCCGCCAAATCCGATCTGGCTACGCGATGAATGGCTGCCAAGAACCCGGTCCGGTAAGATGTATCGCCCGCCAAACCGGGAAGAAACACCAGGGAATTCAGCAAGGGACACTACGCATGGCAGATCTTCTAGCGCTTTCAACCGCCGTCATTGATGGGACCTCATTTATCGAAGAAGTGGGTCCCATGAACCGCATCAACTTCAGGCTCTCAGAAATCGCAGACGGGATCGCCATGGTTGAGGCATTTTCCCACTGCATTGCATTCGAAACAGATGACGGCCTGGTGGCTTTTGACACCTCCGGTGTGAACGGCGGTACCAAAGTCGTTGAAGCCCTCAGGCATTGGCGTAAGGACCGATTCAACTCACTAGTCTATACCCACGGTCATCTCGATCATGTGGGTGGCTGTGGTGCATTTATAAAAGATGCAAAAGAGAACAACCACGAGCGTCCTCGCGTCATCGGTCACGAAAACGTACCCCGAAGATTTGACCGCTACAATTTCACCGATGGTTACAACGTCGCGATTAATCAACGACAGTTCGGGCAGTTTTCCCGACGCGGATACGAGATGCAGGATGGTGACAGTTTTCTGCCCGGCTCCGCTGCGCGTCCGGATCTCACCTATTCCGAGTCACTGGAGCTCGATATCGGTGGTTTGGAGATAGAACTAAAGCATGCCAAGGGTGAAACCGACGATCATACCTGGGCCTGGATTGACCAGCACAAGGCCATCTGTGCGGGTGACTTTTTTATCTGGTGCTTCCCCAATGCCGGCAATCCGCAAAAGGTCCAACGATATCCGGTTGAGTGGGCAGCAGCTATGCGTGAAATGGCGGATCAGGGTGCTGAGCTGTTTCTGCCCGCTCACGGCCTTCCGATTGAAGGTAGAGATCGAATCTCCGGTGTACTTAATGATGTTGCTTCATCCCTGGAATACCTCGTCCGGGAAACAATCGACAGAATGAACCAGGGCGCCCGCCTGGACGAAATACTACATGAAGTGAAGATTGACCCCGAAGTGCTGGAAAAACCCTACCTCAAGCCAATCTACGATGAACCGGAATTTGTCGTGCGTAATATATGGCGTATGTATGGCGGTTGGTATGACGGTAATCCATCCAGGCTCAAACCCGCACCCGACTCTGCCCTGGCAAAGGAAGTCGCCATCCTGGCCGGAGGTGCAAGGAAGCTGGCGGATCGTGGTCATACACTCATGGAATCAGACCCCAGGCTTGCTTGCCATCTCGTGGAACTGGCGGTGCAGGCTGAACCAGAAGATCAATCGCTGCATGAAGTGAGAGCCGAAGTCTATCAATATCGCCGCGACCAGGAGACTTCACTCATGGCAAAAGGTATCTTTGGTTCCGCTGCCAATGAATCCCGGGACAAACTGTAGGGTAACTAAGCTGTGACAAAACTATCAGTACTCGACCTTGCCCCGGTCGTCGAAGGCGGGACACCAACTGAGGCACTCCGCCATTCGCTGGATCTCGCCCGTCATGTCGAGGCGTGGGGATATACCCGCTATTGGATCGCCGAACACCACAACATTCCGGGCATTGCCTCCTCCGCAACCTCCGTTGTAATAGGCTATATAGCAGGTGGAACCTCTCAGATCAGGGTTGGTGCGGGTGGCATTATGCTACCCAACCATGCACCTCTGCTCATTGCAGAACAGTTCGGCACCCTGGCATCAATCTACCCGGACCGAATCGATCTGGGGCTTGGCCGGGCACCCGGCACCGATCAGGTGACCTGGCAGGCACTGAGACGAAATGCGACAGCCGACGTCGGTGATTTTCCCCGCGACGTCGTCGAGTTGCAGCACTACCTCAAGGATCCACAGGTAGGGCAGAAGGTGGTTGCAACGCCAGGTGCTGGAACCAATGTCCCAATCTGGATCCTCGGCTCAAGTCTGTTTGGTGCACAACTGGCCGCCATGCTGGGACTGCCCTACGCCTTCGCTTCACACTTTGCACCTGCCGCCATGGAGAAAGCAATTGCACTGTATAGGGAGAAATTCGAGCCATCTGAACAGTTGCAGGAGCCCTACGTCATGCTCGGCTACAATGTCTGCGCGGCCGAAACCGACGAAGAAGCCCAACTGCTACGTAGTTCTTCGATGCAGTCTTTCGTTAACCTGAGACGGGGGATGCCCGGCAAATTGCCACCACCGGTCGAACATTACGAATACACGCTTCCTGCTCCTGAGCAGGCCATGGTGAATGAACTGTCCCGCTGTTCGGCGGTTGGTTCACCCGACTCTGTCAGGACTCAAATGAACAATTTCATAGAAAAAAACGGCGCAGACGAACTCATTATCGTCTGCTCGATCTACGATCATGACGCTCGCCTGAGGTCCTACCAGATAACGGCTCAGGCGATGGAGTTGACGGGTCAGGGCGAGGGTTGAGCAAAGAGAATGGAGAGATCTTTGTCAGTTTTTTACTTCAATCAACTCCACTTCGAAGATCAGCACGGAATTTGGCGGGATTGAGTCACCGGCTCCTCTCGATCCATACCCAAGGTCGGACGGGATCACAAGGCGCCAGATATCACCTTCCTTCATCATCTGAAGAGCTTCTGTCCATCCCGGGATGACTCTGTTCACCGGAAATTCAGCGGGCTTGCCTCTTTCATAGGAACTGTCGAAAACATCGCCATTCGTAAAGGTACCTGTATAGTGAGTAACAACTCTCGAGGCTGAACCTGGCGATCGCCCGTCACCCTGCTCCAGGATTTCAAACTGCAAACCGGATTCCATGACCTTCACACCGGGTTTCTGGCTGTTAATGTGCAGGTACGCCTCTCCCAGATCGGCAACTTCTGCCGCCACACGTGCCTTCTCAGCCTGCAGTTCTGCCAGGCGCCTGGCTTCTGCTTCCGCTTCGGAAACGAGCATGGATTCTTCTTTGGATATAACTGTATCGGCAGTTTCGTTTACCTTCGTCTCCGTTGTTGCCTGCCGATCTGAACAGGCCACAAGAAGCGAAACCAATACCATCACAAGAATTCCAGTCTGTTTGTTCATCTGGCTCACCAGTCAAAAAAAAGCGAGATTATCACATCTGGCGACGGCCCTTCCCCGCAGGCGGAAAGCCTGCTAAAAAGTCCTCTCGGAGAGAGAGGCAGACCGGGCATGACTGAATTCAACAAGCTGACGCCAGAAGAAGAGTACGTCTTACTGAAAAAAGGCACTGAAATGCCGTTTACCGGCGAGTATACCGATCACTTTGAACCCGGTGGTTACTACGTCTGCAAGAGGTGCGATACACCGCTATATCGCTCGGAACATAAGTTTCACTCAAATTGTGGCTGGCCCGCATTCGATGACGAGGTTGAAGGTGCCGTCCGGCGGGAGGTCGATGCCGACGGCCACCGCATCGAAATTCTATGTGCAAAATGCGACAGCCACCTGGGCCACGTGTTCGAAGGAGAGGGATTTTCCCCCAAAAACATCCGTCACTGCGTAAATTCCATCTCCATGAAATTTGCTCCTGCAGAATAGACAGGCATAAATTGTCTTGAGCGTTAGGATGAAGGCCGCGTATACTGCGTTCGCTGCTTGAAAGTACGGCTTATATTTATGCCTCTCCGATATGCTCCGTGAGCTTATCGACAATCATAAGTACTAGCATTGACATTCTTGCTGCACGTTAATTCGCAAGAGATCAGGAACAATAAATGTCTACTACCACTGGAACCGTTAAATGGTTCAATGAATCAAAGGGCTTTGGATTTATCGCACAAGAATCAGGCCCCGATGTATTTGTACACTTTAGCGCCATCTCGGGTGATGGTTTCAAAACCCTTGCCGAAGGGCAAAAGGTGGAATTCACCGTCACTCAGGGTCAAAAAGGGCCTCAAGCAGAAAATGTAGTGCCTCTCTAAACCCTGTCATCCCTGTCGGGTTTCATGATACTCGACAGTTCAGCTCCCTCAGAGCCGCGTAGCAGTCACCACTACGCATCGTGACATTCGGGTTAGTATCAGGTGCGTGGATCACACGTCCGCTGTAATAAGTGGGCGCTGATTTATCGTGGCTTGCTGTCCTGTCCCAGACCCGACAGGAACGTACCCGTGCACCGATCATCGGTTGAATTGTGTCGCTTACCTTCTGCTTACAACATTGGATTCCATTATCCCCTGCGTTCTCTATACTTCGCACATCAGGATGATCAAGCAGTATTGGGAGTAATCAGGGAAATGATTGAACACACTATAATACCGGCAAAGAACACAGCGTATATCGCCATCAAGCAGTCCCCAAATCTGGAAACCTTTATTCAGGCGGCCCGAATCTTTATCACTGATCCGGACTACTCACCCGATCTCAACCGAATCTGCGATTTTTCCCAGGCCGACCTGTCCCATGTTACAACCCAGGACTTCATGCAATTCATCGAATTCGCGGTCGCAGAAATCAAGCTCGCCCCAACGGCAAAAGTTGCCCTGGTCGCCCCCAGTCAAAATAAACGCGGGATCTTTGAACAATTCGCGAACAAGATCGATTCAGGTATCTTTCGAGTATTCAATGAACCTGAGGATGCCATGATCTGGATAAATCAGGGCCCCCATGAAGAAGACCTTCCCGGCGCTACCACCGGCGCAACACCACCGGAATAGTCATAGCCGGACTACGGGATTTGCCTCCTACAATTTAGCGCCGACACCTATCAGAAAAATGACATCCTCATTGTCGGTCCCCGCTGCTGGCTCCGTGTCATAGTCATAGTTAACCTGGACGTTCATATAGACATCGTCCGTGATGTCGTAACGCATGCCGGTCTTACTATTAAGCACAACATTTTTTCGACCCTGCATACTTCGATAAACCTGATGATTGTGGAAAAGCTCCATGTTGATTCGAGACAGGTCGTGGCTGAAGTTAAGACGCCAATCGATTACCGTACTGGATTCATCTGAATTATCCGTCTCTTCATCCGCATAGCCCGCGCCTAGCTGAAAATTGAGCTGGCGATGGGCATCATCCCAAAAGTCATAACCCAACGAGGGACCAATTGAGATACGTCGATCTATTCGAGCAACAGGATCCTGTTCTATGGTTGCGTTAACCGCGAAGAACCAGCTATCCCATTTCCCCTGAAAGAGGTAGTTGTAACCCAGATTCAGGCGATCCTGCTCCTTGACCTTGTCCCCTTCCAACTCTTCTCTGATGGTCGATATATCTGCGACATACCGATGTTGGCCGCTTTTGGCCTCAACATTCGCCTGCAGATTCAGTAGCTGGGAATCTGTATTGCCCCGGCTGAAACTGGAGTTCAGTCCTACATTGCCACTCCAGTCGAGATCTCTGATCGACTCCTGAGCGACTTCCGGTGCATCCGGCTCAGGGGCTGCTGCAGGCTCATTTTCCGCGGCAACAGCGACATCCCCGTTTTTTTCCATGGACGTGATCTGATCGCGCCTGACACCAACTTCTCCGGCATATTCAGTGCTGATCGTGACTAGATCATCGCCAGCATCCCTGATTTCCCCGGTCAATCTGTCACCGTTCTTGAGGAAAATGATATCTGCCGTAGAGACAGAGCTGATCAACAGAGCTGCGAGTAACGCTCCGAAGTGCATTATTGGTTTCACAAAGGGTTCCTTATTTATTTAAGAGGCTGACTACCTCCATCTCCCGAATCATTCAATGTATGACTCAGGTGTTCCCTAGCCCAGCGGCAATCCATCCTGATGCCGGATAACCTCGCCTTCCTCCATAAAGATGATGTCTTCAGCAATATTGGTTGCCAGATCACCCAGCCGTTCCAGGTTGGCGGAGATTGTAAGGTAAGACACCGCCGATGTAACGATCTCCGGGTTCTGTTTCATGGCTTCCTGCAGAACCCGGTAAGACCTGGCATGGAGGGCATCCAGTTCATCATCCATCGCCAGCACCTCACGGGCTGACGCGGAGTCCCGTCGTACCAGCGAACTCACCGCCTGATTAACCATTTTCGAGGAGATTTCACCCATAGAGGTGAAATCCAGATCGGCAACCACTCGCTCCTTGTCAGCCAGAAATTTGATTCTCTCAGCGATATTGACAACCTGATCTCCCATTCTTTCAAGGTCGTTATTAACCTTGAGAACAACAATAAGAAACCGCAGGTCGCCTGCGACAGGCTGATGCAAAGCCAGAACTTTGAGGCACTCCTCTTCTATGTCGACCTCGGTCTTGTTGATGTGATCTTCGGTCCGCAATATCTCGTCAGCAATCATCTGATCGAAGTTTTGAAGCATAACCATGCACTTCACCGTTGAATCGACAACGAGTGAACCGAGTTCTGAAATCCGATCGCTTAATCGAACCAGGTCTTTCTCAAGATGTTTTGACATGTCTCTCCCCTAACCGAATCGGCCGGTAACGTATTCTTCTGTTCTTCTATTTGCAGGCCTGGTAAACACGTCTTCAGTGTCCCCATATTCAATTAGCACACCGTTTTCAAGAAACGCCGTGTACTGAGAAACCCTGGCAGCCTGCTGCATGTTGTGGGTGACAATAACGATCGTGTAGTTCTCTCGCAGCTCGAACAACAGATCTTCAATCCGTGCTGTTGAAACCGGATCCAGTGCCGAGCAGGGTTCATCCATAAGAATAATCTCCGGTTCCATGGCGAGTGTCCTGGCGATACACAAGCGCTGTTGCTGACCCCCAGAGAGGTTCAGGGCTGAATCCTGAAGCCTGTCCTTAACCTCATCCCACAGCGCCGCCTGTCTCAGGGCTTTTTCCACGCGCTCATCCATCTCGCCATTGAAGCCGTTAATACTCGGACCCCAGGCGACGTTTCGGTAAATGGACTTGGGAAATGGATTGGGTCGCTGAAAGACCATGCCTATCCGCAATCTGACCTCAACCGGGTCTGTTGACGAGGCATAAAGATCGGTCTCGTGAAAGCCAAGATAACCCGACTGTTCACAGCCGTGAATAAAATCATTCATCCGGTTGAGCGAACGCAGCAACGTACTCTTGCCGCAGCCGGAGGGTCCAATAATGGCGGTAATCTTTTTCTCGTAAATGGGCAGACTGACGTTGCGAACAGCCAGTTCACCGGCATAGCTGATACAAACATCATTGATATCGAGAACGGTACGGTTTTCGTCTTGCATTGGATTCTTTACTCCCTGGAACCGCGGTAACGGATATAAACAGCCACCGCATTCATCATCAAAAGCACACACAGCAACACGAAAATTCCGGCAGATGCCAGCTCATGAAATTCCTGTTGCGGCCTGGATGTCCAATTGAAAATCTGAATCGGCAGCGCGGTAAACTCATCCATCGGACCCTCCGGCACAAAGGCCACATAAGTAAGAGCGCCTATCATGATCAGCGGCGCTGTCTCGCCGATAGCCCTGGAAATCGCCAAAATTACTCCTGTCAGTATGCCGGGCAGTGCTGACGGCAACACATGAGCCCGGATTACCTGCCAGCGGGTCGCACCCACCGCATAAGCAGCCTGCCTTAATGACGAGGGTACCGCCCTGACCGCTTCCCTGGAGGCAATGATTATCACTGGCAGTATCAGCAGGCTCATGGTCAACGCACCTGACAGAACACTTCGCTCCAAGGCAAAGGTCCGGACAAAAATCGCCAGGCCAAGGATTCCATAAACAATCGACGGAACTCCGGCAAGGTTGGCGATATTGATGTTAATGAACTCGGTCAGCCGATTCGGTTTCGCATACTCTTCCAGATATACAGCAGCCAGAACGCCAATGGGAATGGCGATGGAAGCCGTCAGGGAGACCAGCCAAAGAGTGCCTGCCAACGCAGACTTGATTCCCGCTTTTTCCGGAAAACGCGACGGGAAACTCGATAGGAACTGACCGTCCAGCCATGGCAGGCCGAGCATCGATACCTGGTAGATCAGAATGGCAAGCAGAGTCACTGCCGAAACGGTTACGCCTAAACAGAATGACTGAAACAGCTTCGCCTTTTTGTGACGCCAGGACAGATTGTTGGCTGAAGATGCCATTATTCGTACACCTCCTGATAGCGTTTCATGATCATGCTGGCAAAGATATTCAGGACCAATGTGATCAGAAACAGAACAGCACCAACGGCAAACAGTGACTGGTAGGTGAGCGTGCCTGCAGGAGTATCTCCCAGAGAAACCTGAACGATATAGGCCGTCATGGTCTGGATGCTTTCCATCGGATTCAACGTCAGGTTTGGCGTTGCACCGGCTGCCAGGGTAACCGCCATGGTTTCACCGATGGCCCGTGAAATTGCCAAAACAAAAGCGGCAAAAACACCCGAGAGCCCGGCCGGGACGACAACCCGGGTTGTCACCTCAAACGACGTCGCACCGAGGGAGTAAGCACCCTCTCTCAGACTTGTCGGCACTGCACGGAAAGCATCGTCACACAGCGATGCCACCATGGGCAGCACCATAATGCCCACGACGATGGCCGCACTCGCGGCGTTGAAGACATGGGTATCTGGCAGGACGAGTTTCAACAATGGTGTGACAAAAGTGAGCGCAAAAAAACCGTAGACCACGGTGGGAATCCCAGCCAGAACTTCCAGAATCGGTTTGAGCACGTTTCTCACCCTGTCACTGGCATATTCACTCAGGAAAATCGCACTGGAAACACCAATCGGGATAGCCAACAGAGATGCACCGACTACGATCATCAGCGTTCCACCGAGGAGAGGCAGCAAACCATATGACCGGGGCTGTAACAGTGG
>JABHYO010000071.1 GCA_018656865.1 Gammaproteobacteria bacterium | reverse complement strand
TAGTTAGTTCCTGCCCGAGGATTCTACACCGAGGGGCTAGTTTCCTATCGGAAACTAGTTAGTTCCTGCCCGAGGATTCTACACCGAGGTGCTAGTTTCCTATCGGAAACTAGTTATGCTACCCCATTCAATCGGTACCGGGAAAATCATGACGACCATCTTTCTGATACTCATAGCGATAGTCGCCGTACTGGTTTATCTGGGCTTCATCTATCGCGCACCAAATATGAGCCAGTTCGATCTACCCGAGCACGATACCATCATTGCCGATCATGAAGTCAGCGATCAACATGAAGAAGTGCTCGCTACGTTGACTGACTACCACAGCCAGAGGAAAACCACCGACATCACGGTTGGACGGCGTCGATTTGAAGAGCTCTTTGCACGTGATATCGACGTTGAAACACACCCGGTAGAAGTCGATAGCATGAAGGCAGAATGGGTCCTGGCCGAAGGGGCAGATCCGAACAAAAGACTGCTCTACATCCACGGGGGCGCTTTCATGGTGGGTTCACCCAGAACGCACAGGTACATCACCTCGGAACTTTCACGACGAACCGGAACATCGGTGCTGGCCATTGACTACCGAAAGCAGCCGGAATTCAAAACCATTCACTGCCATGAAGACGCACGTAAAGCCTATCGCTGGATTCTGGAAAACGGACCGGGCGGTGTCGGCCCTGTCGAATCGCTCTTCGTTGCCGGGGACTCTGCCGGTGGTAACCTGACACTGGCGGTCATTGCCTGGGCCCGGGATAACAATCTCAAGCCCGCGGATGGCGCTATCGCGCTTGCCCCTCTGACCGATGCGACGCTCAGTAGCCCGACCTGGAGGGAGAATCTCGAGACTGATCATTTTCTTGGTCCGGGTCTGGGCAGGGTGCTGAAGATACCGACACCAGTACGCCATATTATGTCCCGTCTAAGCGGCGGGTTGCCGGGAAATCATCCTCATCTATCGCCGCTATTCGGTTCATTGCATGATCTGCCGCCGACTCTGATTCAGGTCAGTCGTCACGAGATGCTGTACGGTGATGCCAAACGATATGCCAACAAGGCGAACCATGAAGGCAGCGCGGTAATCCTGCAGGTCTGGCCAAAACTGGTGCACGTTTTCCAGGGTTTCGGCAATCTGCCGGAAACCAATCATGCGTTCAATCTGATGGCCGAGTTTGTGGCTGCAAGACTGAGAACATCAGAGAAGATCGCAGCGGCGTCATCCTGAAGCACGAAGTGCAGAAGGATCTCGTCACGAGATTCTTCATTCCACTCAGAATGACAATAGGCCGTCCTTACCTCGCCAGCTGCGACATGTCGGCGTTCTTGATCTCATAGAGTTCAATGACGTTACCGAAAGGGTCTTTGCCGTAAATGGCGGACGATGCCTCCCCAAAGTGAACCACCTCCGCCGCAAAGGTCATCCCGTGTTGTTGCAACCGCTCATATTCACTCTGAATATCATCGACCTGCAGGGCGAAGTGGGGATAACCATAGTCGCATGGCCTTGAACGCAAATCCTTGGGCTCCGGATTGGCGTATTCGAAGACCTCGATGTGCGCGTTCGATGCTTTCAGCATGGCCTGGCGTGCTTTTACGTTCTTAAGACCAATCACCTGATCAACCTGGGGCTGGTTGTCGAGTTCACTTTGCTGCACCAGCTCGAACCCAAGACCCTCTGTATAAAAAGTCACGGCCTTGTCCAAATCATCGACACCGACAGCGATATGGTGAATTCCAACAATCATCTTATTCTCCTTTAGGCAACTAGAGTCAGTCTTTCGTGAGCGCCCAGCATTCTGCCCTTGATATCGATATCCTGCGGACAGGCTCCTGTGCAGGGGGCTGAACATGACACACACCGGTCTGCCTGCTTATCGAGTCTGGCATAAAGGCGCATGGCCTCCTTCTCATCGCCATAGCCCTCAAAGTACATGCGATGGCGGAGTACATCATTGATTGGCACTGACTCAGGGCAACTGCCCAGACAGTCGCCACAGGATGCGAAACAGTGTGTGCCGGCAATCAGTTCATCGTACTTATCAAGAACAGCGACATCCGCTTCGGTGAGCGACTTGCCGGATGCATAAAGGTACTCATCCAGATGTGCTGTCTCAAAGAAAGAGATCACCAGACAGGACACGGCCGGATTCGAGTTAACCCACTTGAAAGCAGCCTGGGTGTAGGAGGTTTCCTCGTTCTGGAATTCCATCATGCCCCTGTGCTTTGCACCTTTCAGGGTTTTCATAGCGACGATGCCCATGCCATTTTCCGCAGCCCGGTCGATAATGTCCTGCTGCTTCGGCCAGGTGCCATGATGGTAGGCCAGCATCATCACATCGAACTTGCCACTGTCGATGGCAGCGCCGGCAACTTCCTCGAGATTCGGCGTGTGGGTCGAGACACCTAGAAACCGGACCTTGCCCTGTTCCTTGGCCATGTCGAATGCCTTCATCATATTGGGATCCAGCAGTCGCTCTACGGAATCACAGGCGTGGACATGAATCAGGTCCACATAGTCCGTCTGCAACCGACTGAGACTGTCGTCGAGGGCAGCGAGATAGGTCTCCGGATCGGAACCATGGCGAACATGGCCATCGGATGTACACCACTTGGTGACGACAAACAGCTCCTCCCGGTTTCGATCCTTGAGCACATTGCCGATGGCGGTTTCCGACTTCGCACCCGCGTAATCAGGTGACGTATCAATATAATTAACACCCCGGTCCAATGCTTCTCGAAACAGCGCCTCTGGATCAGAATGCCCCATCAGCCTACCGGTACCAATGGAGATATCGGAAACCATGAACCCCGTACTGCCGAGCGGTTTCCTGCTGACGATGCGCGACCCTTTCCAGCTGGGATGGGGACTGTCCGATGTCGAATCGGCCTCACTCGTTTCACCCATCATCGGCAGGGTTGTGCGAAACCAGCCCGACATTCTACCCGCCGTCGCCGCTCCTACGCCGATAACGCCCCCGGTGAGGGCGGCCCCACCCACCAGAAATCGGCGCCGGCCACTTGGAACTTCTGCTGCAGGCCGGTCGCTACCCAGGTTTCGTGCCCAGATCACCGTGACGACCATGCTCGCCAGCGCAAACACGGCAAAAACGACAACCGGACCCACCGATAACATCGATGGATCCATGCCTTCGAACATCTCATAAAAATAGGTACCAAGGCCAACGTAGCCGAGCACCATGGTAATCAGCCAGGCGATAAAAACGCCTATTCCGGATATCTTCATCTCTCTCCCCTATTGTCTTGTAGTGGTCCACACAACAGCTATTACTGTAGCCTATTTGACGTTACATGCAAAAAGCAGGGCAGATACCTCAAAAGTTTAGAGCCCTGTCGTAAGCTGACAATACCGATTCGTGCATGGCCTCGGACAGTGTCGGGTGTGGGAAGATCGTATCCATGAGTTCCCGCTCTGTCGTCTCGAGCCCGATCGCCACGGCGAATCCCTGGATCATTTCCGTCACGCCCGGCCCGATCATATGCGCACCCAGCAATTCACCGGTTTCCGCATCGAAGACAGTCTTGATCATACCCTCGGTATCGTTGATCGCGACCGCCTTACCATTGGCAATCATCGGGAAACGTCCCACTCTGATCTCACCACATTCGGCAGCATCCTGTTCGGTGAGACCGATGCTCGCAATTTGTGGATGGCTGTATGTACAACCGGGAATCCGCGCCTTATTAATCGGGTGGGGGCATAGCCCCGCAATCGACTCCACTGCAATAGCCCCTTCATGGGATGCTTTATGGGCTAGACAAGGCACACCCGCAACGTCTCCGATGGCGTAGACACCGGGCACCGATGTCATCTGTTGATCGTCAACAGATAGAAAACCTCGATCTGCAACGATGCCAATACCGGGGAGTCCCAGACCCTCCGTATTGCCTGACACACCCACCGACAGGATCGCCGCATCAAACTTCAGCTTCTCACCGCCAATCGTCGCGGTGAGCCCTGACTTGCTGCTTTTCAGTTCATCGACCGAAGAACCAGTCCGCACTTCAATACCCTGGCCGGCAAATGACTGTTTCGCCAGTTCCGCGATCTCCGTATCTTCAGACGGCAGAATCTGATCCATGACCTCAACCAGCGTCACTTCCGCACCGAGTGTGTTGTAAAAGCTTGCAAACTCAACACCGATCGCCCCGGCACCGATGATCAACAGCTTCGATGGCAGGAATCCAGGTGTCATGGCGTCTCTCGCGTTCCAGATTCGCTCACCATCGACGGCGATGTGGGGCAGATTTTTCGCCGCAGCCCCCGTCGCGATGATGACGTTGTCCGCGGAGATCGTTTCATCGCCTACCTGGACGGTATTCTTGTTTGTAAACACAGCGTCGCCTTTAAACACCCTGATGGCATTTTTTCGCATCAGGTGACCAATACCCCCGCTCAACTGCGCTGCGACATCACGGGATCGTTTAACCATTTTCTTCAGATTAAATTTCGGCTTGCCCAGATCAAGACCGAGTTCTGCTGCGTCATCTGCCTGCCGAATAACATCAGCGGCATGAAGCAGTGACTTGGTGGGTATGCATCCCCAATTGAGGCAGACCCCGCCCAATTCATCTCTCTCCGCGAGACCGACTTCGAACCCGAGCTGTGCCGCCCGGATTGCCGCCGTATAACCGCCGGGTCCGCCGCCGATGACAAGAATATCGACATTCTGTTCAGTCATGAGCCCTCCCTCAGACCAGCAGGCGCCACGGCGCGGCAAGCAGACTGCACACCTCGACCAGGAACTCTGCAGCAGGGGCACCGTCCAGTGCCCGATGGTCCCAGGTGAGAGACAGATTCATCTTTTTGGTTTTGACCGGTTTGTCTCCGTCCCATTCAAGACCGTCATAGATCCGATTTACCCCCAGAATACCGGACTGCGGCTCATTGAGAATCGGTGTAAAGGAATCGACGCCGTACATACCCAGAGCCGTGACCGTGAACGTACCGCCTGCGTAATCATCCAGACCGAGCGAGCCGTCTCTTGCGGCTGAGGCAAGGCGGGAGGATTCCCGGGCAAGCTCCTTGACGGAAAGCTGATCCGCATGACGGACAACCGGCACCACCAGACCTTCGGGCAAGGCTACCGCCATCCCGACATGAATTTCTTCAAGCAGCACTATCTCGTCGCCCATAAACTGACTGTTCATCAATGGGTGAGCCTGCAGCGCTTTTGCCACAGCCTTAATAACCAAATCCGTATAAGTTGGCTTGATGCCTTCTGCGGCCCATTCCTCCACCAGGGCATTCCTCACCCTGACGGTATCGTCCATATTCGCTTCCATGTCCATGGTGAGCTGTGCACTTTGCTGCAGACTCTGATGCATCCGAGACGCAATTGTCCGGCGCATACCGCGAACCGAAACGCGCTCACCGGCCGCAGGTCCCTGCGGCGCTGCCGCTCTTGCGGGGCCCGCTGACGATGCGGACGCAATATCTGCCTGAACAATATCTGCCTGAGCGATATCTGCCTGGACAATGCGCCCACCCGGTCCTGTACCTTGAATCCTGGTAATGTCGATCCCTTTTTCAGCTGCCAGGCGTTTCGCCAGTGGCGAGGCTTTCACATTAGTTCGAGTCGCGCTGCCACCCTTATTCGCGGCCATCACATCCGCTTCAATAATTCGCCCCCCGGGGCCGGTACCAGTCAAGATCCGGTAGTCCACCCCCAGCTCACCCGCCAGCCTTCTTGCTGCCGGTGATGACCTGATCTCTGTACTGACCGATCTTTCCGGCGCCGGTGTCGGGTCAACTGGCGAAGTCGCCGGTGGTGAACTCTCCACCACCGCTATCTCTGCAGCGGGCACAGCCCCTATACCTCCCAGATCTGCAGGGATGTCTTCCCCCGCCTCAAATATATAACCGACCACATCCCCAGGCTTGAGCATGACACCGATCTCTACCAGGTGCTTCACCGTCCCGTCGGACTCCGCGTCAACGTCCAGGTTAATCTTCTCGGTTTCCAGTGCGTAAACCAGTTCACCCTTGTTAACCTTCCCGCCATCTGGAATGTACCATTCGGCTACCATCCCCTCCGTCATGCTCATTCCGACTTTGACGAGGTATATTTCTCTGGGCATCAGTGACTCCTGAGTTCTTTTATTTCTTAAACCACTTTCTGTCGGCAGCGAGTTGCATGGTTTTCTGGATATCCAGCACGCTGGGTCCCGACCGACTAACCCGCATGCTAACTCGCTGACCTGACTGAACCACCCTTTCCCGCTCACCATCGAAGGCGAGCACGCAGGGTCCCTCAAATTCCACGGCTTCATCGAATTCGACCAACCGGGTCTTTCTGATACGCAGGGTTTCGTACAACCCCGGTGCAATCGGTGCGTGAATCCGATGTCGTCCACCACTGCCCAGCGTCAGATACAGCCCTGCATCTTCCGCTTCCTCAAGGGGTCTGAGCAACCCACCGACAGAGGTCATCCCCACCGCCAGTGGTTCGGCCCTGGTCAACAGAATGCGTTCGATCGCTGTACCATCGAGCAATGCTTTCGAACCAATGAACTGGTCCGTTGTGACGACTGCATCGATCAGAGCAATATCCGGCTCTTCATCCTCGATGTCGACATCGATAATCTTGACCGGTACCACCACTTCATCCGGTTTAACTCCGCCCGCCGCCAGAACCCCCAGTGCGGCACCAGCGACTGTCGCTTCCGCAAATCGTGGGAAGACATTATTGGTGCCTGTCGATAGTGGCAGCAGGGTTGCTTCTCTCCAGCCCTTGGCAAAAGCCCGGCTGGTACCGTCGCCACCCAGGATCAACGTTGCAATGCAGTCTTCGTACTGAAGATCTCTTGCACCCTGTATCGTATCCAGTACCGAGGCTGTCTTAAGGCAGGGAACTTTGACCGCATCGCAGTCCGCTTCCAATTCCTCCAACGCACCACCAGCTATATTGTGGGTATCGTCGAGGTACGCAAATCGAGTACCACCTGCATTAATCGCACCTGACAGGGCACGCCGGATGATGGCGCACTTCTCCCGGTTGTCAAAGACCGAGGCTCTCGCTACCAGGCGTCTGACGTCCTTGCCGGAGGCCGGATTGGCGACGATTCCGATGGTCCGGGGTGCCACGCTCTATTACAGTTCGAGAGTGTCTTTTACCTTGGCGACAATCGTGTCAGCGTTCGGTATATAGATCTCTTCCAGGACCGGACTAAAGGGCACAGGGCAGAACGGCGCACCGACCCGCATCACTGGTGCATCCAGATAATCGAAGGCCTGCTCCTGAATCTGAGCGCTGATCTCACCCCCAATGCCACCAAACTTTACGGCTTCGTGGACGATGAGCGCGCGATGGGTCTTCTTGATGGACTTAATCACGGTTTCCGTGTCGAAAGGCTGGACGCTTCGGGCATCAATCACTTCCACATCCAGTCCCAGATCCTTCAGTTGATCTGCCGCTGCCATCGCTTCATGTACCATGCGACTGATGGCAACAATGGTCAGATCCGAACCCTCGCGGCAAATTGCAGCCTTACCGATCGGCACTTCGTACGCCCCTTCTGGAACCTCCATCGACATTCCCAGCGACGCTTTGTTGAATACCACAAAAACGGGATTGTCATCACGCGCCGCGGCGATGGTCATCCCTTTGGCATCATAGGCATTCGACGGGCACACGACCTTGACTCCCGGAAGATGAGCCAACCAGGCCTCGAGGCACTGCGAATGCTGAGCCGCCATACTCAGTCCGCCACCGGACATGGTTATTATGGTGACGGGTAGAGTCGCATTGCCACCGAACATATAGCGCATCTTCGCCATCTGATTGGCGATCTCGTCCATACACTCGCCGATGAAATCGATGAACATGATATCGACAATTGGCCGACAACCGGTCGCAGAAGCACCGACGCCGAGACCCATGATGGCCTTCTCAGAAATGGGAGTGTCGTAGACACGATCCGGACCAAATTCCTGCAGCAGCCCGCCGTAGTGCCCAAATACGCCACCAGCGCCCGCTACATCTTCGCCCGCAACAAAGCTGTTGTCCTGTTCTAGAAGTACTTCCCTTACCCCTTCTTTGATAGCAGCAACATAGGGGATTTTTCTCGCTTCCTGTTTCTTGGCTTCAGACATCCCTATGCTCCTTTCTCGCAATAAACATTTTCAAGCAGCTCGTGTGGTTCCGGATGCGGCGAGTCAAAGGCATAGGCAATCGCCTCTTCGATCTCGTTATTGATCCGGGTGTAAATCGAATCGACCTGTTTCCTATTCATCACACCCAGTTCTATGAGCCGTTGCTCAAATCCGGCAATAGCATCACGCTTTCTCCAGGCCTCGACTTCCTCATCGGTTCTATAGCTCATGCCCATACCCCGCATGCCGACATGATCGTAGTAACGGTAAGTCTTGCATTCCAGTAGCGTCGGTCCGCCGCCATTTCGCGCACGTTCGATCGCCTCACCGGCAGCTTCATACACTGCCATCACATCCATGCCATCAACGATGACGCCCGGCATCCCGTAACCGGCAGCGCGGTCAGCCACATCGACAATGGCCTGATGATTGGCCTGCGATGTGTATTCGCCATATCCATTGTTCTCACACACGAAAATACAGGGCAGCTTATATAGCGCAGCCATATTGGCAGCTTCGTGAACACTTCCTTCATTCGACGCCCCGTCTCCAAAAAAGGAGATCGTGACGTTTTTGGTCTTACGGAACTTGTTAGAAAAAGCCGCGCCCATGGCAATGGGCGGTCCGCCACCAACGATGCCATTTGCGCCCAGCATGCCAAGCTCCAGGTTGGAGATATGCATGCTGCCGCCCTTGCCGCCACAGTACCCTGTTGAACGACCCAGCAGTTCGGCAAACATCGGCTTGAATTCACCCCCCTTCGCGACCAGATGACCATGGCCTCGGTGAGTCGAGGTGATCTGATCCTCGTTGGAAAGATGCTGCATGACCCCAGCCGCAATCGCTTCTTCACCCACATATAAATGCAGCGCGCCCGGGATCTTGCCATCCTCCATCATCTGCCCGCCAGCTTCTTCAAAACAGCGGATGCGGACCATTTTCAGATGCAGTTCCTTTAATGTCTGATCTGACGGCCCACTTCTTTTCCGTGTTTTCTTCGGCGTGGATTTCCTACTGGCAGTAGTTTTTACGGCAGGTTTCTTCCTGGCCGCCGCTATTTTTGCCTTAGCCGCAGGTTTTTTATTATTAGCCGCAGGCTTTTTGTTCTTAGCCGCAGGCGCTTTGGCAGCCTGTTTCTTCGCCTTAATTTTCTTTGCCAAGGACCTTCCCCTCAAAATTCATGTTGATTGGCGGAAGCAAGACTATATCGCATTACTGAAGTGCGATACATTTTGCCTTGGCAGGACAAATAGAGCATTTTGTAACACGCTACAGGAACAGGATTTCACGATGGCTCCACTTACTGGTATCAAAGTAGTCGAATTCGGAATTATGATCGCCGTCCCCGGTGCCGCAGAAACGCTGGCCGGATTCGGGGCTGAGGTAATCAAGGTCGAAGACACCAACCGCGGTGACGAACTCAGAAGCTACGGCAGCAATAAAAACGGCATGAGCGGGTGGTTCGCCAATGCCAATGCCGGCAAACGCAGTATCTCTGTCGACCTCTCTACAGATGCCGGCAAGGAAGTCATGTGGGAATTGCTTTCTGACGCCGATGTCTTCATTCAGGGATTCAGATCGGGCGTCGTCGATAAATTTGGATTCGGCTACGAGGCCGTATCAGCCCGCTTCCCAACGCTTATCTACTGTTCCTCAACCGGCTTCGGAGAATCGGGTCCCTATGCTGATCTACCTGCCTATGATCCTATTGTCCAGGCACTGTCGGGCTGGGCAGGTATCCAGAAAGTCGATGGTGATCCCACGCTGCATAAGACAATGGTTTCTGACAAGACTGCTGCAAGTTTCAACACCAAAGCAATACTTGCCGCCCTGGTGCAACGCGGTCGGACCGCCAAAGGATGTTATATCGAGGCATCGATGCTGGAATCGAACATCATGTTTAACTGGCCGGACGTGATGATGCAGTGCACTCTGCTGGACGACGACGCTTCACACGTACCCAACATCTTCGTCAGCTACCGTCTCTATGAGTGTACTGACGGCTGGGTCACTGTTGCCTGCGGCACGGACAAACAATGGCAAGCCTACTGCACGGCACTTGAGCAGCCGGACGTTGCTAACGATCCCAAATTCAGAACTCCCGCCGACCGGGGTGCACACATCCCCGAATTATTTGATGCCACAGCGAAAATAGCTGCCCGCTTCGATGTGGAGACCGTCGTTCAGAGGCTGCGTGCTGCGGATGTGCCCGTGGCGCCGGTGCATACTCCGGAAGCTGTCAGAGACGACCCTCAGATCAGGGCAAGGGAGTTCATCAAAGAGAGCTCTCACCCGGTTGCCGGGCAGTTTCTCGGCCCGAAAACCCCAGCCTCCATGTTCGGTGAAGATCTTGAACTGTCACCGGCTCCGGTACTGGGCGAGCACACCCGGGAAATTCTGACGGAGCTCGGATTCACTTCCGAACGCATCGAAACCCTCCTTGGCGAGGGCGTGATCCGGACTTCAGACTGACCTCAGTTGGCGCCACCGGGGCACCCTGATATCCTCGACTGATGACTAACTTCCCCGTCAACCCGGACGAGATTACAGCTGACTGGCTGACTCGGGTTCTTGGCTTTGCAGTGGACCGTTTCACGATCGAGCCCTTCGGTGAAGGCGGAGGTCTGCTGGGTCTCATCGCCCGCCTGCACCTGGATTCCGCCAACGGGCCTGAAACCCTGATCGCAAAATTTCCGACCCAGACACCTGAAAACCGAGTCGTGGCGGAGATCTACGATATGTACGGCCGCGAATATCGCTTCTATACCCAGGTTGCGCCTCACGTACCGATGAGATCGCCGGCCTGCCATCATGCCGAATTCAATCCTGAGACCCGGGATTTTGTCCTGCTGCTGGAGGATCTTCAGCGCTATCGTCTCGGAGACCAGGTCGCGGGCTGCAGTACCGAGGAAGCTCATCAGATCGTAGAGAGTATAGCCTCACTGCATCGAAATACCTGGCAGCCGGATCACCTGACCGAGATCCTCAGGCACGATATGCCCTTCCAGCGGGAAGGGATGATCAATGGATTTGAGGTGGGTTGGCCAGTGGTGCTCAAGCAGTTCCCGCAACTTCTAGACGACGAACTGATCAGAGCGGCCGGCCTCATGCCCAAACACGTCAATAGACTGCTTGATGAAATTTTTAAAGGTGCTCTTGTCATCGCCCATGGTGACGTGCGTCTCGATAACATTTTCTTTGCAGATGACGAGGTCGCTTTTGTTGATTTCCAGGCTGTCTGCAAAGCACCGCCGGAACACGATCTGGCTTATTTCGTTACGCAGAGCCTGTCCGATGAAGTGAGGCTCGCCGAAGACTGGCTTGCCGTCTATCATGGCCATCTGACCAACGAGGGAATTGACTACGACATCGAACAGTCACGGCAACGCTACCGTCTCTGTGCCATGTACTTTTTCTGCTACGCCGTCATCATTGCCGGTACTCTCGACCCAGCCAATGAGCGCGGTCGCAGACTTGCAGAAACAATTTTGGGGAACTCAGTTCGATCCCTCACAGAACTAAACGCATTCCAACTTATCACTTAGGGAAACAGGACACTAATATGCAACTTGAAAACAGGGTTGCCGCCGTTTCCGGCGGCACAGCAGGCATCGGTCGCGCTATTGCAGAAGCCTTTCTAAAGGAGGGTGCAAGAGTCGCCATCATGGCGCGCAATGCCGAAAAAGGAGCCAAGGTCATCGAAGAAATCGGTGCAGGGGACAAGCTCATCTTTGTTCAGGGCGATGCGACCAACCAGGCAGATGTGGAAGGCTTTATCGATCAGACAGTTTCCACATTCGGCGGCATCGATATTCTTGTCAACAATGCCGGGGGGGCCGGTGGCGATCTTCAGCCTGCTGTTCTGCTGACCGACGATGAATTCGATTTCTGCATGAAGGTTAACGTCTATTCAACCTTCTGGGCGACCCGCCGCGCTCTGAAGACGATGCTGGAAAACAAGTGGGGCCGCATCATCAATATTTCTTCAATTGAGGGTAAACACGGGAAAGCGGTATTCACCGCATACACCGCTGCAAAGCACGCGATAAACGGCATTACTAAATCTGTTGCGCGCGAGGTCGGTACTGAAGGAATTACGGTCAACTCAATCTGCCCGGGTATCATCATCACCGATGTCGTGAAAGACAATGGACCGGCTACGGCAGAGGCAATGGGGCTGACCTTCGATGAGATGATCGACTCGTTCTGCGCTGATTCGGCCATCAAGCGCCCAAATACCGTAGAAGAAGTTGCAGCGGTTACCTTGCTGTTAACCAGCGATGCGGGTGCGGGAATAACCGGGCAGCAGATCAGCGTGGATGGTGGCACAGCGCAGTACTGACCTGATCGGCGAAGCCGGTCATCCTGAGCGCAGCGAAGGATCTCGTGGCTAAGGCACCAGTTACATGACGAGATACTTCGCTACGCTCAGTATGACATTTAGGAATCCAGCATGACTTGTCGGTCACAACAATGACGAGATACTTCACCAGGTTCAATGTGACGCTTCAGCAGCATGAGGATACAGTCGCGCGCCTGTTCGTCTATTGCCTATTTCTATTTTTTGCCGGCTACCTGCTTAGCTTGTCGATCCAGTACACGGATTCGGATCTCTGGTATCACCTGACCGGCGGCAGACACTTTATCGAAACAGGGACTCTCTATAACCCCTTTATCAACAGCTACCTGACTGAACCTCGTGATTTCATCAACTACTATTGGGGTTTTCAGACTCTGTCCTATTTCACCTGGTCTTTGGCAGCAGAACCCGGTCTGATCATCCTGAAGACCGTGATGTTTGTCTTGAGTGGTGTGTTCGCGACAAAGATCATTCTGGACGGCCAACCGATTCGCAGCGCCCGATTTCTGCCCCTCTTTATCATGGGTCTCATTATCGGCATTCTTTGTTCGCGGGGTCTGTCCCTAAGACCCCACCTCGCGTCCTATGTTTTTATTCCGCTTTTCATTTACATTCTCGGGTATCGGGAAAAGCTCTATCCGCTGCTGCCTTTACTCACGATTGTCTGGGTCAATCTGCACGGTGTGGAGTACGTGGTCGGCGCCCTGATTTGCGGCAGCTATTTCCTGCAACGACTCAGCAATCACTACACTGAGCCAGGGTCGCTGAAGCCCCTCGGCTGGATACTCCTGTGTCTGCCCGCCATGATGCTGAACCCTAACGGTGTGCTCATTCTGCTGACACCGTTCGCCCACGATCCAGACCTTGGCCAATTTATTCTCGAACTCGGCAGATTCGAACCCAGGGCCAGTCTCGATCTACAGGAAGGCGTGACGCAGAACACACTGGTTCTATTACTGCTTTTCTTCGTGGTTATCTCGGTATTCAATTGCCTCTCGGATCTACGTCGACATCTGGCTCCCATTCTCATCGCCGCAGGTGGATTGATTCTGCTCATCATGGCAAAGCGATTCGTCTGGGAATGGGCTCTCCTGTCAACACCGATCATTGCTGCCGGTCTCAGGCAATGGCGTGGTCCTACCCTGGGTATCCCTGCTACCACGACACTCGTCATCGTACTCATGGTTCTGCCTGTCACATTCTGGCCGCTCATCCGCAACGGACTGCAGCACTATCCGGTTGATCAGGAATCCCTGCCCTACGGGACGACGGAATTCATCAGGCAGACCAAACTGACGGGCAGATACGCTATTGAACCCTCCTACGCCGGCTACATAGAGTTCGCGCTGGCTCCAGAAATAAAAATTCACATGGACATGCAGTTTCCACCCTTTACCAGCATGGACATCCATGAGATCAACGCCGCTATGAACAGCGCGGCCGGCCTCAGAACCTACGTCGAAAAATACGACCCGGACCTCATTGGCGTCAAAAAAAGTCTTACCCATTTTCCAACCCGGGCCGCTTATTCGTTGGGCTATCTGCCGGTTTTTTTCGACAAGCGTGTGGTGCTCTTCGTCAACACCAGAAATCATCCCGACACCGCCAGTCGCCACCAGCTAAGGGCCATCAACCCATTCAATGAAACGGTTATTCCTGCAGAGCTAATGGAACAAGGCATTCGCGAACTGGAGCAGATGCTGACCATCGTAGATACCAATGACATCAAATTGACATTGACCGGTCTCCTCATCGAGCATAGGCGTTTAAGCAAAGCCCAGGTCTATCTGTCTGATCTACAGAAGTCGGCACCAGCAGATGTATCCACCATCTACTTCTCAGCCAGAATGCATCACCTGAACGAGAACTTCGCTGACGCGGTAACAGACTACGAAAAGGCTATCTCCTATTCCGGTGGCAATGATGTTATGCATCAGTATGCAGCTGAGTGTTACTTTCTGCTTGGGGATCAGAGAAATGCCTACCGCCATTTCAAGCGGGCGTTCAATCCCTACAAGGACAGAAATCCTGACCCCCTCATCTATTTCCAGTTTGCTCTGTCCGCCGTCGGTGTCGGTGAGGACAATGAAGCGAGAAGGTTACTGCGCATGATTGAACGATTCGCACCGAAGAGTGACCTGCAACCTCAGATCAGTAAAATGCTTGAAGATCTGAACCACGACAACTGACTGTTGGTCATTATGGATAAACCTGAAGTCGCCATCATTGTTCCCTGCCACAACGAGGCAGCCGCTATCGGCACAGTGATCGATAGCTTCAGGGCTGCGCGTGAAGACGTTCAAGTCTATGTTTACGACAATGCTTCCACTGACGACACCTCTCAAGTCGCGTTAGAGCATGGTGCCATTGTCCGAAAGGAGATCCGGCGGGGCAAAGGCAATGTGGTACGACGCATGTTTGCCGACATCGAAGCAGATATCTATGTTCTGGTGGATGGGGATGACACCTACGATCCAGACAGTCTTAACGCCATGATTGACAGGCTACTGACTGACCATCTGGACATGGTTACAGGCAAGCGTATCGAACAGAATTCGGAGGCTTACCGGTTCGGTCATCGATTCGGCAACCGCATTCTTGCCGGTATCACCCGTTCTCTGTTCGGTCGTCAGTCCTTTGATCTATTGTCCGGTTATCGCGTGATGTCCCGCCGTTTCGTGAAATCTTTCCCGGCAGTGTCGTCGGGATTCGAAATAGAAACAGAGCTGACCATACACGCACTGTCACTCAATATACCCACCGATGAAATGGAAACACCTTACAAGGAACGCCCCGAGGACAGTGAAAGTAAACTGAATACTTACCGGGACGGGGTTCGCATTCTGTCCAGTATCATGCTCTTTACCAAAGAGGAGCGGCCTTTTCTGTTTTTCTCTGCGCTCGCCGCAATCCTTGCAGCACTTTCAATTCTTCTTGGCATCCCGATCACTCTCGAGTTTTTTGAAACAGGATTGGTACCACGATTCCCCACCGCCATACTTGCGGCAAGCATCATGCTGCTGGCCTTTCTCAGCCTGACAACCGGCATGACGCTCGACTCTGTTGCCCGCGGTCGGCGGGAACAAAAAAGACTGGCTTACCTGCGCCTCCCCTGGCTTAGCTAGTTTCCGTCCGAAAAAGGCAGCTTTCACGGACACGAACTAGCTGGCTCCTAACTGGCGATCACTTTCTGATACGTGGTCATTCCTCCTTGAATTGACCCTCGCTGTATACCATCAGGTAATCAGACTGGAGACGCGCACGAACCTCATCAAGATATGCTGCCATATCGTCTTTCGACAGTCGGGAAACAGCAGCAGCAAGCTGATGTCTGGCATCGAAGGTCATGATGCCACGATCCAAATCCGTCCAGTACCGCTGCGCCCTTTGCCCCAGGTTCTTGTCCCGCTGGGTCAGTCTCGCGATC
>JABHYO010000029.1 GCA_018656865.1 Gammaproteobacteria bacterium | reverse complement strand
GGATCCGGTCGCTTTGTATGGTATCTATGATGATGCTTATCGCAAGGTGGATGGCCAATGGTTGATCGAACGCACTCACATCGACTTTTTGTGGCCTGAACGAACCTACCTGGGTCCACACATTCCTCTATAGGACCCGTGTTCGGGTTCTGTGGGCTCTTGTGATTTCGCTACGCGGATTGGCTGCTGTGCTTGGTTGGGCTTTCTCGAGAAGTACACACCGGCCAACGCATTTCGCTTCGCGAACTGCTGCCTGGCCTCTCAATTTCGCGACGCGAAATTGAGATTGGTAGCTACGGGTGGACTTGAACCACCGACCCCAGCATTATGAATGCTGTGCTCTAACCAGCTGAGCTACGTAGCCATTGAAGGCCGCGAATTGTCCCGATTCGCACAAATGTTGTCAACTTCAAACCAAAACCGGCAGAAATACAGCCAGCCAGGCGGCCAGCAGGATACCACCCACAATCAAATGTGTGCGGATGACTCTATTTAGCTGCAGCACCCGGTCTGCAGCAGCATCAGATTTCCAGATGCTGGTCATCATGATATCGAGGCCAATGACAATGACGATAATAGGTGCGGTTGCTGGCAAGATTCCCCCAAAAAAAAGATCCCAGGTATCGGAATAGTCTGGTCCTGTGGCGAAAGGCATCAGCAGGGCAAAAAGTAAGGCAACTACGTGCAGACTATTTCTGAGTGGTCCCATCTCTTTGATTTCTTTAAGCATCTGGCCTACCTAGTCTAGTTATTGGTTCAACCTGCGGTTACATTACCATTACACTTTTTGGCGAGCTACACTGTGTAACTGCAGTATTCTATTAAGAGGTCATTCGGGACAGGAATATGGCTGAGGCTAAACGAAAAATATCGAACTTTATGCTGTCACCCAAGTTTCAGCTGAAACTGACGTACTACTATATCGGTGTTGGTATCTCAATCATCGTTGGTACGGTGGCGGGTGTCTATTTCAAAATGATGCAAATTCAGGATGTTATGAATAATAGCATCCCCACTGACTTCACCGCCCAGTCACGAATCACCGAGTTCACATTCCATATTGCTCAGATTTCGATGGTCGGCTTCGTGGCTTTTGCTGTTGCTTCCTTCGTTTTCGCTCTGATGGTGAGTCATCGAATTGCCGGTCCTATCGTTGCCATAACAGCCTATATAGAAGAGTTGAAAAAGGGTAACTACGATTATGGTCGTAAATTAAGGCCCAACGATGAGCTGACGCTAATCATGGATGGTCTGCACGAACTGAAAGCCAAACTAAAAGAGAAAGAAGCTGGTTAGAAGCTAGTGGGTAATAAAGCCACACAGTCAGGATTTAGCCTGTTCGAGTTGCTGATCACCGTTGCTGTGATTGGCATCGTCTCGGCATTCGCGGTCCCTGCCTATCGCAGTTATATCGACACTGCGAATATGACCAAGGTCACTGCGAATTTCGAACAGGCCATTCGAGTTGCTCAGAATGCATACAGTCTGCAGAAGACGAGAGCCGCTCTCGGTTTGAGCAGTGCTGTGGGGACGTCCGCGGAGGACTGGATCTTGCTTTTTAACGAAAGTGGAATGAAGGCTCCGGGAGGCGGCCCAGCGTATATCCCATCATCCAACAACAAATCGACCGGTAGGGGAGATCCGGTGACTGGCGCGGTTGGTGTGGAATTTCAGGCGTACAGAGCATCCAAGACCAGGAAAAATGGTTCCATCAGACCAGCGAGAGATGCACGTTTGAGAATATGGCGGCCTCTTTACCTGACTTTGCGGGAACAGCGGGCGACCATTACTGAAGGTTCCATCGACGTTATCAATCAACGTAAACCATGATGTGGCGTGAAGTTGGCAATGCTTTGCTGGTCGAACTTGAGTTTAACGATTTTGTTGAAGCTTTTGCTTTTATTACGGAAGTTGCAGAACTGGCAGAAGCCCACAATCATCATCCTGAGTGGAGCAATGTTTATAATCGCGTTTCTATTTGCTTGACGACACACGATGCGGGAAACAGGGTGACAGATAAAGATCGAGAGCTGGCGGATGCCATCAGTGCCTTGCCTTCGTTTAAACCTTCGGTCCAATGATGTTCTGTACGAAGTCCCGGAGATCGTCTGCCAGGTAAGGCTTTTTAATGAAGGCAGCCCTTGCCGTCGGTGGCAGCTGATTCAGTAATTCGGATTCGTTGAAGCCGCTGGAGAAGATAACCGGTACGCTGGGGTCTATATCTATGATCTCAAGATAGGCTTCCAGCCCAGTTTTGTTTGGCATCATCAGATCCAGAATCACCAGTCTCAGATTCGTGTGGTGATCTCTAAATTTCTCGATGGCTTCCTGGCCATCTCTTGCTTCAATAATGCTGAATCCCGCGTCGTGTAGTACCGCCTGGGCGAGGGCCCTGATTTCAGACTCGTCGTCGACGAAAAGGATAAGCCCCTGGGCTGCTTCACCTTTTTTAGTGACAGGTTCTTCTGGACTGGCCAGGGTGCTGGCATCACCCAATGGGAATAGCATGGTGATTCGGGTGCCGTTGTCTGGTGAAGAATCAACCTTGATTGTGCCATGATGCCCTCTGACGATACCCAGTACCGCAGAAAGCCCCAGCCCGTGTCCCGTATCCTTTGTACTGTAAAAGGGGTCAAACATCCGTTTTTGTGTACTACCGTTCATTCCGATGCCATTGTCTTCGACAATGATGCAGGCGAACTTGCCGGCTGCCACCTCTTCGATAAAGTTGTTTTGTCTCAGGTACATTGCATCATAATTCTGCGTTTCGACGGAAAGCCTGATCCTGCCATCTGACCTGTTCCCGATGGCTTCACCGGCGTTGGTCACAAGGTTCATCACAATCTGGCGGATCTGGGTAATGTCACCATTGATTGTCGGGTTTGAACTGTCGGTGCTGACCTCGATTGCAACGCCCTTTGGTGTGGAAATATCCAGTAGGCTGCGCATTTCCTTTACTAGAGTCTCGGCATGAAATGGCTCGATGATAAAATGACCCTTGCCCGAATAAGCAAGAAGTTCAGAGCAGAGTTCGGCTGCTCGGTCGACGGTGGTCATCAGTCGATTGATGGAGATGGCAGATTTTGAATCTGGGTTGAGGCTCTTCCTGGCGAGATCGGCATTCAACATGATCACATGTAACAGATTGTTGAAGTCATGGGCGATTGCGCCTGCGAGGATTCCCAGGCTTTCGAGCCGCTGTGACTCATGTGCTTTGCTGTCTTCGGCAAACTGACGCTGATGCTCGAGTACACGATAAGTAACATCAACGATGATCCCCTGAAGTTTGTTTTCACCCTCTGTTTCAAGGATGAACATCCAGTAAATCGGGCTGTCAGCCTTTATGCGAAAGTCTCCTTCGCATCTATCGTGAGTGGAGTGGTCCTGATTGATCAATGTCTCAAATCTTTTTCGATCATCTGCGTGGATACATTCGCAGAGAGATTTACTATCCGCCGGTGTTTCGACAAATCCATACCGTTGGATGAATTCCTCGGTAAGTTTCACAGAGTCACTTTGCATGTCGATCAAAATAGAGCCTGCACCAGCAGCTTCCATGGCCAGTCTGCCGGTTTGTGCCAGTTGGCTGCTTACTGTTTCTGCATGGATGCGCTCCGTCACTGCCGCTTCAAGATCTGCATCCAACTGCGTCAGTTTTTCCTTGGTGGTCCGGAGTTCTACCAGTTGGTTAAATGTCGTAGTAAGGCTTGCCCGGTATGAGCTGGATAGTACGTCGATCAGGAGAGCAATCATGGTCAGTAGCAGACCGATGGTGATGACGGAGCGATATTCCATATCGACGTCACGGTAGGTAATGATCAGCCAGACTGTAAACAGCATTAGCAGCATATTGAATATATAGACCAGCCAGAAGAGATTCCTCCTGGGCAGAAGGCCGGCGACACAGGTCGGGAAGATAACCAGCGTCATCATCTGCATGTTTCCGGGACTTTCCATGTAGACGCTGTAGACAGCAAAGAAGCCTGTCATGCCGATGGTCCCGAAGATGCTGGCGAGGATGTATTCCTTTTCCAACAGCCAATACAGGAAGCCGATCGTCAGAATGACAAAAACATTCCTGACAAAGGGTTCAACCACGTCTTCAGATGTGGCAAAGCCCGGAAGGAAGGCGATCAGGAGCAATGCGACGCCGGTTAGAACGGCGACCAATTTGTAAAAGGTACGAAGGAGATTTGCCTGTCGGGCTAATATGAGTTGTTCTGGAAGCTCATAGTTGCTGTCTTCCATGGAGGGCAGCATTCCGGTTGTTGGGTGCGACGTTCAACATAACATGAAGGTCGAAAATAGGCCATTTCATGAGTTTGATCGGGTAGTGGATACGTACTCTGGTTTCCGCTCAAGTTTATTTTGAGTACCGTCGATCTGTTTTACGGCGATGATGGCAGCGAGTACAAACACCCACTTCAGGAGTTTTCGAAAGTTCATTGCTGGGCAGCTTCTTTCTACGAGTGAAGGCACAGCATAAGAAATTCTTACGATCCAGAAGTTGAAATCTGTCACAGAAAACAGCTTCGGGTTGACCGCCTGTCGCGAGATCACGACCGTTCTCGGATGAACGGTCGAAATCCGGTTTCAGATAATTATCCTAGCGCAAGAATAAAGAGGAGAGGCAGCATCGGTATCATCCTTGTATAGCCACGGTTGGCATACGCTCTTGCGTAGGCCGGTTCGATTTCGGTTGCAGCTTCGAAATCCCGTAACGCCAGGTAGTCTTTGCCATCCTTGCGATGCAGCAGACCGCGATTGTAGTAAGCGCGTGCGTGCTTGCCATCGAGTGCAATGGTATGAGTGTAATCAGCGATTGCTTCATCTAAATGCTTCTGCTGGTGATGCATCAGACCTCTCGAGAAGTAGGCGGCGGCATAACCTGCATTCAGCTGTATAGCCTGATTGTAGTCACTCAGTGCTTCATCGAAGCGTTTCAAATCTTTGTAGGCTCTACCCCGGTTGTAGTAGATCGTCGCCATTTCCGACTGATCCTGGGTCAGGGTTAGTGAGACATTGTAGTCTTCTATGGCTGAGCGATGATCGCCCTCACGCTGGTAAGCGAACGCACGGAAGTAGTAAGCCTGCATGTATTCCGGGTCCAGTCTTATCGCTTGATCAAAGTCAGCGAGTGCTTTGTCAAAGTCTCCCTGCATGCCGTAGCTGAGACCTCGATTAGCGAAAGCAGTCACGTAGTTCGGCGCAAATTCAATTGCCTTGGAATAATTCGCTATGGCTTTTCCTTGTTCGCCGCCTTCATAGTAGGAAAGTCCTAGCAACAGATAGGTTCTGGCGATGCGCCCCATTTCCTCGGACAGGCAGTCATTGAGCACATCGATAGCATCGTCCAGGCGATCGGACATGCGGATCTCATTTGCCCGGTCATTACAGCCCGTATCCGCGAATAGCTGGATGGGAAGCAATAATATGAGAGTGAAGAACAGTTTTTTCATGGCTGTTTAACCCTTTCTGCTGATCCTGAAACTTTACACGATTCCGGTTTTCCGTGGAACTATCGCGTAAAGCGTGAAGCGAGCCCGCCAAGGCCGCGGACCAGCCACCGTGGCTGATGCTGAGCCAGGGCCACGGCCAGCTTGTTTGCGTTGCCGGGGATGCGGATAACCTCTTGCTGCATCAACGCATCGTAGCCCTCTAAGGCCACTTCCTCAGGTGTCCCGATCAGAAAAGGTGGTAGATTGGCGGCGAGCCGCTGATCCATGCCTTCGGTCTCGGTGAGACCAGGGCAGAGGGCCGTTAGGGAAACACCGGAATCCCGCAGGCTCTCTGATAGGGATTCCGTCAATGAGAGAACATAGGCTTTGGTTGCGGCATAGAGATCCATACCGGGTATGGGGTTAAATGCGGCGACTGACGCGACATTGAGTATTCGTCCGGCCCGACGTTCCTTCATTTTTGGCAGAAAGTGATATATCAGTCGAGTGAGGGCGGTGATGTTGAGCGCGATACTCTGCCTGAGCTGATCTTCTGACGCATCCTCGAATGAATCGTGAACAAGCATACCGGCGTTGTTGATCAGAATGTCGACGTCAATCCGCTGCTCTTCGACAAAACGGCAGAGGCCTATCAAGCCCTCATCTGTTGTGAGATCGGCAGTGAAGATCGTGACGCGACCCCCTTCGAGTTTATCCTTTAGGGCTTGCAGCCGATCCTGGCGTCTGGCAGTGAGAACAAGATCGAAGCCCTCCTGGGAAAACTTAAGGGCCAAAGCTTCGCCGATACCGGATGATGCACCTGTGATGAGGGCAGTGCCTCGGCTCATTTGTCGTTGCCCCTCTAAACGTGATGTTGCGCTGCAGCAATCAAGCAAATTATAGATGCAGTTTGGATATTTGCAACTTTAGTGGAAGTTGGCGAAACTCCATTGTTCACTGCACAAAATCGGTGCCGCATGCGTGATTTTAAGAAGTATCCAAACCGAAGGTTGTATGACATAGAGGAAAGCAAATACGTCACGGTTGAGGATATTCGCAAAATCATTCTTTCGGGTGAATCAATTTCCGTCGTTGATTCGAAAACAGAAAAGGATCTGACCCGTAGCGTACTCATGCAGATCATCTCTGAGCAGGAAGGTGAAGGTCATGAGCCGATACTAACAAACCGAGTGTTGGAGCAGCTGGTCCGGTTTTACGGTGATGCCATGCAGAGCATTTTTGGGCGCTATATTGAGCAGAGCATCATGACCTTTCTTGAGCAACAGGAGCGGTATCGACGCGGTGTCCGCGACTTGACCAATGCCGATCCTATGAATCTCATGCGAAAAGCCATGGAGCAGAACATGGAGTTCTGGAATCGCATGCCAGGTACGATGCGGGATCAGGAAAAGCCCTGAATTAGTCATATCAGAGCCAGAAAGTCCCCAACAATCAGATCCGCATCCCTCAGATCCTCCGTTGTTGTATAGGGGCTCTCGAGGGCGATAACTGTCATACCTGCGGCCTTCGCTGCCTCTATACCATTTCGTGAATCTTCGAAAGCGACGACCTTTGCAGGTTCCACGTCCAAACGGCTGGCGCAGAGCAGGAAGATGTCCGGTTCCGGCTTACTTCGCTTGAGTTCGCTATCATCGCCGCAAACAATCGTCGTAAGAAGCTGTCTCCAGGGTCGGTTGCTGATCTTGAGTTCACACAGGTGGGTATGGGAACTTGTCGCAAGTCCGGTTGTAATACCCAGGCCGGTTACGTGCTCGAGAAAGGTAGCGGCGCCGGTAATTTCCTCAGCATCAGGGAATAGCTGTTCGAGAAAAACCTTGCGCTGATCCAGGAATTCCTGCGCTGTCATGGGGAGGTCGAATTCGTTTATGGTTATTTGAGCGCTACGCACGGAATCCCCGCCCATAACCTTACGTTTCAGCTCCATCGTAAAGATGTGGCCGTAGGGGTCCAGCACTGCCTGCGCTGCCTGGGTGTAAAGCGGCTCGGTGTCGAGCAGGGTTCCATCCAGGTCAAATATCATGGCTTGTGGGTCAATGGGGAGATTTTTCATTTGCTGTCTAGATACTCTGATGCGAGGCGCTCAATAACCTCATGCGGAATAATGTTTTCGGATTCACTGATTTCATCGATCGCCCGTTGCGCAATGCTGTTCAGTTCAAAAAGACCCAGCTGATCAAGCTCAAGCGAAGTTCCCCGTTCGACTATTATATGTGTCAACAAAAAGCCAAGTGCTTCAGCCTTGGATATACGTTCTTTCCCGCCAGCAGACATTCATGAATCGCTTTGAAAATCAGCACGAATATTCGCAATTTGCCTCGTGCATGACAAGCACCGGCTTGGAGGTCGAGGTGTCATTAGAGCGCGGATAGTGGGTTAGCGGGTTACAGTTCCGTTAGTGTTATGGCCTGGAGCGCTGCTCGTGCATTACCGCGAGGTACCTATCAGTTTGAAGGCCACCAGATGCCAGCTTAGACGACCATAGAAAAATCGGAGCTGTAGTGCGCTGTCCCCCCCGACAGCGACCGTTTGGAGGGCCGGTCAATCACCACAGGCTCCTTTTCCCCCAAATTGAACATAAATAGGTTCCGATTCTTCGTCCGGGAGTTCAACCAGGAAAATTAACGGAGTCGGGAGAAAATCCGGGAGATTATGGTCTATAGAAACGTCTTTCAGGCTTGGCTACTATAGTCGCCCGTCGAACTGGCGGTTGGCAGGTTTTTTTCAGGGTTAAATTTAAAAGGAATGACATGATTGAAGTAAGTCATCTGACGAAAGAGTATGGTCCTTTCACCGCAGTTGATGACATATCGTTCGAGCTGGTTCCCGGTGAAATACTGGGTTTTCTCGGACCCAACGGCGCTGGTAAGTCCACGACAATGAAAATGCTGACAGGCTTCCTCAGACCGTCTGCCGGTACAGTCAGAATCTGGGGCTGTGACATGTGGAAGGATAGTCTGACGGCCCAGAGTCGAATTGGCTATTTGCCGGAAGGCGCTCCAGCCTGGGAGGAAATGACCCCGTTGGGCTTTCTCAACTTTGTTGGAGAGGCGAGGGGGGTTGTTGCGGGACGTGATCTGGAATCAAGCGTCAGTAGGGCAGTTTCCATTATGTCCCTTGAGAGCGTTCTGCATCAGAAAATCGAAACCCTATCCAAGGGTTTTAAGCGTCGTGTTGGGCTGGCCCAGGCGATCTTGCATGACCCCGATGTTCTCATTCTTGATGAGCCGACCGATGGTCTGGATCCAAATCAGAAACATCAGGTTAGGGAGATGATCAAAGGTTTGTCGAAGGACAAAATCGTGATCGTTTCAACCCATATCCTCGAGGAGGTCACTGCAGTCTGTAGTCGGGTGATGGTGTTATCGGAAGGCAGAATCGTCTCCGATACGACACCAGCTGAACTGCTCGAGAAGAGTGACTATCACGGTGCAGTTGCTATCTCACTCAGCGATGAATCTAAGGCCGATGAAATTGTTGCGACACTCGGACAACTGGTAGGTGTTCGTGAGGTAATGACTGATGGCCAACAGCTTGTGGTCTTTCCCGTCACCGATGACGGCAGGCTTTTTCCTGAAGTGTTCGAGCTCACTCAGAAAAGTCATTGGCCGGTTGACTCCGTACATGTCGAAAAGGGTCGGCTTGACGAAGTATTTCGCCGGTTAACGGAGGGTGCGGATCGATGAAACTTAACGTTGTTGTGAAAAGAGAACTCCAGAGCTACTTTGCAACGCCGATAGCCTATGTGTTTATCGTCGTCTTCCTGGTGCTCTCCAGTGTGTTTACATTCTATCTCGGGAACTTTTTCGAGCGTCAGCAGGCGGACCTGATACCGTTCTTCAGTTTTCACCCCTGGTTGTATCTGTTTCTGGTGCCAGCTATCTCCATGAGGCTTTGGTCGGAGGAGCGTAAGACAGGCACCCTGGAATTGCTGATGACTCTACCGCTTTCCAGGCGTGACATTGTCCTCGGGAAATTTCTCGCAGCCTGGATCTTTGCAGGGCTGTCGTTGTTGCTGACGTTCCCGATCTGGATAACCGTCAACTATCTTGGTGATCCGGACAATGGCGTCATATTTGCGAGCTATATTGGCAGCTGGTTGATGGCAGGGGGGTTTCTCGCCATCGGCTCCTGTATGTCAGCGCTGACGCGAAGCCAGGTCATTGCCTTCGTGCTTTGCGGGTTCGTAAGCCTTGTGTTTGTTATGGCTGGATTCCCCATGGTGCTGGATGCTTTCAAGGGTTGGATGCCTATGCTGTTCGTGGACATGATTGCTGGTCTCAGCTTCCTTACTCACTTTAGCGCCGTGTCTCGTGGCGTTTTGAGTCTGCAGGATTTTCTATACTTCATGTCTGTCATCGCTGTCTGGCTAACGGCGACGTCGATCGTGCTCGATATGAAGAAGGGGGACTGATCATGAAAACAAATACTGTTCTTTCCCTCCTGATTCTCATTGCCGCCTTTCTGCTGTTCACACTGCTGAACCAGTTGATGCTAGGTGGTATACGCCTGGACCTGACGGAAAACCGCCTTTACACCCTGTCCGATGGTACTCGGGAAGTCATCGATGAGATCGATGAGCCGGTTAATCTTTACTTTTTCTTCTCTGAAAAGGCGAGTGAGGATCTGACTTCTCTTCGTGCTTACGCGAAGCGCGTCGAAGAAATGTTAGAGGAATACCGCCTTGCCGCTGGCTCCAAAATCAACCTGAGTATTGTTGATCCTGAACCATTCTCAGAAGAAGAAGATCAGGCTTCAGGGTATGGGCTTCAAAGCGTACCGGTAAATCAGTCTGGAGATGAACTCTACTTTGGTTTGGTCGGTACAAATGCGATCGATGGCGAGGAAATCATCACCTTTTTCCAACCGGATAAGGAAGAATTCCTTGAGTATGAGCTGACCAAGCTTATTCACAGTCTCGGTACGACCCGAAAACCAAAGGTGGGGGTCTACGCCGGGTTGCCGATTGATCAGAGCATGGACCCAAGGTCCTACCAGGCGACACCTGCCTGGGTTTTTCTGAGTCAGCTTAAAGATCTTTTTGATGTAGAGGTGCTGAACAGCGTTGATGCTGAATCGATTGCAGCATTTGATCTGCTGGTATTGATACATCCTCAGGATTTTACGGATGGCCAGGTATTTGCCATTGATCAGCATGTGATGCAGGGTCGCAAGCTTATCGCCTTCGTCGATCCGTTAGCAGAAATGGCGCAGCCTCCTGAGCAAGGTGCGAATATGCCGGAAGCTAGTGCTTCGGATTTGAACCGGTTAACTACATCCTGGGGGGTTACGCTGCGTCCAAACGAGGTGCTTGGCGATTCTGAGGCTGCCTTGATGGTGGGGAGTGCTAATGGGGCCCCGGTTCGCCACCTGGGTATCCTTGGATTCACGAGTCGTCACGTTTCTCGGGAAGATGTCGTGACGGCATCACTTGAGAGCGTCAACATGGCGACCGCGGGTATCTTCGACGTTGATGAAGTCGATGGGATTTCCGCATCACCGCTAATTGTCTCGAGCACGTTTTCGAGTCCGCTACCTTCTCTTCAGTTTCAGTTTCTGACGGACCCTTCTGATCTACAGAAGGGTTTCACAGCGACCGGTGAGAGCTATGTGACGGCGGTTCGCCTGTCTGGTAGTGCATCGACAGCGTTCCCGGATGGTGTTGAGGGCTACGATGGTGAGATAGCCGTTAGTACCGATGACCTACAGGTCGTGCTTATTGCCGACACGGATCTGCTGTCGGATCGACTCTGGGTCCAGGTGCAGAACTTCTTTGGGCAGCAGATTGCATCGGCTTTCGCCGACAATGGCAGTCTTGTGACCAACCTCGTTGATAACCTTACAGGCAGTAGTGCGCTCATTGATGTCAGGTCTCGGGGTCAATTTTCCAGACCGTTTGTGGTGGTTGAAGAGCTGCGTAGAAATGCTGAAGAAAAATATCTGAAAAGTGCCGAGGATCTGCAGGCCCGACTTGCCGAAACGGAACGTCAGTTGTCGGAGCTGCAGTCATCCAGGGTCGAGGAAGGATTGCTGACGCTGACCCCGGAGCAGGAAGAAGCGCTGGTTCGCTTCCAGGATGAAAAGCTGAACATTCGCAAAGATCTGCGTGATGTCCGGCACCAGCTAGACAAGGACATCGAGGCGCTGGGTACGATGCTTAAGTTCCTCAATATCCTGTTGATGCCGCTACTGTTGACGGGGGTGCTGATTGCAATTCGATTGCTGCGCCTGAATCGACAGGAGGTGGCCTGATGAATCATTTAAATTC
>JABHYO010000109.1 GCA_018656865.1 Gammaproteobacteria bacterium | reverse complement strand
GTTTCTAACAGCAATGGTAGTTTATAAACGTCCGTTTCCATCGGCAGGCTCCTGTCAGTATTAGTGGTTCAGTAGCGCACAACCCAAGGCGCCAGTCCCCTGATAACTCGGGAACCAGCACTTTTGGATTGTCGCTCCATCGGCTCTAAAAGCTAGCCGCGGATTGGCAGTTCTACTGTGAGACGTCCTTCACTGGTAGGTTCGTCACGGTGAGTGATAGTCTGAATTTTCAGATCTACCATACCTTTGCCATCTTCAATTCGCTTGTCGACAATATCGCCGTGCAGTCGAATCAGATCGCCCTGCCAATGGAACCCGCGGAAGTCAATTTTCATTGCCCTCATGCGACCATGGTCACCCATCCAGTTCATGATCAACTGCATGTACCAGTTCAATCTTTCAAAACCTGCCTCGTAGGCACCCGGCATGCCGAGATATTTCTGACACCGCTCATTCGTCCAGTGGATCGATACTGGTGGCTCAGGTACGTTTTCCTCATTGCGAATTGCAAGGTTTGGATACTGGGTGTTCAAATCCTGTGCCAGTTCATGACCGACGATCCAGCCACCAGTGCCCTGGGCAAACTCAAAAGCTATTTTTGAAGTGAGGGTGATCGGCCCTTTGACGATATGCGGAATGCTGGTACCGACTTCAACATCTTCGAAGTAGAGAGGCGTGTCGCCCTGGATATTCTTCCGGTTCTGGGTGTTGTATTCATCCCACACAGCTTCCAGTTCGTCATCCGTCCAGATCTTGCGTTCGATCTTTGAGTACTTTTCCGATTCCTTGGCAGCCTTTCGTGCAAAACGATGCCAGGATGTGCGGTAGGTGCCTTTGTACACACCGTCCATATTGTGAGTTACGGTTTCATAATCCTGGATCGCCGCTTTACCACCGCCAAATCGACTGTTGATGATGACAGCGTCCTTCAGGCTGGTAAGCGCACGGACCGGTTCTTCGACATAGAGAGGCTCGCCCCATTCGAACTCGCAGCCACGCCAGATAGTGTGGCAACCGGGGAATCCGTCTGTCGCGCCATTGACCACTTCAGTGAAGTAGAGCAATGCCGGCGGGATGATACAACGACCGTGGGAAGACTTCGCCGCGTATTCCTTATCGTAGAACAAGGGATTCATATTAGCAGCGCCCATTGCCATTCTTCTGGCACCGTCAGCGCTCATCTTGAAGTTTGGCTTATTCTCATCACTGCCATCGTCACCGGAAATCGCCCGCCCCCTTTGCATGGAGCCTCTGCCCGCCCGTTGGAGACCTTTTCTCTCCAGCAGTCGTTCCAGACTTGCTTCTGTGATTTGTCCGTGGACTTCACCTTCTCTTAACGCCATTTTCTTTCCTCTTCAGGTTGAGCAGCACGCTCCCGTACTACCAGATTAATGTTGAACTAAATTTAAATCTCCAGGCCAATCGTTGCGCCATGTTTGGTTGCTTCAGCCAATCGTCTCGGCAACCAGGCTGAGCCGACAAGATATACTTTTTCGAATGGATAATTGTCTTTCAGCTTGTAGTACAAATCGGCATTGGGTGTCGATCCACACACCAGCACAACCGAATCAAATCCCTCGAACACACGTTCTGCACCGGAGTAGGCGGAGATAAAGTGTACTTTGTCTCCGTCGACCTTCGACAACCGAACACCACCGACAATTTCGACATTATTTTCTTCCAGTCGTTTCATGACGGTGCCGAAAGAATACCGATCAATTTCCTTACCTATCTGTGCCCACTTGTGAAAAATGGTGACCTGCTTTCCTTTGACCGCCAGTGCTTCAGCGATATTCGGGGTTTCAAAATAATCGTCTTCTGAGTAGAGCGCTACCTTATCGCCCACTGTTGCCTTTCCGGCAAGAACATCCCAGCCCTGTACGACGTTGCTGGATTCCGCACCCTCTACCTCCGCAGGAGATCGTGCTTCAGAACCGGTAGAACAAACCACTACATCAGGCTTAAGCTCCAGCAAAAACTCAGGTGTGGCTTCGGTCTCAAGCATGAGATCAATACCCAGGCGTTCGATTTCGTTCTCAGAAAAGTAGAGATAGTCTTCGAAGGAATCTCTACCCGGCGCCTTTGCAGCGAGTAAGAGCTGGCCTCCAACCTTGCGACCTTTTTCTATCAGAGTGACCCGGTGACCTCTAAGGGTCGCTATTCTGGCCGCTTCCAGCCCTGCTGGACCGGCGCCTATAACTGCCACGTGTTTCTTAACCTCGGCAGGTTTAAAGGTTTCCTTCCAGAGCACTTCCTGACCGATTTCAGGATTAATCGAACAGACCGGCCGTTTGAACGGTCCCGGCTTCTTGCTGTGCACGGCCTCTGAAATGCAGCGATTACAGCCTATGCAGCGTCGCATCTCCAGCAGGCGGCCTTCGAGAATTTTATTCGGAAATTCGGGATCAGCAATACCGGCGCGGGTCATGCCAACCAGGTCACAGATCCCAGCCGCAAGCAGTTCCTCGGCAACGATCGGCTCATTAACGCGGCCTGAAAACAGTATCTTCACGCTCTCCGGCAGATCCGTACGAATCGCTTTTCCTGCTTCCCGATGCTCCGCCGGATTATGATAGGACGGCGGTACATAAGCATGACGCCCCCAGCAGTGACCGACATCGACGTTGACGAAATCGATCAAACCAGTTTCAGCAATGATGTAAACCATCTCGCGAAACTGCAACAGGTCGTAACCACCCTGGCGAGACTCTTCACCATTAATACGCAGGCCAAGGGCAAGTTTGTCGCCTATAACCGCACGAATGCGAGTAAGAGCTTCGCGTACAAATAGCGTTCTGCCCTCGGCATCACCGCCCCATTTGTCATCGCGTTTATTGGTGGCAGGTGAAAGAAACGACTGCGGTACCGTCTCGTGAGCGCAGTGAATCTCAAGACCGTCGGCCCCGGCTTCAAGCGCTTTTTTCGCTGCTTCGACATAGGTATCCATGACGAACTCAATGTGCTCTTCCGTCATCGCGTGGGGCACGAGGTCATATAATTCAACCGTCGGCACCGTTGAAGCGCCAAAGGCATTGTTCAGATGCGTTAGCTGAAATATCGCCACGGCCCCTTCAGCATGCACTGCATCGCAAAATTTTCTTACCGCATCGACGAAACCCGGAAACATGTAGGGGGCGAAGGCGAGTGCTGCACCACCTTCACCAAACTCCTGTTCTGCGCCTGGTGGTAATGGCGAGTTGAGCGGCCAGGTTTCACTGCCGATCCACGCCGTGCCACCGCGAGCCTTTGCCACGTGATGCTCAGTAAAGTGCTCGTCAATCAATCCACCGGATTCAGGACCCGCCGACCCAGGAGAGTTCGTGGTTTCGCAAATCCGATTCTTAACTGTGATGGGCCCGACTTGAATGGGCGAAAACAGTCTGCTGAATTCCTTAGGTGCAGCCTTTTCACTACTCATTTTTTTGACTCCATTGGCTCTGAGACCCGCGCCGTCTCCAGAGGCCTAACCTACCCGGTGATAAAGTTACCGATTCGCTTTCGGTGATACGCGGCGTCACCCAGATAAACGGCATGGGACCTTGCCTGTCGCAACAATAAATGCACATCCAGCTCCCAGGTATAGCCAATACCGCCATGCAACTGCAATGCTGCTTCAGTCGCCTCTGCCGCTGCGTCTGACAGCCATGCTTTTGCTGCAGATACCTGTGGAAAGCATTGATCAGGGTTTTCCTGCAATGCCAGACATGCACCGTACAAAAGACTCCGACCGACTTCCTCTGCGACTTTTACGTCGGCAAGTCGGTGACTTACGGCCTGGAAGCTTCCGATCGGTTTATTGAACTGCTGTCGTACCTTGGCGTATTCGTTGGTCATCTCCAGCGCTTTGGTGGTCACACCAAGCAGATCGGCCGAGATGAGTGTTGTCCAGAACTCATAGGTTCTGAGTAATACCTGATCTGCATCATCGGTACCGCCAAGGATATCGTCACTTGAGAAGGGAACATCGGCCAGTTGCAGGCTGGAAATACTCTGTCCGTCGATCCGCTGCATGGCAGTGATCGTCAGTCCAGGGGCATCAGCTGCTACTTTGACCAGGGCACCACTATCATTCAGTCGGACCGCAACAAGAAAGCAATCAGCGCATTCAGCATCCGGAACCAATATCTTCTCACCTGAAATTGTCCCTCCGTCACCTGCCAATGTAGCTGCGGTTGCGTTGTTTTCCGGTCCGAATGTGCCATTGGCCTCATCAACCGCCAGAGACACGAATTGCTGCCCCGTCATATGATCGGTCAGCAGTGCTGCAGTATCACCAGATTGACATTGATCCAGCGCAAAGGCTGTCGTAAAAGCCGTGCAAAGCTTGGAGGGAAACAACACCTGCCCACCCTCTTCAGCCAGCATTGCCGCGGTCAAGAGTTCAAGACCACTGCCGCCGTGTTCTTCGCTGACAGCGATACCGATCCATCCCATCTCAACGATCTGCTGCCAGATCTCGTCACTGATTTTTACCGGTCCGTCATCGAGCGCATCCCGCCTGATGTCAGAATTCCATTCCTCCTGAAAAAACTTGGCTACCGCATCCTGGATCGCAAGTTGATCGTCACTTAACTGAAAGTCCATATCTTAATCTTCCACTGAACGGGGCAATTCCAACACCCGTTCGGCTATCACGTTGTGCATTATTTCACTCGTCCCACCGCCAATACCGTAGCCAAGTGAATCGAAGTAGCCTGCCACCCATCGCCCACGATCCATCACATGGGGAGACTTTTTGGTCAAAGCTGCGTATGGCCCTACGATCTCCAGCGCATTCTTCGCCATCGCCTGACGGAGCTTCGAGGCAAACAATTTGCCCACCGATGCCTGGGAGCCTGGCTTCTGACCTTTCAGCTGCTCACTCAAGGTTCGATAGCCGAGATATTTCAATCCCTCAATCTCGATCCAGTACTGGGCGAGTTGATCACGAGTATGAGCATCTTCGATTGCCGGTTCGCCACCTATGCTTGCCGATTCAGTCAGTTGCAATAGTCGCTTGAAGTTCGCCTCCAACGCGACCACGCCGGACAGTCCGCTGCGTTCGTTGTCGAGGGTGCTCCGTGCGATGGCCCAGCCACCATGCAGTTCACCCACCATGTTTTCCTTAGGTATTTTGACGTCATCAAAAAATACTTCGTTGAAGTGACTACCGCCACCGGCATTCCGGAGTGGGCGGATGGTAATCCCTTCGCTCTTCATGTCAGCCAGCAGGTAGGTGATACCTTCTCTTTTCGGCGCGTCCCTATTCGTTCGAACCAGTAACACGCACATGTCGGCAATATGACCGGCACTGGTCCAAACCTTCTGCCCGTTGACGACAAAATTATCACCGTCAAGTACCGCATTGGTCTTGAGCGATGCCAGATCGCTGCCCGCACCAGGCTCGCTGAATCCCTGGCACCAGATATCTTCAGCCCTCAGTATCCGCTTCAGGTATTTTTGCTTCTGCTCTTCACTACCATGCTGAATCATGGTGGGCGCAACGATAGTCAGGCCAACCGTGTTCAGACTGGGCGGAATCTTGGCTCTCGCCAACTCTTCGTTGGCTATCACCTGCTCCGTCAGACTGGCCTCATAGCCACCGTAGATCTTGGGCCATGACATGCCGACATAACCGGCTTCATAAAGGTGTTTCTGCCAGTCCCGCATTGCCTGCATGGGATTCCGTTCACCACTGTCATCAGTCCCCTGCATTGTTCGGGAGATCAGCTCGCCGCTACTCGCCAGCCAGTCCAGCAGTTTCTTCCGGTATGCTTCGTCCTGTTCAGAAAATTTTAAATCCATGATTCAATCAGCCTGGTTTTGTTGCTCTACCATTTTTCGCGCATCGTCCTGCAGACTCGCTTTGCGCACCTTGCCTGTTGGTGTCATCGGGAATGCTTCAAGGTTGATCAAAGCCTCCGGTATCAGGTACTTCATTGCTTTTAGTTCCATGAAGTACTCTTTGACATCATCCAACGTAATTTCCACTCCTTCTTGCGGGATCACGTAGGCACATACCTTTTCACCCATCCTCTCATCGGGCATGCCGACAACGGCAGCCTCACGGATATTCGGATGTGAACCCAGGAGGTCTTCAACTTCTTTCGGGTAGATCTTTGATCCGCCCCGATTAATCACTTCCTGTTCCCTGCCGGCAAAGGACAGATAACCTTCTTCGTCCACCTGCCCCAGATCACCAGTGAAAAACCAGCCGTCACTATCCCGCGTTTCTGCGGTCTTTTCTGGCTGTTTGTTGTATCCCACAAATAGCGTCGGCCCCCGGAAACAGATCTCACCGATTTCGCCTGTTTCACAGACGCGGGAGCGGTCCTTGGTATCAACGATTTTTAACTCAACCCAGGGCACTGGTCTGCCGACCGTATCTTTAATTTTGTCTTCCGGGTCATTGGGAAAGGTCATGCAATGTACAAGGTTTTCACCCATCCCGTAGGTATTGCCGGTTTTAACTCCCCAGAGTTTATCAAGCCTGTCGATCAACTCCGGCGAGCTGCGTGCGCCACCCACACCCACACTCTTGATGCTCGATGTATCGTACTTCTCGAAATCAACGTGGTCGATAATACCCATCATGTGAGCAGGCGTACCCGACAGAGAGGTGACCTTGTCAGCCTGAATAAATTCAAGGATCTGCGTCGGGTTGTATCGGTCAACCAGCACCATGGGACTTGGCCCGAATACACAACCGTAGGTCGAAAAGTGGCCATAGCTGTGCGTCATAGGTGAGCAAGCCAGGCTGACTCGATGTTCCCCATCACTCATGGCAGATTGCATTTTAGCCGTGAGGATCATCCTTGATATCAGCGTGTTATGGGAATGCAGGAAGCCCTTGGGATTACCGGTGGTTCCTGAAGTAAAGTTAAGGTAGAAAACATCATCGGGGTTGATTTGAATGCCGTCCAGACGATCGTGATTTGAGCGCCCCTCTTCGATCAGATCCTGCAACAGATACTCGCCAGCCTCTGGCTCCGATCGCACGACGATGAAGGTCTTTACACCCTCATTTTCGCTTACGGCACCACGCATCTGAGCTGCATAATCCTTGTCCCGATATTCACCGCAGACAATCACCGCGTCGGTTTCGTTGAAAGCGCAGAGGTTCTTCAGTTCCCGCTCACCAAATACCATATGCAGTGGCTGTATCACCGCGCCAATCCTTGATAGCGCTATCTGCAAACAACAGAATTCAATCCAGTTAGGCAGTTGCACACCGACAATATCACCCTGACTGACACCTGCATTTAACAAACCTGCGGCCAGTGACAAGGTCTCCTGCTGAAATTCATGCATCGTGAATTTCCGCTCGGGTGTGATCAGGATGACGACATCTGCATGTTCTTCAACCTTCTCGTCGAAATGTCCATGCAGGGTTTCATCTATCCACAGACCCATCTCTCTGAATCTGTCCCCATATTCTTTGCTAAATGCCGGGAATTCGTGTTTTGCCATCGATTGATCCTGTTCCGGTTATGCTCGGTTACAACCTGTCAAATGTAGTACAACGGGCAATATATTGCAACATGTTGTAATTTCACGAACCAGACACTATGCCGAGCCATTATCGAGCATGTGGTTAGCAGCAATGTAGGAGACCGTCATGCCTGAAGCGATGGTCGAGCCGCCGCCAGGATAACCTGCGCCCATAATGCTACCGGTACAATTACCTGTCGCATACAGCCCGGCAATCGAATCGCCCCAGACATTGCGGACCTGACCATTCCCGTTGATCCGTAGACCGCCCTTTGTACCAAGAACGCTTGGCCACATCGCCGCGCCGTAAAACGGTGGCTCAATAACCGGACCGAGACAGGGATTCACCAGACCGCGGCTGTCATCACCGGCGGTCTGCAGGTCAAAGGCTGAAGCACCACGATGCCACTCAGGGTCCTCACCCTGCTCAGCGTGCCGGTTGAATGATTCGACCGTTTGTTCCAGACCCGCAGGATCGATACCAAGTTGTTCGGCCAGTTCCGCCAGGGTGTCCGCCTTACTAACCCATTTCGGCAGCGGCAGCTTGGGGTCATAACCCCCTAGTGGGTAATTCATTCGATAAATTGAATCGACGATGACAAACCCCGGTACATTCATATACTCAAGGCCATCCGTGTCGTAATGTTGAAACGCTCTGATAATCCGGGCATAGGGTCCGGCTTCGTCGAAGAATCGTTCACCCTTCCGGTTGACGACAATTGACCCGGGTTTACCCAGTTCTGGCGAGTAAGCCGGAATGGGTGACTCCGTGGCAGGGTCCCAATAGACCGGCCAGCCCCAGGATTCATTCATATTGCGAAGGTCCGCGCCGATCGCCATACCCATGCGATGACCGTCCCCCGTATCCCCTGGCGGTGGACATGGGTGGTAGATTGGTGCGCGCAGAAAGGCCATGACCATCTCTTCGTTGCGCGAGAAACCGCCGGTGGCCATCAAGACACCGCGGCGGGCACGAATTCGCAGCTCCTTTCCTTCGTGTTCGACCAGGACACCAGTGACGGCACCTTCATCATTCAACACCAGACGCTGTGCAGCAGTATTAACCATATACTCCACTCCCCGCTCACGCCCTGCCTTTTCCAGGCTGGTGATCAGGTAATTACCCAGGAAGAAACCACCTGCTGGTGGCGCACCCGTTGGTATTGGAAATATCAGCCGACCGTAGGTTCTGGCACCCGGATAATTCTCATAGTAGTCGCAGAACGCGCCAGTCGGCAGCGTCATGAAATTAAATCCAAGTTCGCGGGCAAACGAAACCATATCGTTACAATTTTCAAGGAACGCCCGCATCAGCGGCTCCTCACTCTGCCCGAACGTGGCGTGTTTCATATATTCCAACGCGTCTTCGAAGGAATCCTCAACTTCTTCATCCGCCATCTTGTAGTTGTTAGGAATCCACATGCCACCGCCTGACAGACTCGTTGTGCCCCCAAGGGCAGGCAGCTTCTCGATAACAAGGGCACTCAGCCCCTGATCCGCAGCTCTCACTGCCGCCATCTGGCCGGTGCCTGAGCCTATCACCAGCACATCGACTTCTCGGTCCCAGTTGTTGTCTTTAGTCATGTTTGGTCTCTTTTGTTTAAGGGTCGGCGCGGAATGATTGCCGATTCACTAGATGTCACAACCACAAAGCCCCATCATATCCACTTGCAGAGCTCTCTCCTATTTCGCCTGTGTCATTGAAGAACCAGGTCATTTGAACGTTTCATCGTCCGAAAAGAGACTGTGCGGGATACTTACACTTAACGTATACTTCAATTCTTCGCACCCGTAACATGAAGCCATGGATGGCTATTCTAGTACTAGAAATAATGATCCAGCCGACTGTGCCAGTCAATCCTTAGCGTCCAATGTCTGGATTCAATGTATTGCTCTTTTTTTAATTTACCTTCTCTGCTGGAGCAGTCCTGCTTCAGCAACAGCGCCTGAAGTCAGACAGGGACTTATCGACTTACGTGATTGGGATTTCCATGAAGAGGGTTCAATAAACCTGTCTGGGCAGTATGAATTTTATTGGGAGCAACACCTGGACTCTTCCAGCTTTGCGCTCATGGCCAATCCAGAACCACACTATCAAACTGTACCTTCCACCTGGAACAACACAATAATCAATGGCGATCAGATCCATGGTGAGGGTTTCGCCACTTATCGAGTTAATGTCCTGGTTTCGGAACTACGGAGGTATGCGATCAAAGTGCCGGATATTGGCACGGCATACAGATTGATTATCGATGGCAAGCTCATGGCAACGGTTGGCGAACCAGGTGAATCCCTAGAAGCAACTGACCCTGACTATCAACCATTGATCGTTGAGTTCTCACCCACTAGCCGCCGTATTGAGATTATTTTTCAGGTCTCAAATTTTCATTACCGGATGGGAGGAATCTGGCTACCTCTGACGATGGGTAGTGTAGAGGATATTCGCCGGGAGACTGAAGACCGACGTGCGCTGAGCTTCATACTATTCGGCGCTATTGTGATCATAGGTTTCTACAATTTTGCACTTTTCACGCTGAGGCGCGAGGATCGGGCCTCCCTCTATCTTGGATTTTTCTGCCTGCTGCTGTCCACTCGCCTTCTGGCTGTTGGCGAACGATTCCTTACCCACATCCTCCCCGGACTACCCTTTGAATGGTTCATTCGAATTGAATATCTATCCTGGATTCTTGCCCTGTCACTTTTTGCTGCCTTCGCGTCCAGTATCCTTCCCCGGGAGTTCCCTAATAAGGCAGCGAAAATTATCCATTGTCTGGTGGGGGTTGGAACCCTCATTATTCTGCTAACAAATGTCCAAACTTTTTCTCATATCGTCCCGCCGTTTCAGGTCATCACGATCCTGGCTCTGATCGGCGGAACTATCGCTTTTGTACTTGCAGTTCTCCGTCGGCTGGAAGGTTCGCTCATACTCGCCTTTGCCTACGCGCTGCTTTTCTATTCTGTCGTCAACGATATTCTCGTTAATGCAGGCATCATTGATACAATCTTGATGCTGGATTTCGGTCTGCTCTGCTTTATCTTTTTCCAGTCGCTGCTGATCTCCTATAGATTTACCCAGTCGTTCAAAACCATTGAAAAACAGAAAGAATCACTCGAAGCAGCAAACCTGGGGTTGCAGACACAGGAAAAGCTCCGCAGGCAGGCTGAAGATGAATCTCAGAATCTGCATAGTCATATTGACCTTGCACAAAAAACTGAAAAAATCGAACTGTTGTCTGATGGCATCGCGAACCTGTTCAAAGGTGAACCTGGCAGTCAAGGTGACTACGAATCTCAAAGCCAGTTTGGTGCAATCTTCCAGGATTTGTTGATCATCGGTGGCAGGGGCGGAATACCTGAATCAGGTGTAAATCTAAACTCGCTTATCGAATCAGTACTCGACAGCCCCGAATACGGAAACTTGCTTAAGACTCGCCCGTCGAGCGAGGTTACCTGTGAGCTGGATGCGGCGCTGCCTGCCATAGAAGCCTCTCCTGAGCATCTGAGAAGAATGTTACTGAACGTCATCGAGTATCCTCTCGCAAAAGCTGCTGAGGGATGTCACCTGAATCTAACCACCCGCAGTGAAACGACAATGACCAGGGCGCTCTTCTACAATGAGGTCAGGGCGGCAGAGTATGTCGTCATTGGCATTGAGGATCTGGGCGGTGGCATTATCAATCACGATGAGCTGGATGTACTTTTCGAGCCTAAATATGCATTACAGACATTGAACAGATCCAGTCGCGGGCTCGGCATGCCACTCATTTGGAGCGTTGTCAGCAGCCATGGCGGCGGCATCGATGCGTTATCTGAAGAAAGTGGCGGTACCCACTTCGATATATACCTGCCCGTGGTTCGTCAATCTTGACCAACCTGGTGGTTATACCTGCACAGAAACAGCGTTCTCGTCACGAGTATCAGATGTGTTGAGTGACAGCGGCACCCATGTGATGCCTACCCTGTCAACAACCAAAGAGAGCGAGCCCAACCAGTGAACTTAAGAGCTCGCTATCAGTTATTTGCCATTAGCCGGCAGTACGCAGAATGATCTGTAATTATTTCCACGCCCATGGAAATCGAATTCGTTCTGCGCATCGTTGCCCGTATGTGCATATACCATCGCATGCCCGCTGGTACCATAGGCATTGATGTCGTTGTTGTCTTGCCAGAGTTCCGCTGTCCATAGCCACTCTGTCGTCTGTTTATCCGTCCAGGATGTACAGTCAGCACCTGAAGGTTGTTTGGTGTCACAGGCCATCAACGCGAGCAGGGGACTGAGAGTCAGATTTTTTCCGACGCAGTTTCCGACTGCGTCCGCCCACGTCCTTGCTGTCTGAACATTGCTGAAACACCACGCCCCTGCCCGATCCATTCCTGTCGGGCAATCCGGTGGCATGGGTCCCGTATCTCCCTTATCACCTTTGGCACCCCGTGCGCCTGTAGCGCCTGTATCTCCTTTAACCCCTGTATCTCCTTTAACCCCTTTATCTCCTTTAACCCCTTGATAACCCCTGGGGCCTTGAGGACCTTGAGGGCCAGGCGTAAGCGTTATCGTTGCCAGTGCTTGGTCGACAGGCTGACTTGTCACATCAGAATAACTTCCACTTACCTGCTTTACGCCTATTTTCTGGTAACTGAAGCTAAGAGGTATACCTGCAACAGGATCGAAATCGAACTGCCCCAACTTGTACAACTGTCCACCATCGATATCCACAAGCACCGTATCGGCCTTTGTAAGATGAATATCATGGTAAGAAAATGAACTGTAGAAACGACGGACCCCTGTCGTCACCAGGTTAGTGGCATCACTGGCACCGACGCTGTCAAAAGTTCTATTAGATAGAATCTGGATTGTTGATCCATTTCGAAGCCCTAACCAAATTTGATTGCTTGAGTTAGTGAACCGGAGATCTATTTCTGCATCTTGAGAAACGGCCTGCAGCGTACCAGACTTCAGGTCTACATCCCTGTTAGTTCCATATGGTATGTCGAGCTCGCTTACAGCGGTATGCACATTAACTGCGCCGCAGAGAATTTCGCCGTTGTCGTCAAAACCCAGCATGACATCGTCGTTTTGACATTCGCCTTCCGGTAGCGGGCCAGAAGGACCCTGCGCACCGGTATCGCCCTTTGCTCCAGACTCTCCCTGGGGACCTTGCACACCCGGATCGCCCTTCGCTCCCGGGGTTCCTGGTAGACCCGGCGCTCCTGGATCTCCTTTATCGCCTGGTGCCCCTGAATCTCCTCTATCTCCCTTATCGCCCGGTGTTCCTGGATCTCCCTGAAGACCCTGCTCACCAGTATCTCCCGTAAGCCCCGAGGCTCCCTGAAGACCCTGCTCACCAATATCTCCCTGCGACCCCTGAATACCCTGAGGACCCTGGATTCCCTGAGCACCGGTTTCACCCTGGATACCTTGCGGTCCAGGTGTTAGTTCTATCGTATTAATGGCACTGGCTAATACTACATCTGCATCATTTCGAGCCGTTTTTTCAGTCCCCAGGTCTTGTTCCAGCGCCAAGTCACCCTCAATTCGAGCAGACGTTTCATCGCCTTGTGCAACTTCTTGTGCAGCTATTGCTGCTTCCAGATCCTGACGCTGAGTACTATCCGCGCTTTCACGATCCGAAATTTCAGCTTCCAAACGGGAGGAAAGCCCATCATCTGCCGCTATACGAGCTGTTGCTTCAGCCCCCAGACTACCTTCCAGCCCGAGGTCACCATCAATTCGAGCCCGTGTTTCATTTGCCAGTTCTCCTTCCAACCCCAGGTCACCAGCTTCTCGTGCTGACGATTCGCCTGCCAAGTTATCGTTTATGTCGTCGAGCCGAACACCAAGAGATGTATCTGCATTTTCTAGAGCAGCCGTTGCTACACCCAATTCATCACGCAGCTCACTATCCGCGACTTCCCGATTCACGATTTCAGAGTCCAAACGATCGGAAAGCCCATCATCTGAAGATATTCGAGCTTCTGATTCAGCCCCTATTTCTTGCCCCAGACTGAGGTCAGCATCTACTCGTGCATTACTCTCCTCCGCGATGCTCCGAAGAGCTCGTGAAGCCGCCGAATCTAGTGTGAGTGAATAGTGCGATTTATTCGCATCTGCACTTCCATTGGAAACTTCCAACAAGTACTCACCATCAATGAGAAAGCCATCGGAACCGTAGAAGTCGGAAGGAACGGAGAATGAAAAAACATCGTCCGTCCAGTTCAGATCGGAATCAATGGCAATGGCGATATTCCCCAACGTCACTGTGAGCAGACTTTCATCGTCAAAGTTGGCACCGACAACAATCACATTTGGTGTTGACAGCAAAGAAGGTACACCAGCCACATCCGGGTCTCCCAGATACTCAACTTGAGCATGATGTACAACAACCTGGTTTGCGCTAATCCCAACCGAACCTTCCTGTCCAGGTGGACTAGTTGGTTTAGCAGCATAAAGACTGCTCGAAAGAAACAGGGAAGCGGTTACGACGGAAAAGAATCTGACACAGGGGAAAACGCTGCTCGCAATCATTTTTTCTCCTTGGCAAGCAGTCCGTTGCTCTACGTGGGCGGGCTTTTAAGGATAGAGTACCCGAATCACCCAGTAATAATAAGTTATCTTTTTCCTTCTCTGCGTGGGGGTAAGTGAATTCGCGGATGCGGCTTACTCATGCAGGTCAGGAAGTACTAAATGTGCTGAGCGACGGTGGCCCCTTCTCGAATAGCTTCATAAATCGAGCGCGGCGATACCGCATCGCCTATGGTGAAGATGTGATAGCGCACCAGACCGTTGTTAGCGAGCGCAGCCTGCAGACTGTTATCGGGTTTTGAGCCGGCAGATATCACTACGGTATCAGCAGCCAGTAGACGTTCCTCGCCCTGAGCATCGACCAGGCGTACACCCTCAGAATTGATTTCCAGGTACTCGCGCACAGCCGGCACAAAACTGACGCCCTTGGCCTGAAGGTTCATCAACGCTCTCACGCCTGCAACATGGCCCTTGGTGGCAAAGCCCGGTAGTAGCGTGGTGACGGTCACTTCCTTGTCCGAATCCTGACTGATGTAATCAGCCACTTCACAGGCGACTTCCTCACCGCCTATCAACACAACCCGGCGGCCCGTTTCCTGTCTACCCAGCAACACATCAATACCGGTTACGACATTGGGACCATCGACACCCGGTATGGGCGGGATGAACTGTTGCCCACCTGTCGCAAGTACCAGTGCATCCGGTGCAGCGGCCCTGACATCATCGACGCCTACCTCACTGTTTAAGCGCACATTCACACCCAGCCGATCGAGCTGCCCCTTAAGGTAGTCGTTTATCTGGTTGATAGCGGCTTTACCTGGCGCCTTCGACGCAGAGGGCACCTGACCGCCGAGCTGTTCGCTCTTCTCATGCAGCGTTACCTTGTGGCCGCGCAACTTCAGTACGCGAGCCGCTTCCATACCGGCGACGCCACCACCGATAACCATGACATTACGCGGCGTTGTTGCCGGCCGAATGGCATGGTATTGCTCCAGAGCCCAGCCGAGTTCCGGATTAATTGCACATTCCACGCTGTGGTTGTCCACTGCTGCGAGCCCACCATTGCCAACGGCACAGAAACCGCAATTAATGCAGCGGCGAATTTCGTTCACCCGCCCCTCAGCTACTTTGTTTGGGAAATCAGGGTCCGCCAGAAACTGTTTAGCCATACCGGCCATGTCACAGCGCCCGTCGCGTATTGCCTCTTCGATAAGATCAGGATCACCCATATTCCCCGTCACGATGATAGGGACATCCGAGACTTTTTTTGCTGCCTCGGCCAGAGGCAGATAGCCGCCATAGCCGTCATTGGGGAACAGATTAGGATCCGGCCCTGCGTACCAGCGCGGAACATCCAGTGCACCGGCTGAAATATCAATGCTGTCGACTCCGGCCTCAACCAACCGGGGAATGATGTCGGGCAGATCATCTACTGAGTACCCTTCAATGTCCTGATACATTTTCTGGTAGTACTCATCTCCACTTAGGCGATAGCCAATCAGGAATTCATTACCGCACGCCTCACGCACCCGCCTAACCATCTCGGTCGGAAACAGAAGGCGATCCTGCCCCCAGCGATCTGTTCGGCGATTGGAATGAGGCGACATGAACTGTTGTGGCAGGAAACCGTGGGCACCATGCAACATGACACCGTCGAAACCTGCACGCTTAACCCGCAATGCACAGGTGACGAAATCCTGCAGGACTTCCTGTATCAGATCTTCGTCCATTTCGCGCAGCGATTTGGTGGGATTCGTGAGCGGCGGCACATCGGCTGAGACCGCGAGGGCTTCTTCCACCGCAGAGAACTTGCCGAAATGGCCGAGTTCGACCTGACAGTATGCTCCCCCTTCGTGGATGGCTTCTGCAATTTTTGCCATACCCGGAATATAGGAATCATCGGTGATGCGCGGGTCCATATAGTAAGGACCGACACCATCTGGTCGCACCACGTGCAGTTCCAGATTGATCAGAGCAACACCACCCTGGGCCATTCGTCGGTAGTGCGCAATGGAGCGATCCGTGGCGTAGCCATCGTGGGTATGCAGACGCACGTCCATCGGCGCCATGGAAAAACGGTTTTTCAGTGTCAGATGACCGACCCGGATGGGTTCAAGGCATTTCATACCTTCTGCCTCTTGTTAACTCCGCTCACTGGGCATTGAAACCACCGTCCACTGGCAGGGCGGCACCGGTGACAAAGGAAGCAGCATCAGAGCAGAGCCATGTGACTGCCTGGGCTACTTCAGGCGCATCGCCCAGACGCGCCATGGGCGTAGTGGCAATGGCATAGTTCTCGAACGCGCCACCAGACTGACTCACCAGATTATCGACCAGAGGTGTTCGCATGATGCCAGGGCAAACAGCGTTGACCCTGATTCCATTTGCGGCACCAGAGAGCGCCACCGACTTGGTGATACCAATCACGCCATGTTTCGCTGCAGGATAAGCCACACTGCCATTGATACCATTCAGGCCCATGACTGATGACATATTGACGATGCTGCCTGAGCCCTGCGTCTGCATATAGGCCATTTCGTACTTGCAACACAGGAAGACCCCTTTCAGGTCAATGGCAATGACCTTATCAAAGCTCTCCTCGGTTTCATCCACGACGGATGCAGCACCATCGGTTCCGACAATACCCGCGTTGTTAACTGCGCAATCCAGGCGACCAAAGGTTTCTATGGTTTCGTCGAC
>JABHYO010000078.1 GCA_018656865.1 Gammaproteobacteria bacterium | reverse complement strand
TCAGAGATAGAAGCGGCAGGTGTGTCCGTTGTTGTCATCCTGAATGAAGAACCCGAAGACCTCGCGTCGTTCGAACTGAAATACGATATCCCCTACCTGATGCTGGCAGACGTTGATTCAAAGGTGATTAGACAATTCGGGTTGTTCAACACCAACTATGAGCCCGAAACCAGGTACTACGGCGTACCTTATCCTGGTGTATTTCTCCTCGATGAAAACGGTGTGATCGTCAAGAAGCTCGCCGAAGAAAGCTACCGGGAGCGTCCACTCTTTTCAGAACTTGTTAAAGCCGCACAGACGTTAAACCAGCAACCTTGATGAGCCGAATTGAGGCTGCTTTCATTGCCTTTGGCGATCTCGCCTGGGGACCGTGGCTGCTCATCCTGATTCTTGGTGGTGGCATCTACTTCCTGGTGTTGTCCCGTCTCATGCCGTTCCGGTACCTATCACACAGCATCGCCCTGCTCTCCGGCAAATATGACGATAGCGGCACGGGTGAAATCACTCACTTTCAGGCACTATCCAGCGCACTTGCCGGCACCATTGGCATGGGTAATATCGCCGGTGTGGCTGTGGCGATCAGCATCGGCGGCCCCGGTGCTGTCTTCTGGATGTGGGCAACGGCGGTGTTGGGTATCGCTACCAAGTTCTTCACCTGCACCTTAAGTGTCATGTACCGCGGCAAAGACAGCGAGGGCAATATCCAGGGAGGGCCAATGTATGTCATCACTGAGGGGCTGGGCAAAAAATACAAACCACTCGCAATCTTCTTCTGCCTCGCCGGTGTCATCGGCTGCCTGCCGCTATTCCAGACCAATCAACTGGTGCAAATTATCCGTGAGGTGATCTTTCTGGAAGAAGGCTGGATCACTGAAGATCAGGTGCTCACCTTTAATCTCAGCTTAGGTGTCATTCTGGCAATGATCGTCGCTACCGTCATTTTTGGTGGCCTGACACGTATCGCCAACGTTGCATCGCGCCTGGTGCCGTCAATGACGATTATTTATGTTGGCACCGTTCTCTATGTACTGCTGACCAACATCAGCGATGTGCCCCATTACCTGTGGCTGATCGTTGAGGATGCTTTTACTGGCATGGCTGCAGCTGGTGGCGCGATCGGCACGGTCATTGCGACCGGCGTTCGCCGCGGTGCATTTTCCAACGAGGCTGGTATCGGTACCGAAGCCATGGCCCATGGTGCCGCGAAAACGGATGAGCCCGTCCGGGAAGGACTCGTCGCCATGATCGGCCCGATCATCGATACCCTTGTCATATGTACCGCCACAGCGCTCCTGATTCTAATGACCGGCGCCTGGCATCTGGACGGTGTCAGTGGGGTCACCATGACCAGCCATGCGTTCGAGACCGCCCTGCCCGGTTTCGGCCGCTACATACTGATCGTGTGTGTGTTCTTTTTCAGCGTCACGACCATCTTCAGTTATTCCTACTACGGCAGTAAGTGCCTGGGTTTCCTGATCGGAGCGGAGCACAAGCACTACTACAATTATCTGATTGTCGTCATGACGGTTGTTGCCAGTATTCTTTCACTGGATGCGATGGTCGGACTGATCGATGGTGCTTTTGCGCTTATGGCCATACCGACCATGACATCAGCGATCATACTGGCGCCGAAGGTGATGAAGGCAGCTAGAGTCTATTTCGACAAACTGTAAAGACAAAGTTAAACGGACAAAAAAGGCCACCCGAAGGTGGCCTTTTTTATTATTTCTAAACTACTGCTTTTGACCTGCCTACCGATAAGGGTAAACAAGGTCAGTCTGGACAGTTTAGAACCTGAAGCGTGCCTGGAACATGTACTGAACGCCGAGGCTAGTATACATGTCCTGGTCCTGCTCAATGGCAAGCACGGGCTGAGTAAACTGCTTACAACGAAGCGTCGAGTCTGGATTGTCTATGTCTGTTTGAACACAGGCACCAGGTCGGGGGCCGGTGGAATAGGCGAGGATTTCATCACCCAGGTTGCGGCCAATCAGTGCAAATTCCCAGCGATCGTCTTCAGAATAAAGCCTGATTGCTGCGTCCGTCAGCCAGTAGGAATCCTGTTCATAAGGATTCAGTGTGGCCGCCAGTGAATAGCCGCTGTTGAAGCGGGCGTCCAATGATAAATCCATCCGCCAGTTGCCACCGACAGCGACGTCATAGGTGAACCCTATCATGCCAGCTGTATCAGCACTGCGTTCCCGGTCCTCGCCGTCCATATTCTGACCATCGGGGTTGAAAAAGTCATCCTCGTAGGTGGTATCGGTCAACGCCAGGTTGGCACGAACAGACAATCCTTCAATATTGGTGAGCCACAGTAAATCCATTTCCGCACCAGTGGTGGTGAGTTTACTGGCATTGAAGGTACTGTACTGGATAGAGGCAGAATTAAATAATTGAACCTGCAGATCGTTGTAGTCGTAGGTAAAGGCGCTTGCGTTAATCCGCATGGAGCCATCCAGCAGGTTAGATTTAACACCAACCTCGAATCCTTCAGCTTCCTCAGAATCAAACAAAAGGAACTCAGGGAAATCGGGGTTTGAGGTATTCAGCGATGCAGTAGGCAGTGCGCTGGTGTCGAAGCCGCCGGACTTGAAGCCTTCCTTGTAGGAGGCAAAGACACTGGTGTTATCAGTCACATGCCAATTCACCGCGACTTCAGGCGAAGTGTTGGAATCATCAAATGTGAGTCCCTCTATAAGCGGGGGCGCAGCGAAAGTTCCCTTCAGGAACGTGTGTACGTACGGAATAGTGATGTGCCCATCCTTTTCCTCTTCGGTATAACGAACACCCGCGGTCACCTCAACTGTATCAGTCACATCCCAGTATCCAGCGACATATACGGATTTCACTTTGCCGGAGGTGTAGTGATGCTTGTCGTAATCGTAGCCATTGCCGGTGACAGGGTCAGCTGCCAAAAGACCGATGTTGGCTGCATATTGCCAGGCGTGAAATTCCTGATCAAAGTCCTGGTAGTAGAGACCCGCCTGGAAGTTAAACGCACCATCATATGAACTAGCCACGCGAAATTCCTGGGCCAGGCTCTCATAAGAGTTAGAGTGCGCACCACCAAAAACCCCTACGTTGTAGTCATAGATGTCGAAATCTGTATGCAGGAGATCGGTGTAGCTGGTTATGGAAGTCAGGGACAGGGTGTCACTAAAGTCCCAGTCTAGCTGCACGGAAATCATGTCTGTTTCCTGCTCCAGCCAGGCTACGCCGCCATTGGCATGTGGATTGCCTGGCACCAAAACGGGGTTAAGATCAGCATGAGAGGTATTGCCGTTGAGCTTGCAGTCGTCAAAGCCCTGTAAAACCATGCCCACAGTAGTCGTGGCCTGCACGGTACCATCAGGGCAGTATTCTTCAGCCGCCGCGTTGGGGCCGTCACTGTTAAACTCTGAATAGGAATACTTGAGCCTGGCCTTTAAATTGTCGGTTGGCTCCCAAACCAGGGTCAGACGCGCGTTGACCGTCTCGTCACCCAGCCAGCGTTTCGCAACCCCCGGGGTTATGTTCTCGTATTTTTCATCTGCCTTGTTGGTGCCAATCGCGAGACGTGCGCCGAAGTTCTCAGTGATTGGTCCGGAAATGATGCCTTCCCAATAGGTGCCGTCATGCTCCGGTGCAAAACCTGCCATCAGCTCCGCTTCAAACTCTTGCCCTGGATCGTTACTGGTGATCGAGACGACCCCGGCGGTAGCGCTCTTGCCGAAGTAAAGGCTTTGTGGTCCCTTCAGGACTTCCATCTGGCCCATATCGAGGTAGGCATTAGCGATGAAACGACCCTGGTTGATGACAACGCCGTCGATGTTAAGTGCCACCGACTGGTCGAATGCGGCGCTAATTGAGGTTGAACCGATACCACGCAGGTACAGGTTCGATCCGTTTCCGGAGCCACCAAAGTTAACGTAGAAATTGGGAACCATTTTTGCCGCGTCTTCGAGACTCGTGATGCTGTAGCGGTCAAGATCCTGTTCAGAAAAGGCAGCTACCGTTACTGGAACGTCCTGAAGCGTTTCAGCCTGCTGACGTGCAGTAACGATAATTTCTTCGATTACATTTTGCTCTGCCAACACCTGAGTCGGTGCTGCCAGCACTGTAAACAATGCTGCTGGAGCCAGTTTTGTTAGGTATGGGTTTTTCATTACTCCCCCGAGTTCTGTTAGCGGTTAACTCTCTGAGTCCCGCCGATATAAGTTGTTTCCTAGCCGGCTACTACGAGATTCTGTGTTGGTACAGATGAACATCATCCAACACATTTCAGGCATTATAGGGCCATGGGTTCTTTTAAAAAGTTAACAATATCAATCACTTAAGAGGACTATTTGATAACTTGTATAAAATAGTCTCAACTACTTCTGCATTTCCCCTATGATCCTATGCAAAAGCGCTCGTAAATTAGCACTTATTCGCTGAATATTCAATACTACAACGCGTTGTTCAAATTCACTTAATTTGAATCAGATACCCGCTTTCGTACTAGTATTGTAGTGGTTGCGCCCCACGCACTTTCACTACGCTCTATTTAATACTCGTTCCAAATAATCATACAGCGCATCCCTCTAGAAAACGCCAGCATCAATACCCGCAGCCATGGCTAAGCCTAGTTCCTCGCACCGATCAAGATCACTGTCTTTGAGGTCACCTGCAATCAGGACCGGGTCTTGTACTTCGCGAAAGTTGTAGCCAATGCAGATTTTTCTAATGGCGGCCAGAGCTCCACGACCGTCGTTGCCGGCACCAACAAACATGCTATAGGGTTTACCGTCGACCTGACCTTCGACTTCATAGAAAGTGCGGTCGAAAAAATCCTTGAGGGCCCCGGACATGTAACCAAAATTCTCCGGTGTGCCGAAAAGAATGCCATCTGCCCAGAGTAGATCTTCAACACCGGCCTCGGCTGCCCGCAGCAAGCGGACCTCGATGTCGACATCGGGATGGCAGGCTCCTTTATTGACAGATTCGGCCATCCGACCATTTTTCCCGGTCTTGGAGTGATAGATGATCAGAAGGTGCTTTGCCATGTTGTCTCTTCACTCTTCCCGCTGATAATAACCGTCAAAAACCTCACTCCAGGTTACGCCATCGTCCTTGGATGCCTGCCAGTGCTGGCGAACGCGACCGTCTTCGAGTGGAGTCCAGGTAATGCGATCAAGCACGGTTACCCCATCTGCCGCGGTTCTATTTCCCTGCAGTACCATTTCGCCTTCTTCCTTTCTGCCCTCGAGAAGAAGACGGCCACCGGAATTGTCGACCCAGGTCTGGTGCCAGACGCCGCGACTGGCCATATAAAAGTTGTAGCTCGTACCGGAAAAGTTGCCCGACGCACTCTCCCAGTTTTCCTGCATGCCGCAGTTTCCCATGATCTTGTGCAGATGGTTTGTTCCCTGCCTGGTTTTGCCATCAGCGGTGTAGGCTGTCCATTTACCCAGCCAGAAGTCGAATTGTGTATGTTCCTCACTGCTGCAGGGCACCGGTTCCGCCGATGACATCGCGGCAATAAGACTCAGGACGATTAGCAGAACAGTTTTCATCGGAACTTCTCCTTAGAACTTCTCTTTAGAAGTTCTCCTTTTTCTACTGTGTCCCTTAATAGAGCACGGGAGTTTAATCTGGCGAATCAGTAAGGGACATCCAGGTTACATGGGTGTCGTAAAACGAATGACCACCTGGCTCTCTGTCTATATCGCCTGTAAAACTTGTTCTGGTGATGTGAAGCTCGCCGGGCCAATTAATCGATTTAAAGAAGAGGTGCGTCCCGCATTGAAGACAGGAACCTCGCTGTGCACCCGATGTCGATTCATACCAGCGCAATTGACTATCCGGATCCACTATTTCCACGCTCAACTCTTCACAACCCACCCAGGTGACGGCGCCACTACCGTGAATGCGCTGGCAGATCGTGCAGTGGCAGTGCCCACACCATTTGGTCGGTGCAGTCACGCTAAATACTACGGTACCGCAGTAGCATTGTCCGCCAAGCGTTGTCACAGCCGGTAAACCTGTTCTGCTGTTTTCCTGAACAGCTGGTCTTTTTCTTCGGCGGATCGGTTTTGCGCCATCTTCTTGAAAGCATTCCACAGCACAGGGTAAGAAACTGACTCACGGTCCACGGGAAAGTTGCTTTCAAACATGCAGCGGTCTGCACCGAAGGTGTCGATACAATAGTCATAATATCTGGCCGTCTTGTCGACTAACTCGTCGGAGGTCGCCGGTTTACTTCGCTGGTGCCAGCCAAAACCGTTGACCTTCATGTTGATGCCACCCAGTTTGAAGGTGACGTTGGTGCAGCCCTCTAATGGTGCAACACCCTCCTGCCAAGCTTCGTAGACTTCGTCCTGTTTCCCATCGTAGGGGCCGATGCCGAGAGGTCCACCGAAGTGATCGAGAATAATGTTGACCTCTGGATTGGCACGCGCCAGTTGCACGAAGTCATCCATCTGGCAGTGATAAAACCAGGCATCGAAGCTGAGCCCCATCTCTCCGAGCACTTTGAAACCCGCCATGAAATCGTCTTGTAGCAATTGGTGTTCAATCGGATTTGAATGTGAGTTTTTGATGTCGTCGCTCGCATGCCAACCTGCTGCATGGCGAATCCCTCGGAAACGGTTCGGTGACGCATCAACATGGGCCTGTAGAACTTCTCGAACGCCCTCTCCCAGGGTCAGGTCGGCGAAGCTGACAATACCGGCTGCGGCACGGCAGTTGCCGTACTGCCCCGAACTGCTCATGGCAGCAACACCCTGCACGAATTCTGTTTCACCAACGGGCGCAAGATGTTTCGGCACATCGACATTGAACATAGAGTCGCATTCTACAAAGACAGTGCTGACGACGTTGTGCCCCGTGTCGACATCTTCCAGAAGTTCATGCAGGAGGTAACGGGAACCGTTTCGATCCCAGAGATGATGATGGGGATCGCATATTGGAAGATCGGGTTCGATAATCTCTTCCTGCACCTGTGCCAGCCAGTCTCTGTTCTGCATGCTTCGTTTATCTCCTGTTGTTGTTCGAGTTTTCTTCGGGCCTACCACTCCCCACTATTTTCCATGGATGCCCACGGTTCGGCTGCCTGGAGCGGCTTGCCGTCCTGAATCAACTCAATAGAAATGTTATCTGGTGACCGGACAAATGCCATCCTGCCATCTCGAGGCGGTCTGTTTATGGTGACACCGCCATCCAGTAAGCGTTGACAGCTCTCATAGATATTGTCTACAGCGTAGGCCAGGTGACCGAAATTGCGGCTGCCTTTGCCCAGTTCATCACCGTCCCAGTTGTAGGTCAGCTCTACCTGAGCGGATTTATTTCCCGGAGCGGCCAGAAAAACCAGTGTGAACCGGCCTTCCTCGCTGTCAAAGCGATTGATTTCATCCAGACCGAGTTTGTTACAGTAAAAATCCAGGGAATCATCGATGTCCAATACACGAACCATCGTATGCAGGTATTTCATAGCCTTTCCGTTGTCGATGCTGAGACTAGATCTTAACGATTCTGAAATTTGTTTGAAATGCCGATGGAGTTGAGCTCAACGAAAACCGGGGAACTGTAGGCAAAGGCGCCACTGGTTAGTCGCACAAAGAAATAGTAGTAGTCGCCAATCCGTGGACTGGTACTGTCAGCGTATGAAAATTTGGTTTGCGTCTCACCCGCTACAAGTGATGGGGTCACTTCGAGCCTATCGTTATAGCCGGCGACACCAAACGACCTGACCGCGCCCTGCTGCATTTCGCCTAGCGGTATCAGAAACCGCTGTGCTGCAATTTTCTGTGGCAGCCTGTCGACAGGTATCCAGGCGGCATCCTCGACAACGGCAGCGAGTCCAATTTCAAGCACAGTATCAGCAGTCGGTTCTGTCAGTGTGAGATTGAGCCGGCGGGAATCACCATGAGTTCTCGTGAGAAAGTCGATCCGTTGATGACTGCTCTGCCTGGTCAACCAGCCTGCGCCTGGCGCTACCTGTACCGGAGAATCTCGAGTTGCCACGTAACCAATCCATTCCCTCCCGTTCCTGGGCTGGCTGTTAAGGCCACTGTACGGTTCACTCGATGATGACACGGAGAGGGTAAATAACTGGCCGCTATCATCCGGCTCGGATCGACTGGCGATTACGGTGCCATTCTTTATCAAAGCAATGTATTCAATAGGGCTCCCGGCAATCACCTCCACGCCGGGTACACGCACCTCGGTCGTCGCCAGAGCACGATGATCAACGAGCAGTGTAATCATCTCCCCGACGGACACGTAGGTCTGCCCTGCCGCAAGCGCATCGAACCAGGTCTGACCAGGCAGTGTAATGATGCCGGTAAAGGTCTCAGTAGAGCCACCTGGGTACTGGTGGGAATGGTCGATGGCTATAAACCCGGTTTCATAACCTCTTGATGCGACAGACTCGCCCATCCAGATATAAACAGAATCGTCACTAACGATCTGCGTGAGTCGCAGCTCATCGGGGTTTTGATATTTCAGGACTGTCGGCGACTCAGCGAGCGCAGCACTGATCTGACGGCCATCGGGATTGGCGAATCGAATAACCGAGTCTTTGTCATCGTGAATGGCGACGACATCACCCTGTTGAGTCGGATCAAATTCATGATCAGCGGGAACGGTCAGATCGTAGCGCCCCTGCTGACGGTCCAGCAACTCGTCGAACGTCTGACTACCATCTGATCGATTGCTGTGAGCGCCAATATTTGCCCAGAGGATCTGTTCCTGTCGATTCGACACTAGAATCGGATTTGACGTTGTCTTTAACCCACCACCCCCTGACCTGATATCAATCCGATAGACACCAGGCAGGTCGAATTTCACACCCCGGATGACCTGTACTGCGGACTGCACTGAGAGACGGTTCCTGAAGGTGCCGTTCACCAATAGATCAAGTGATACGGTACGATCAGCAGCGAGATTTCCAAATTGATCTTCAAGACGCAGCCACAGCCCCACTTCCTCACCAGGCTGAGCCAGACTGTCTGCTCTTAGTGACAGTCGTTCGAGCCTGCCCGCCTGCACAAGCAAACTGTTCCCGGTCAGGAGGGTAAATGGTGCAGATTCATTGCGCCGAATATAGGCTGCCAGCGCGAATTGTTGAAGCGCAATTTTGGGTAGCGTCAGGTTCCCGATGGCGAATGCCAGTGTCGTACCAGCGGGGATAAGACCTTCCGTGACGCGAAAGACTGGCACTGAAACTATGGAATCGAGACCACCGTGAACGCCCTCCCTCGTGACTTCACCAATCTCAAATTGAACACCTTCGATTCTTGTCACAAGATTGACATAACCATCAGCTTCCGACGACGATGTCTGCAGTCCTGATCGTTGTAACCAATGCTCAGAAAAACTGATGGCGCTGCCTGGCATCCAGTCAACGCCTGTGACATAAGAGGCGGTGATCGAAACAGTTCCGCCTGCGACTAGTTCACGGTCAGCAATATAGGTGATCGAACCCAGTTCAGGATCGGAGCCACCTTCGATAGTCTGCTCAAACGCAAACGCCGTCTGACAGGCTAGCGCTGTTATGAACAACAGCAATCGCAAGCTTTGTACCCCTAGATTTGGCTTCGCAGGAATGCCATCAGCGCGACGGTGGAGACGTTGCCCGCTGAACCCAGCAGTTCATCGGTTCTATCGGGCGCATCTACTGAACCGGGAATCATGATTACGTCAACGCTCGCCCTGGACAGTTCCTTCGCAAAGCCTTTCGCCTGTAGTGAAGACGCTTCCATCTTTGGGTTGTAGAGCAGTGCGATGGGAGGTATACCTCTGTTCTCGTCGACGTGCGTTATGGGTGAAGCCGCCTGCCAGACGTTTTCGTCGTTGCCGAAAATCAACTGATGCTGTCTTCTTTCCACGAAGCTGCCGAGTTCTCGCATCAGTCGAGTGATGTCATAGCTCGATGAATCGACAGATACGACCGCTTTGATATTTGCGCCGGTCATCCCTTCTGCTTCGAGAAAACTCCGATCTGCTGCTGCAAGCGTCACGAGATGACCACCAGCCTGATGCCCCATAAGAACAATGCGCGAACTATCCAGGCCGTGCTCATTACCCTCAGATTCAATCCAGCGAACTGCTGCTATCACATCAACGATCTGATCATAGATTTTATAGTCCCAGCGTAGCCGATAGTTCATGCTGAGAAAGGCAAAACCCTTGGACGTAAAATAGTGAGGTTTCAGATTGACGTCATTTTTACTGCCAAACGCCCAACCACCACCGTGAACATAAAGGACAACGGGCAGCTTGCGCCCACCTTCGGGTTTGTAGATATCCAGGGTCTGAGAAGACTGAACTTCCTGGTCCAGTTTGGCGGGGACGTAGGGCACGTCACGAATGGTCTCAAAGCCGAACCCTTCAACAGCTTCTGTCGCAAACACACCCTGCGCAAAGAGGCTTTGCACAATTAACAGGCATGACCATATGATTTTTATTCTGCTCAAGACAATACTCACACAACGTGAACAGCAAATTAAGCCACAGTATACGTCATTATCAAGCAACAAATGTAAACGATCTGTACTCTGTCATGACGGGACATCATGACCTGACCCCCTACGAGACGAGAGGACCAAAGGCTGCTCTTCTTGATGGATATGTTTGCTGCTGATATCAATTCAGATCGGCGAATGCTACCCGAATGAAAATCACATTAGCCAGTTTTTGAGGAGGAACAATACGATGCAATTACATCTGCGAACTTCTGCCGCTAACCACCAATAAATTTCATGACGGTCGCTTCCCCCTGGAAGGAAAGGTTCTTGTCACCAAGCGCAGTGACCAGGATTCCCTGAAGTTTCGGTAAGGCCAAATGATTCGGCATATCAAGGATGTCGCCAATATAGTGTCTGCTGGCATTGGATAGACAACCGTACAGGTGGCCTGACGATGACAGTCGGAGTCTCGTACAGGTTCGGCAGAAGGGCTCGCTCTCGTTGGCAATAATGCCAAAAGTTCCCTGCCCTGGAATCTGGAATCTCGCCGCAGTGGAGTCCCAGGGAGCTTCCGTTCGACTGAACTCGAATTCCTGGCCGATTTCATCAAGCAGCACTTCCATCGAGACAAAGTCAGATTGATAGGAGTTATTGTTACGCAAGTGCCCCATGCGCATCAGTTCGATATAACGTAACTCGATACCCCGCTCCAGGCAGTACTTGAGCATCGGCACGACTTCAGACAAATTGGAGGTCCGTAGCGGTACCATGTTGATCTTCAATTTGAGACCCAGTTCCAGCATCGCATCGATGCCTTTGAGCACCGTGTCCAGATCACCGCCACGGGCAATTTGCTGGAATTTAAGCGGGTTTAAGGTGTCGAGGGAGATGTTCATCCGCTTCATACCGGATTCACGGATGATGTCCTTTTTCGCAAGCAGAAGCTGACCGTTGGTCGTCAAGCTGACATCGGACAGATTCATTGCCATAACACCGTGCAGGAATTGATCGAACTTGGGCGTCACCAGCGGTTCGCCTCCAGTGATCCTGAGCTTGTCGACTCCCGTCGCCTGCTGTAGAAGCTGAACTCCCTTGAGCATGTTAGCCGCCGACAACTCATGTTTCGCCTTAAGCAGGCGCTTGCCGTCTGGCACACAATAGGTGCAGGCATAGTTGCACGCCGCGGTCAGACTGACACGCAAATTGCTAAATCTTCGGCCTAACCGGTCTACAATCATGACAACGTAACGATACCCACATTCGATATGCGCTAAAATTATGACACGTATTTGCCGACTAAAGTATTAACCTATGTCAAATCGCCAAATTTGAGGTCATGAGAACACTGATTAACTGGCTGAACCGGGAAAAGCCGCCAAGACAATTCCCACTGAGTGACTTCGATCGAATCAGTCACGAACTACGCCCGTGCGACGTAATTCTCGTCGAAGGCAGATCCAGGATCAGCGATATTATCCGCTGGCTGACCAATAGCCCCTGGACTCACGCCGCGCTCTATATCGGTAAGATCTATGACCTGGAGGACGAAAAACTACGGGAACTGATCTCCAGGCACTATGACGGGGAGCCTGGTGACCGCCTGGTGATTGAGAGCCTGCTCGGCTACGGCACTATTGTCCGTGCTCTCTCATTATACGAGCGGGAACACCTGCGCATCTGCCGCCCAGCCAGGCTCTCACATACTGATGCCGGTCAGGTGGTGCGATATGCAGCTTCCCAAATTGGGATGGGCTACGATGTTAGGCAGATCTTCGATCTCGCAAGATTTCTGCTGCCCTTGTACCTCCTGCCCAAGCGCTGGGCCTCGACCCTTTTCGAGCGCACCGCCAGTCGCCCGGCTAAAACCGTCTGCTCGACGATGATTGCCGAAGCCTTCGGTTACGTGAATTTCCCGATCCTGCCTCTGGTTAAGCACACGGACCAGGGCAAACCAAGACTATTCCGTCGCAATCCCCGATTGTGCACGCCGAGCGACTTCGACTATTCGCCCTACTTTGAGATCATTAAGTATCCCTTCATGGACTTTTACCATGAGGAATACCATCTGCTGCCCTGGAAGGGGCCGGGTATGCTGACCAGTGAAGAAGCAGATTTTTACGTCGACCCAAAAGACACGGTCTCCAGTGAAACTCTGGACAACTCAATCGCCGAGGCTGTAGCGTCAGTCCGCCCTACGAACGGGCGTCAAGCGCAGTAACCAGCGATTTTACGAACCCCTTCTGCCAGAAGACCTTGTTCGAGCCTTTGATGAGAACCACATCCCCCGCCCCCAGGCTGTCGATGAAGTCGCCCAGATCAAGTTCATCGATATTGCCAAGGTGGTGATGGGCAGCACCGAATCCGCAGGCATCGAAGCCTTGACCGAAGGTGATTACCTGATCCAGGCCAGTGACCAACGCTGCCATGGCTTCATGAGACGCCTCTGTTTCATCCCCCAGTTCAAGCATTTCACCCAGTAGCGCTATTTTTCGGCCTTCACCTTCGACATTAGCCAGGTTACGCAACGCCATTGCCATACTGGCGGGGTTGGCGTTGTAACTGTCGTCGATGACCAGGACTCCACTGGCAAGCCTGTAGTTACCCCTGCCTTCGGGCAATACCAAATTCATGATTTCACCGACAAGCCAGGCAATGTCGACATCAAGAATTTTTAGCACGGCCAGTACGGCCAGCACCGAATCTATCCGTTCCGGGTCCCGCCAGGGTACGTTGATTTCGAAAACGTCATCAAAGACCGCCGCCGTCAGCAGTCCGGGTGCCGACAGTGCACCCCTGACATCCGATTCGCTGTTGTTGCCGAAGGTTATAGTGCGCGGCCAGTCCGTCTCGGATTTCAGCGATACCGGCAATATCAGCGTACTGTTGCCGCTGGCGATGGCGAGTTTTTCCTGCCGGAGCGCGGCAAGATCAGCGAAATTTCCGATGTGGGCTGGTAGTACGTTCAGCAGCAGTGATACGTCCGGGGCAACCAGGTTCGCCAAAGGTGCAATTTCACCTGGATGATTCGTGCCCACCTCGAATACGCCGAACTGTGTGGTTCTCGGCATCCGAGCCAACGACAGGGGCACACCCCAATGATTATTAAAACTGCCTTCGGAGGCATGGGTTTCTGCAATGGTGTTGAGCAGCTTTTCAAGCCAGCCGCGAATGGTCGTTTTGCCGCTGCTGCCGGTAATGGCAACGATGCTGCCCTGGCATCTTTGCCTTGCGGCTTTGCCTAATTGCCAGAGACCATCCAGAGTGTCGGCAACCGGGATCACTGGAACCGAACACGTGACTTCACGATGCGACATGACTGCGGTTGCACCATTTCTTATCGCCATGTCGATAAAATCATGGCCGTCTCTCGCTCCCGGTTCACCACCGCCAAATCTTGGCCCGGGGTCACCTGACAGTGCAATAAACAGATCACCTGGCACGACAGATCGTGAGTCAATACTGACACCCGCCAGATCCACGTCGAATCCCTCGCACTGAAACAGCTTCGCGATTTCGCCTCCCTGCCAGAGACTGGTCTCATTACTCACCTGGAGGTCACCACCCGTTTCACTTTTTCGCTATTATTCCCTCGCGTTTGCGCGAGGAGATTGATGCGGCATATTAACACTCTTCTCTTCGACCTGGGTGGTGTGCTCGTAGAACTCAGCTCGGTTAAACGACCTGGGTCTAACCACCTGATGTGGTAGCATGCCTATTGCTTTAATCGAATGTTGAGAGACCTGTGAAGAAAATCTGGCAACTGATAACGTCGCTGAAAAATGCGACCGGCAATCTGCTGTTTCTCGCGATAGTTGCCCTCATCGTTTTTGTTCTGGTGGCTCAGGACCATCACAGCGTACCTGAATCCGCCGTGATGATCATCGACCCGGAAGGCATCATTGTCGAACAGAAACAAGCCGTCGATCCGGTGGAACAATTTCTTGCTGGAGAAGAAGCTGAGGATCCTGAAACCCTGGGTCGTGATCTCATCGACTCCATACGCCTGGCCGCAGACGACGAACGCATTAAAGCCATCGCTCTCGATCTGAGCAAACTGCGCGGCAGCACATTGACACTTTACGAGGACATTGCCCGAGAACTCGACAGCTTCAGAGAGTCCGGCAAACCCGTTTACGCGTTTGGCGCAAGCTATTCCCAAACTCAATACTACCTCGCCGCCTTCGCGGATAAGGTTTACGTTGATGCTGACAGCCACCCTTTTCTTGGCGGTGTCTTTCTTCAGGGGTTCGGCGCCTACCCTCTCTATATGAAAGCAGCTCTGGATAAGCTCTATGTGACCTTGCATGTGATCAAGGCAGGGTTGTACAAGGATGCAGCAGAAACCCTGACACGTGAGGATATGTCCGAGTACTCCAGAGAAGCGAATCAACTGTTGATCGGTTCTCTCTGGGGTAATTACGTGCAGGCGATCGCCGACCGACGCGGTGTTCCTGCCGAGACCATCGCCGACTACATCGACAACTATGCCGATCATCTGGAAGCAGCAGATCGCGATGCAAATGCTCTTGCCCTTGAACTGGGGCTGATAGATGCAGCCATGTCCCGGGCTGACTGGCGCAATGAGATGAAAACCATCTCCGGTGAATCAGGCGATACCTATAACCACATCAGCTACAGACGGTTTCTAGCTGCAGTTCGCCCGCCTATCCCGGTCGACAATCCTACGAGAGAAAAAGTCGCGATCATCGTTGCCAAGGGTACAATTCTGGACGGTGATCACCCACCGGGTCAGGTCGGCGGCGATTCGATAGCGAAACTGATCCGGGAAGCTCGTAACAATAAGACCATCAAAGCGATTGTCCTCCGAATCGATAGCCCGGGCGGCAGTGCATCCGCATCCGAACTGATACGATCCGAACTCGCCCTGACTCAGGAATCCGGCAAACCAGTCGTCGCCTCCATGGGTGGCTATGCGGCTTCGGGCGGTTACTGGATCGCCAGCACAGCGAATCGAATCTTCGCATCCGAATCGACTATCACAGGTTCTATTGGTGTTTTTGCACTCTTCCCAACAATCGAACAGAGTCTCGAACAACTCGGTATCTTTAGTGACGGTGTTGGTACGACTAACCTTTCTGGCTCGTTCAGTCAGTTTCGTAGCATTAACCCGATATTTGAAAGGACGCTAAAAATTTCAGTCGAGCAGACCTACAACAAGTTTCTCGGACTGGTTGTCGAAGGACGCGGCATGACGATGGACGAAGCTGACGGCATAGCACAGGGCCGGGTCTGGACTGGCACTCATGCTCTGGAAAATGGCCTCATTGACGCCATTGGTAGTCTTGACGATGCTATCGAATCCGCCGCCATGCTGGCCGATGTCGATGATTATGACGTCGTCTTTCTTGAGAAAAAGCTGTCGCCGCGCGAACAACTTCTGCAGGAAATATTACAGACTTCGGTTTCTCTGTTGCCCAGCCTTACGGTTGGTCTTCTGCCGAAAATGCCGCTGGAGCTGGATACGCTGACGAAGATCGCGAAGAGCCCTGGAATCTACCTGCAGTGTCTATCCTGTAAGGTGAC
>JABHYO010000122.1 GCA_018656865.1 Gammaproteobacteria bacterium | reverse complement strand
TAAATCTATATTTATCAATAAGGTAGGGGCTTTTTTCTGGTTTGGCACGTTTTCTGCTCTATAAGGGGAAACCTGGTTTTGTGGGAACCATTCATGACAGCTAGCGGACCTGAAAAACTACTTTATCTTACGCTTGGCATCATCTTCCTTGCGCTCGGCGTTGTTGGATTACTGATCCCGATTATCCCTGGTGTGCTGTTTCTTGCAGGCGCCATCTATATGTTGAGTCGTGGTTCCAATCGCGTACGCGAGTATGCAGAAAACCATCCGCAGTTGAGCGGTTTTCAACGACGAATGAGCGAACTAGAGGCTATCACCATTGTTGAACGTGTCCAGGTAGCGGGGCTGATGGCCCTTCAGACAGCAACGGTTGGCAGCCGAAAAGTCTATGTTGGCGTGAGGCGACTTTTTTAGAAAATACAGGTAAGCGAGCCGGTATTTTTTACAAAAGGGGGCGGTTCCGGTTGGAGCCGTCCCCTTTTTTTCAAGTCGAAACCCGGTTCAGAGCACACCGTCCTTTGTTATGCTACTGGTCATCCGCAGGATTTGCCGGTTCGGCAATCTGACCAGGAGTAATACTAGGAGTACTAGCAGGAGTACTAAAAGTGCCGCTACATGTTTTTACCAGGCCCAGGGGGCGTATCGAAGAGATTGAAATTGAGTCGAAAGCGATTGCCGATAATGTTCTGGGTGATCCGACCAGGCGAAGCGTCATTGTTTATCTGCCGGAAGCTTATGATGACGAAGGACAAGATTATCCGCTGATCGTCGATTTGGCGGGTTTTACCGGAAGTGGATATAGTCACGTCGGCTGGAAGGCTTTTCATGAGAATGCCCCTCAACAGATTGATCGCCTGATTGAAGAAGGTCAAATGGGTAAGGTTATCATTGCCTTTCCTGATTGTTTCACGTCGCTTGGTGGTAACCAGTACATCAATTCTGCAACGATGGGCAATTGGGAAGACTTTCTCTGCGACGAGATGGTTCCTGCACTGGAGGCGAAGTTTCGCCTCCGAAAAGGACGGGACCACAGGGGTATTTTTGGGAAATCCTCAGGTGGTTATGGCGCTATCGTGCATGGCATGCGCAGGGCGGATACATGGGCAGCTGTCGCCTGTCATTCTGGGGATATGGATTTCGACCTGTGTTATCGCAGTGATTTCGCGGGTCTCCTGCGGACGTTGTCTGCTCATGACAACAGTATCGAAACCTTCATCAGAAAGATTCGTCAGGGTCGAAAAGTATCGGGTGGTGACTTCCATTACCTCATGATGCTGGCAATGGCTGCAAGCTACGATCCTGACCCTTCAGCGCCATACGGCATTAGATTGCCAGTATCAGATGACACCTGTGAGCTGATAGAAGATCGCTGGCAGAACTGGCTGGACTGGGACCCTGTGCGAATGATTGATAGTCCGGAGGCACAGAGGAACCTGATGTCTCTAAATGGTCTTTTCATCGACTGTGGATCGAAAGATCAGTACAACCTGGTATTCGGCGCGAGGCAGTTGACGAAGAAATTACAATTGCTGGGTATTGATCACCGATACGAAGAGTTCCCAGACAACCATTCAACCATCGACTATCGCAGAGATATTTCGCTTCCGTTTCTCTATGAGGCGATCAGATAAAGAAAATTTCTTGGGAGAGAAGATATGAAAAACCTGATTGTTATCGTGTTGTTTCTGTTCTGTTCAACGACATGGGCTCACAGTGGGCCAGAAGTGCCGGAGACTATGGATCTCGACACATTGGCCAAGACCTTTGGTTGGGACTTCAAAGCTGCACAGATCAAAACCGAAAAGGTTGGCGATGATCTCTTTGTACTGTTCGGTCTTGGAGGCAATATCGCCGTCAGTGTGGGAGAAGATGGTGTTTTCATCGTCGACGATCAGTTCCCCCAGATCATGCCAAAGATAAAGAAGGCAATTCGAAAGCTTGGTGGTAAAGATGTTGATTTTGCTGTCACCACTCACTGGCACTTCGATCATGCGGAAGGCAATCTTGCGCTGGGGCCGGATGGTGTCTGGCTGGTCGCCCAGGAGAATTCAAGAGAGATGATGAAGGGTGATCACATCATTAATTTGGTCATCACGGCTTATGAACAAAAAGCCTATCCAGAAAGCGCCTGGCCGGATATTACTTTTTCGGACGCAATGCAGTTTCACCTAAACGGACAGCAGATCGATCTGCTGCATTTTGGACCTGCCCACACGACCGGTGATGCGGCGGTCATCTTTAGAGGAACCAATGCCGTGCATCTGGGAGATGTGTACAACAACACCGGTTATCCATTTATTGATGCGGGTAACGGCGGCACCCTCGATGGTGTCATCCACTTCTGCAGCGAAACGCTGAAACAGATCAACAAGGAAACTATCGTCATCCCGGGTCATGGCCCAATCGCTGACTACAATACATTGAAGGACTACATCGAGATGCTATCGACCATCCGCGATCGATTGAACCGTCTCATAGACGAAGGTAAATCTCTGGAAGAGGTTTATGCGGCCAAACCGACTGCGGAGTACGATGAGAAAATGGGTGACAATACCGGCTTTCTAAATCGTGCCTATATGAGTCTGACCCATAAACGGGTCAGATAGCCTTCCGATTTCATACTGAGCGAAGTGACGGGTTGCATCGCGAGATGTCGTGATGCAATCCCGTTTGAGCCTTTGCGTCAGGAATGACGCTTTCGAATCAAACCCCGTCAAGAAATTCGATTTCCGGCTTGCCACCCAGACAGCCACCCAGTTTGGCTGCTGCTGCTGTGAATTCGTCTGATTTACCGTGGACATCGAGAGCCGCCTGATCAGCGTATTGTTCCAGAACGACGTAGATGCTGCTGTCTTCTCGTGATCGGTGAAGCGCGTAGAAATTGTTGCCAGGTTCCTGCGCAGTGACAGCAGACGCCATCTCGTTGAAAATGGCTTCAAACTCCTCGTTCTTGCCTTCCTGAATCTTTAGCTTAGCGACAATGCCGATGGCCATGGTGATCTCCACATACAAATAAAAGGTGAGCCATTCTTGCTTCTGAAAAGGATAGCGTCAAATCTAAATTCATGGACGGATGGCGATTTGGAAGAGGAATATCGTGATATGCTTCGCGCCTTTCTGGAGGCCACATCTTTGAGTATCTGTTCGACCTTTGATTTAGAGCGAGACGTCATCGTGATGAAGATCTCCGGCAAGGTTACCGTGCAGGAACTGGTTGCCGGTTACGATGAGATCTTTGATCACCCGGAATTCCACACTAATATGCACGCCCTATGGGATCTGTCCGGATTGGATATGAAGAAGATTCCGATGAGCGAGGTTCGGCAGTTGTCGAGAGAGCTAAGACAGTACATGAAGCGTCGGGGTGTCTACAAGGCTGCCCTGGTCACGAACCGAGTGCCGGATTTCTATTTGTTGCGCGCTTATCTCGGCATTCTGAAATTGATTGGCAGCAATATCCATTTTCGACTCCATCGTTCTCAGGAAGATGCCTACGAATGGATAGCGGGAGAAAAAGGACATGATGGATTTTCCAAAGCCGCGAATAGTTGACTGCGGCGAGGTAGAACTCGAAGTCTTTGAAGCGGGAGAGGGCGGCATTCCCGTGCTTCTGGCTCATGGTTGGCCGGAACATGCTTTCAGCTGGCGCTTTCAGATTCCTGCGCTGGTCGAGCAGGGTTATCACGTGATCGTTCCGAATCAGCGCGGTTATGGCCGTTCCGGCAGACCGGATGCGGTCGAAGCTTATGACTGCCATCATCTGACCTCTGATCAACTGAGGCTGTTGGATGCCCTTGGCATTGAAAGGGCGGTTTTTGTCGGACATGACTGGGGTGCTTTGGTTGTGTGGCACCAGGCAACGCTTAATCCCGATAGAGTCGCTGGCGTTGCCAACTTGTCGGTGCCGTTTATCCCGAGAACACCGGCAGATCCGGTAGCGCTAATGGAGCGGATGCGGGGCCCTGACTTTTACATCGTTCACTTCAACCGTCGGCCCGGTGTTGCAGCCACCGCGTTTGAGCAGAACACGAGACGGTTTCTCAGTAATCTGTATCGGACAAAGCAGTGGCTTGAAACCGATGTCAATCAGCCTTCAGGGATGTCCATTGTTCAGTTCGCGGAAGAAGATTTTGATCTCGGTGAACTGATGATGTCCGAAGAGGAACTTGATGTATTCGTGGAGGCCTTCAATGAAAGTGGTTTCCATGCACCCTGCAACTGGTATCGCAACTTCACACGAAACTGGGAAACAACCGAGGACGTGGAACAAAAAGTTGTGCATCCGGCGCTGATGATCTATGGAAAGCACGATATGGTGCAGCCTCTCGATATGACGGGCTATGTCGACGATCTTGAAGCCCATACGCTTGAATGCGGACACTGGATTCAACAGGAAAAACCGGAAGAGACCAATCAGATACTGCTTGAATGGCTTAATAGGCGAATGAAGCCGCTGTTCTGATTTAGGTCAGATTGATATCACTTTATTTGCCCCACAAAGAAGCGCATAGTCAGTCAACCCTGTTCGGGGTGTTGAGAGAGAGGAGCGCGAGATGTCTATTCTTGTTTTACTATTTGGGATTATCTCCTACGTCATTGGCATAGGAGGGCTTACCTACTTCATTTTGTATATCGGAGCCTGGGAGTTTCTGCCAATCCACATTAATTCGGGAGAGGCTGGTAGCGTGGTTTCTGCGGTGGTTATCAATCTTGGACTGATGGTGCTGTTTGGTCTCCAGCATACCGTCACGGCAAGACCGAAGTTTAAGGCAGCCATTACAAAGGTGTTACCGGTGGCAGCGGAACGAAGTTCCTATGTCCTCCTGTCCGGTATCATGATGTTTCTGATCTGTCTTTATTGGCAACCGGTTGAAGGGATCGTCTGGCAGGCAGCGAGTTCATGGTTGCAGACAACACTGATTGGGCTATATGTTCTGGGCTGGGTCATCTGTGTTGGGTCAAGTTTCCTGATCAACCACTTTGAGCTTTTCGGATTACAGCAGGTGTATCTGAATCTTCGTCCCAGTACGGCAGCAAGGGATACCTTCACCGAAAGGGGATTGTATCGATTGGTTCGCCATCCGATTCAGTTGGGTGTCCTAATCGGCATTTGGTTCACACCAACGATGACCATGACCCATCTGATGCTGGCCGTGACCATGACAATCTATATTTTTATTGGCCTGTACTTCGAAGAAAAGGATCTGATGAATGGGTTGGGTTCTGAATATGAAGACTATCGAAGAAGGGTCAGGAAGCTGTTGCCACTACCGGTGAGAAAATCCGGCAGAGAAAAACCACTTGTGATCTAGAAGACTGGTCACACATTCAACTCGATAGCATCCCCATGATGACTTTGTATCCAGGTCTGTTCGTCTCTTCTAAACAGGGCGATACCATCGAGATAGCGAACCTCAGGATATCGAACCAGATCCTGGCCCAGCAGCTGATTTTTGATGGTGTAGAGCGTGAAATCATGAGAGACCATCAGGTCTAACTGTTGGGCATCGGGGTCCTTCTCCAGCTTTTCTGCCGCTAACCGGCCGATGATCGTCGCGGCGGTGTCGGGTGGCATCATGATATCTGGTGCCATGTTGCCACTGTACCACTTGCCTAGAAAAGCCGGGATGTTGCCAGCCTCTCGCATGGCCTTGGACATCTTCATCTGATCCAGCACATAAAATACACCCAGTGCCTCAACTACTCGGTTACGGGTGGTTTCGCCGCCTGCAGCTTTATGTGCCGCCATGATTAAGGAGGCAGTTTCGATACAGCGTTCAGTAGGACTGCTGTAGCCACGAATCAGAAGTGATTTCGGTAGCTTCTCACCCAGGGTATGGGCAAGATCTCTGCCTTCATCGGTCAGTGGATTCAGTAGATCGTGTTTGCCGGGTTCGTATTCCCGAGCCGAGTGTCGCATCAGCAGGACGATGTGCTGGGCACCTTCTGCGACAAGGTGATTAACGAGTTCGAGGGTTGTTTCACCGGGTACCATTGTCTGCCTCGGTTGAATTGACTGAAAAAGGCAGGCGAATCATTACCTGAGAAGTGACGTCACAGGAGCGGATCTTCTGGATCATGCCCTGGATAAATTCGGTGAATTCCGGGTTCAATTCGATATGTGCGACAAGTCTGGATTCGACACGATCGGGATAGACTGTTAGTTCCAGTTCGAATTCAAAGCTGTCTTCCTCTTCAGAAAGTGCCTCATTGAAGGTCGCGTGAATCCGAGACAGATAGTCGAGCAGCTCGTCACGACTGACACGTTCAGAGAGGCTGTTTTCTCCAGATAGATTGGTAAAGGCACCCATCTGTATTCTGCCGGTCTCGATAGATTGAGTCGTATTCGGTTCAGGTGGTGTCAGCTGTCGCCAGACCGCAAGTGGCTGGTATGGTCTGGCAAGTGGTTTCGCGGAGACATCGACAAAATCCAGTACAAAACGCCTGTCGCCATCAAGGTTAAATTCACAGGCGACGCTGCTCTCAATTGACTGGCTTAATTGATGCCACTGAGGTGCTGTCAGGTTGACCGAGAAGCCGTCCTCAACGATCGCGATGTCGCTGAAATCAGAGCGACAGAGCGAAATAAAACTTCCACCGATCATGCCTGTAACAGAGTCCGGCGCAGCATAGGCACCGGGTAAATCCTGGCCCTCCTGCCAGTACAGGCTCGCATCGCATCTTGGTGAAAATGCGGTGTTAAGAATGGCGACCTGATCGTCATCCAGGTTGTCGATCGCATGCAGCGCTTTTTCAGCGTCTGACTTATGTAGCTGCAATTGCAGGACATCGCCTAGCTGGTGTGCGTACGAGTGTTCCAGCTGGACGTGACTTGCGTCCGTTAACATGCTGATTTCCCTGATATTGTTCGGGAAAAGGCTCGGTCGTGCCTGGGTGTTCCAGGTCGGGTAGGGGAATGAAGAGCAAAACCGACCCAGGTGGGATAGAAAACGCGTTAGCCCATATTGCCGGATATAGTCGTATTCCTCCCGGTGTACCAGGATGAGAGACAGGTACTCATCAAGGTTTGGCAGAGACTCGTACTGTATGGCCGGGACGTAAAATAGACCTGGAAAGCCGAAGATACCCCGCTGTCCAAGACGGGTTGAGTCCCCACATTCGACGATTCGCCCGGCAGAAGTCCGCTCCCCCAGCAGCTGAAACATCTTGAGGGGGGTTTGTGGCAGATCTTCAGCATCGCCCTCGTCATCGACAAGGAGCGATAGCGCCATTTCACGCTGGCCGTGGCCTGACAGACCTTTGGTCAGGTAAGTCCAACAGCGCCGCGGCCTGTCACCGAGATAAAACTCATGCAGGTAGACCTCGACGGCGAGTGAACTGTCGAGTTTTGATACGAAGGGAAAAGGCATCAATCAGCAGATCAAACAGAAGTCTGGAATTGTACAATATGGGTTTTGATTTCAGGTAATACAATGCCAAAAGCCAGTGATTTAAAACGAGGCGATGTTGTGCAGTTGGATGGAGCACCTCACGTAGTAAAGCAACTTGATGCAAAAAGCCCGTCTGCCCGTGGTGCGGCGACCCTCTACAAGATTCGGTTCGACAATCTGGTTACGGGTCAAAAGCGAGATGAATCGTTAAAAGGTGATGATTTCCTGGTGGAGGCCGATTGCGAGCGGGTTCAGGTGCTCTTTTCCTATATCGATGATAATCAATATGTATTCATGAATACTGGCGATTACTCCCAGTACATGCTCGCGAAGGAAAGCGTTGAGGAACAGTTGGATTATCTGAGTGATGGCCTTGAAGGCATTACTGCACTGCTTGTGGAGGGTAGTATCGTTGCCATAGACTTGCCTCAATCGGTTGTCCTCGAGATTACTGATACAGCACCAGGTATCAAAGGCGCCTCAGCTAGTGCTCGAACCAAACCGGCGACCCTTGCGACGGGGCTGATTGTGCAGGTGCCTGAATACATTGAGCAGGGTGAGCGGATCAAGGTAAATACAACCAATGCCAAGTTTATGGCGAGAGCCTAGCAGTGATAGGCTTCACGTCACGCAACATGCGTATACTTATTCAGAGACTCCCTTGTGTTGAAACTAACTGATATTCCCGAATCCGAGATCGAAATCAGCGCGATTCGAGCCAGTGGTCCCGGCGGCCAACATGTGAACAAGGTGTCCAGTGCCATTCATCTCCGGTTTGATGTCGTGGCCTCGAGCCTTCCTGAGGCCATCAAGCAGAAGGTGCTTAAGCTGAAGGACTCGCGGGTGACCGTTGATGGCAAGATCGTCATTAAGGCCCAGAATTTTCGAAGCCAGGAAAAGAACCGGGCGGATGCGCTGATTCGCCTCGAAGAAATGCTACTTGCAGCACAACGGGTAAAAAAGTCACGCAGGTCAACTCGACCCTCAAAAGGCTCTGTCAGACGCCGGGTGGATAACAAGCGGCGATCCGGCCAACAGAAAAAGCTGAGAGGCAGGATCGATTTTTAGGATGTTTTCTAGCCTATCCCCAGTTCAGACTCAGCAAATGCTTTGATGGACTTGTAGTCTGCCTTGCCGTTTGCTGCTCTTTCCAGGTCGTTTTTCAAGAGCACTCGTTTGGGGATCTTGTAGGCTGCGAGGTGGTTCCGTGTGAATTCTCTCAACTCCAATTCGTCCAGTTCGTGCCCTGCATTCAATTGAACGACAGCAGTGATGGACTGCCCCCAACGATCGTCCTTGACACCAACTACCAGGGCATCTGCGACGGTGTCATGAAACTTCAGGGCTTCCTCAACTTCTTCCGGATAGACCTTCTCACCGGCGGTATTGATGCAGTTACTGCCTCGACCCAGAAGAATGAGACTGCCGTCTTCCGCCACTCTTACCCAGTCACCGGGAATGGAGTAGCGAACACCGTTTATAACTTTGAAGGTCTGGTTGGTCTTCTCCTGGTCATTGTAGTAACCGACCGGTAGGTTGCCAGAAACAGCAACCATGCCTGTTTCTTCCGATCCGGGTTTCACTTCCCGTAGATCTTCGGTGAAGACCTTGCAGTTCGGTCCCAGGGTAAAACTGGCAACCTCGATTTCCTCGTCCTTTGTCATGAGCGATGCGCCCAGGCCGATGGCTTCCGATGATGAAAAGCCATCAGAAAGGAGGAGGTTTTCATTGTGGCGCAGAAGACCGGCCTTAACTTCCCGGGTCCACATGACTCCGGATGAGCTGATCAGTGAGACAGATGAAAAATCGTACTTGCCGGGAGAGGCATCCAGAGCCTCGACAATGGGGCGGGCAAAGGCGTCACCGACAATGCTGACGGTGGTGACCCGATGTTTGTCGATTTCGGTGAGGGCTAGATCGGCATCGAAGCTTCGCGAAGGCAGGGTGACGCAGGTGCCGCCAGACGCCATGGCACCGATCGCAGATAAAAGGCCGGTTCCGTGCATTATCGGTGGCAACGGCATGTTAACCGTACGTGGTTCTGACTGGGTTCGGGCTTTCAACTCAATCATGTCTGCGCAGGGGGGAATATTAATGCGAGCGTTGCCACCGGCTCCGAGAACCTTGAACAGATCGTCGTGGCGCCACATCACGCCCTTCGGCATACCGGTTGTCCCGCCGGTATACATAAAGAGCAAGTCGTGCGGGCTCCTGGTGCGCCGGCAGGGGGTACCATCTCCATCGTTGACCATATCCTCATAACTGGACTCGTTACCGCTATCGACTGCCAGCCAATGTAGGACATTCGGTAGCCGATCCCGTATATGGTCTACGTGTTCCTGAAATTCAGTCTGGTAGATAACGACAGTCGCATCGGAATTGTCGAGCAGGTAGACGAGCTCATGGTCAATATATCGGTAGTTGACGTTGACATGGGTCAGCCCGGCTTTGAAGGCAGCATTGAGACCTTCGGAGTATTCCGGGCAATTACGCAGGTAAAATGCGATTTTGTCACCCGACTTGACCCCGTTTGCCAGAAGGTTGTTGGCAAGATTGTTGCTCCGCCTTTTCATGTCACTCCAGTTGACGACCCGATCGCCGTGAATCAGGGCGGGTTGATCACCTGGTGTGATTGTTTCCATGGCTTCGACGATATCGCCATAGTTCCAGTTGTAGCTCATTGATGACTCCGACGGCTCTTTTTAAAGGCAAAGTGACACGATTCTTCTAGGATCGTTGGTATTGGAGACTATCAGGAAACTGGCACAGCAATATTGATTAGGGACAGGATTTAGCTGTAACGCGCTTCTGTTATGGAATCCGTATTGCCGGATCTGACAGCCTCAACTGAGTCTTTCAGGTCGTTGAGATAGGTATCCGTCACCTCAATGTGGAAGGGTGAAAGCATCAGATGCAGGGCTTTTGGCTCAGTTGTGAGGCTGGTGAACCATCCGCGCAGATACATCTGGCTGTAGACAGCATAAACATCGACCTCAGCGTGGGAGTAGGCAATGATGCCAAGTTGCGGATTGCCCAATATGCGAAAACCCAGTGATTCGACACCGCGTTCGATCACGATCCTCGCATCGGTGACCATTTTCTGTTTTGCCTTGTAACCGTCAATGCCAAGGTAGTTCATCACTGCCCAGGCAGCCGAAATCGCACCACCGGGTCGGGTACCCGCCAGAGTGGGGGTTACCATCCGGCCACCGGGCCAGTCATCGCAGTCGAAAATCATGTGATTTTTCAGTTGCTCCGATCGAAACAGTACTGTTGAGGCACCTTTGGCACAGTAGCCGTATTTGTGGAGATCGGCGGACATGGACTTGACGGCCTCGACTTCGAAATCGAAGGGTGGAATATTGGCACCATTCATACGCACAAAGGGGGCAATATAACCGCCAACGCAGGCATCGACGTGTAACCAGAGACCTTTGTCGGTGGCGAGTTTCCCCAATTCTTCGATCGGATCAATTAACCCGTAGGGGAAGCTGGGTGCAGAACCAACCAGCATGATGGTGTTTTCATCGCAGGCGTCACTCATGGCGGATACATCGGCCAGCAGGTCTGAGCCGACAGGTATCCTTCTTTTTTCCAGTCCCATCATTATGCAGGCCTTATCGAAGGCGGGGTGGGCGGAAAAAGGCATGACAATATTGGGTGTGCCACTGACGGTATTGATTGATCGCGCATAGTCACGCGCCGCTTTAACCGCCATGTTGATGGAATCCGTGCCACCGGACGTGATGGTGCCAGAACTGTCATCAGGACCATGCAGCAGGTGGAGCCCCATGCCGATCACCTCTTCCTCCATCTGTTTCAGACTTGGGAAGGCGAGTGGACCAAGGCCGTTTTCTGACATGTACAGCGTATAGGCTTCTTTTTGAACGCGGGCTACGTCCTCGCCGGCATTGAAGACATAAACAGCCGTTTTACCTTCGCGCCACTTGGCATCATCGTTGCCACGGTCGATCATTTCCTGTTTCAGGACTGACCACTCACGGCCCGTTGTTGGCATTTCTTTTAGCATTAGATAATTCGCCTCGATTGATGGTTGATCATATCGATTGGTTGCAGCGATGCTAAACCCCTTACATTCCACTATCAAACTGATTAGGGAATAGTGGTATAACGGTAGCAAGTCAGGGTGATTAAGGGGCCGGTTCATGCTGAGATTTCTGGGAATTCTTCTACTGCTAGTAATAACAGCCGCTGCTGCGGTCGGTGGCAGCATTTATGTATATCTGAGTCCGGACGAACCCATACCGAAGATCGCATCGCCTTCTTCGGTTCGAACGATCGAGTCGGGCACAATCATTGGCTTTCAGGGCAAGAATGATGCCCACACGTGGCTTGGAATACCTTACGCGCAACCGCCACTCAGGGACCTGCGCTGGAAGGCGCCGAGGCCACCCATCCCCTGGGAGGGAAGAAGGGAAATGTTCGAATATGGCAATGCCTGCGTGCAATTACCTGCCATTCCGGGCAGCGATGAGGGTAGGGGTATTGTCGGTGATGAAGACTGCCTGGTGCTGAATATCTGGGCACCGACCATCGGTCCAACGAAAATTCCCACCGGATCGGACCAGCTGCCTGTGATGTTCTGGATCCACGGTGGCGGCAACAGTGTTGGCAGCGGCGGCAGCGAAACTACCCAGATCTACGACGGTTCGCTGATGGCGACAGAGCATAATGTCATTGTTGTCACGCTGAACTATCGGATGGGACCGCTTGGCTGGTTCGCCCATGATTCCCTGATGAATACTTCCTCAACACCGGAAGATGCGTCGGGTAACTTTGGAACCCTCGATTTGATCGCTGGCCTCAATTGGGTGCAGGCCAATATTGATAGCTTTGGCGGAGATCCCGGTAATGTCACCATATTTGGTGAATCGGCGGGTGGGTCCAATG
>JABHYO010000028.1 GCA_018656865.1 Gammaproteobacteria bacterium | reverse complement strand
TCGGCACCAGCGCTGAACCAACTCTGGACGCACTAGAAACAAACGTCCTGCTGGTCAAGATGAGCGAATCAGCAGAATAACGAGGCATGCGATGACCGACGTACAACACCACGAAGCGATAATCATTGGGGCAGGGGTCTGCGGAATCTACCAGCTTTATCGGCTTAAAGAGCTTGGCATCGATGCGACAGTGCTTGAAGGCGGCGATGACCTTGGTGGCACCTGGTACTGGAACCGATATCCGGGAGCACGGTTCGACTCTGAAAGTTATACCTACGGGTATTCATTCTCAAAAGAACTACTGCAGGAATGGGACTGGAGTGAACACTTTGCTGCCCAGCCGGAAACACTTTCCTATTTGAATTATGTCGCAGACAAGTTCGACCTGCGCCAGCATATGCAATTTGGTTGCAAGGTGAAGTCCTCTGTCTTCGACGACGACAATAGTGTCTGGATGATCACGCTGGAAGACGGCAGGCAGTATCGCTGCAACATTCTGCTGACGGCAGTTGGCATCATGTCAGCGGCGACACTACCGCGAATCAACGGTGTGGAATCGTTCAAGGGAACCTCATTCCACACCTACTATTCACCTCACGAACCTGTGGACTACACAGGCAAACACATCGCGGTTGTGGGCACGGGGGCAACCGGAGTTCAAATCATTGCTGAGCTTGCCGACAAAGTCGCTTCGCTGACGGTCTATCAGAGGCGCCCAAACTGGTGTGCGCCACTTAACAACGCCCCGATCACACCGGAAGAGCAGGCAAGAATTAAAGCCAGCTATGATGAGATATTCCAGCGTTGCGCAGAGACGCCGGGCGGGTTTCTACACGGTCCGGTGATGAAGAATTCAGATGAGGTATCGAGAGAAGAACGACTTGAGCTCTGGGAAGAGCTCTACCAATCACCAGGGTTCGGCGTCTGGCTCGGCAACTACAGGAACGTTGGGTTCGACGAAGCGGCAAATGCGGAGTACAGCGAATTTATTGCCAACAAGATCCGCCAGCGGGTACAGGATCCGGAGGTAGCGGAGAAGCTGATCCCCAAAGATCACGGCTTTGGCGCACGCCGTGTGCCGATGGAAACCAACTACTACGAAGCTTACAACCGGGACAATGTATACCTGGTAGACGTCAACGATACTCCGATCGAATGTATTACCGAAAAGGGTATCCGTACCAGCGATCAGGAGCGGGAGTTCGATATCATTGTCTATGCGACCGGCTTCGATGCCATCACGGGTGCTTTCGATCGTATCGAATTCACGGGCATGAACGGGGAAAAGCTGTTCGACAAGTGGAAGGACGGACCGGTGACCTTTCTCGGTCTGCAGACCCACGGCTTCCCCAATATGATGACACTCGCAGGTCCGCAGGGAGCGTCTGTGTCTTCTAATTTCCCGCGGGCAATAGAGACTGCAGTGGACTGGGCCACTGCTTTTATCGTCTATCTTCGAGACCACGGTTATCAGAGGTTCGAGCCCACTGAAGTCGCGGAGGCTGAATGGCTGGCGCACGTCAGGGAAGGTTACCAGGGGTTATTGCTCAGCAAGACGAAATCCTGGTTTACCGGTTACAACTCTAATGTTGAAGATCACGACAAGTTTCGTCACCAGATCTATCTCGGTGGTCAGGCTTCCTACCTGGGAAAACTGGAAAGTGTCGCCGCCGAAAATTACGAAGGTATTACTCTTCAGTAGCATCTGGCTTTGAGGAATGTCGCTTCTGAATCCGGTCCAGCACATTGTCGGTATGGTTTTTTAGGCCGGAGACAACACCGCCTTTTTCAACCTCGGTCTTGACCAGTGACTCGGCCTGGCGGACCAGGGTATCGGAGGAGGGCCCGTCTACTTCTTCATGAGTATTAAAAAGATTGATCCAGCGATCACTTTCATGCCCGAGCTTCAGAAGACGATAGAAGTGCTTGCCTGGATCTTCGCGGCTGGTTAGTAGGCCAATAATGGCGGCACCAATCGAGATGGGGCTTAGTAACACGTCGCGCAAACCGTCCAGCGCAAGCTTGAACTGAAAGGCAAGTAAATCCCTTATCAACTGCCAGCGAGAGGGCGGTTGGGGCTGACTCAAGGCAGGCACCCCTGGAATTCCGCATACCAGTCAATCACTTCTTCCCGCGGCGCACGGATTCGGACACGCTCGGCTTTTTTGTCCATCTGGTAATTGTACATGGGGTCGTAGTAGTCTGAGAGCAGGGTGGTGATCCAGACTCTGTGTGCATCCAATCCGTTGCCGTTGCGGTGAGCAGTTATCGCCGTCAACATCAGTTCGCGAATACTCTGGTGTGCATCACCGCCAAGCCGCTTACGGATCGCATCGACAGCCGACAGCAGGTAGGCCTCAAATTCCGTTTCAGCGTCACTGCCGTAAAAATCAACATACTCATCCCACTGAGTTTCGATATATTCTCCGAAAATTCGTTCAGTCCGGGCATCGAGCGGTTCTTCGATAATCATAATTGGCGCCTGCTTCATTTTCTCCTGAAGCGGCAGGGGCAGATTAGTGCGCCCGATCAGGCGACTTTCGTCTTCCAGCAGGATTTCCTTTTCATCACGGCGCTTAAGGAACTGGACGGCAAGCGCATTCTCAAAGTCTATCTGCGCGGGTTGAGGTGTTATACGGCCGCCAAAAGCGCTGCCACGATGATTAGCCAACCCTTCGAGATCAATAGATTGGGTAAAATCTGCGAGAAAGTCGGTTTTACCCGTCCCGGTGCGTCCGGAGACGATAACCAGGCTGGGGAGCTTCTCAAAGACCAGCAGTAGATGGTTGCGTAGCTGTTTATAGCCTCCCTCGATCCTGGGCACATCAAATCCGGCAGTGAGAAGCCAGCTACAGGCGGTTTTTGAGCGCAGGCCGCCCCGAAAGCAATACAAAAGGGCATCTGGGCTTTTTGAAAGAAAATTAGCCCATCGTTCCAGACGTTTCTCTTTGATGGGGCCGCTGACGAGTTCAAAACCCAGTTGTTCTGCGAATTGTGGGCCCTTCTCTTTGTAGCAGATCCCAACTTCGTGCCTTTCCTCATCGGTCAGAATGGGTAGGTTTGTCGCAGAAGGGAAGGCGCCCTTTTGGAATTCCACCGGCGCCCTGACGTCAATCAAGGGTGTATCATTGACGAATAACTCATCAAGGTTTGATGGACTGGAAATCATGGAAGAATTCATTACCCGCATTATACCCGTGTGCGCCCTGTCACTGGTTCTAATCTGTATCAGTCAGCCAGCACAGACTCAGGTTTACGAGTGGATCGATGCGAATGGTCAAAAACAGTTCAGCGATCAGCCGCCCTCGAGTGGTGTCGACGCAGACAGCAAAACCTATGAAATCCTTAACATAGATGAAAGCCTCCCGCCGCCAATGGTCGTTGATACCGAGAAAGGCAAGAACAAGAAACGCTACGCTGCTGCGAAGAAAGCCTACCTGACTAAGGAGTGCAAAAAGGCCCGTGACTATCTGAAGAAAACCCAGGGTCGAGTGGTCTTCACGGATGATGACGGCAAAGACGTCTATGTCAGTGAAAAGGAGAGGATCAGAAGGGTGCGAGAGCTAGGGGCCGAGATAACAAAGCACTGCGAGTAACTAAGCGGACGTTTGACGTACCAGACCCGCAGGTTCACAACCCCTTTACCTCACGAAGTGGGCTTCCAGAAAAACCTCATCCGCTGAGCGGATGTAGTCATAAACCTTGAGTTCATCAACATAGCCTCGAAAGGCCTGATTAGCCTTGAACCAGGTCCCCAGCCGAATGATGCGAATATCAAATTCCTGCCGCGGGACACCGTAGGCCTTGTCTATCTCTTCACCATTTAGGTAAAGCGTCAGAGTGGCCTCATGCGGATCATAGGTCACCGCCCCATGCATCCATTCGTCAGGAGGGATGGAATTGGGTTCTGAATGTGCCCGGACGACGTCGGACTCCCCAGCTTCCTCGTCATAGTGTGTCATGCTCGTCAGCAAAGCCCAGGGAGGTGCGACCGGGCAGGCACTGGAGGTCACATCCATCATCATATCGCTGGTGACAACAACAAAGGTCTGAAAGCCGGAACCACCGTGATATGGATTAATCCAGTCCTCACGGCGAAACCAGATTTCCACACTTGCACCGTCATTCAAATTTATCCTGTCATCCAGCGGCATTTCAACCCAGTCTTCGGTGCCGCCGACAAAAAGAGCCTGGCCCATTTTCCCCGGTCTCAATTGAACCTCATCACCAAATATGAAACCTCTTAACTTAAAGGGGCCCACATCATTCAGATCCACGTCGAATGACACATAAACAATTGGCTCACGATCTCTCTCACTCTTTCCACTGTCATCGCTGGCAAATACCGATGAGAACCCAAACAGAAGAACAGCCAGAACGAAAAAAGAAAACCGAGCCATTCCAGATTTGTATATCGAGCTATCTTTCCTCACCGGTCTACCTCTTTCTTCCAAGATAAATGCCAATCAGACCAATATTACTCCTTCCATTCCGGTCGCGTACGAGAACCAGCCGCTCTCCTTCAGTGGCACCCGCGTCAGTTACCAGCGTCACCTGAGTACCACCATCTGCCGATCGGATGACCGGTTGAAAGTAGTAGTCGGGAGATTTGCCAAAACCCGACACCTTGGACAGGTTCCTGACCTGATGTAATGCAAGTGTGATCTTGTCACCCGGGCTCAGGATGCCGAGACCGTTACTACCGGTTACTGCCTGGGCGCGGGTCAGCCTGAACGGGGCCGACTTGTCGATCATCTTTAGATTGATGTTTTCGATATCCGGATCGTCAACAGTTAATTTGAGCGCGGTCGCCCTGGAATAATCCGGAGAGCTTAACCCGTTCCTGACATACCAGCCTGGGCTCTGTGGAATGAACTTCTGGGTATCGAGCGCCTTGATGTCCTGCGAGACTTCAACGGCCTTGGCAACCAGGAAATAGTTACCCGGCTTCAACAGCGCCAGGGTAAATTTCCCATTGTGATCGGACCTTGTTGAGTAGGTATGGCCGCTGATCACATCAACCGCAAAGACGAAGGCCATTTTGTGATAGTGCAAGGTCTGAACTTCTCCAGCAATGGTGTAAAGACCTGTTGAATCAGGCGACCACAATGCACGCAGATTGGCACTATCCTGTTCGGTCAGCTTGTCAACCACGTACCCAGTCCTTGCCCAGGGACCGCTAAACATAATCGATGCACTGCTGGCACCATGGGCAATTCCAAGGGCATGACCAATCTCGTGGGCAATGACCCTGACGGTTAAGGCATTCGGATCCTTGTCCAAAAAAATCGTGCCGCGCTTGTATTCCTTCGGGATAGTACCCCTGTAATTGGCATTACCCCGTTCCCCATGAAAATTGTTCCGCCCGTATAGCACAAGATGAATTGAGCCATCGTAAGGAACCTGGGCTCTGCTGTCATAGGACGGTTGGGAAAACCCCGCATATACTAAGTCCAAGCTACCTAAGGACGCTTCCTCCCAGAGACTAAAAGCTTTGTGAATTCTTTCCAGAACCTCATTGGAGGTTTCCAGCCCCTGACCCTCACTGCCCCACATTTTTGAAGTCACCTTGTAGGTAATGATCCGGCGTGTTCCGACGGATTGCCGTTCTTCAACCATAGAAGGCAACGCGGAGACCGGGTTGGTAACCACCTCAGGAGTGACCGAGGTATCCTCGTGAACATAAGGTTTGAACACAAGTTTGAATTCAAGCGATACCATCGGCGATATATCCCACAGGCCCGCTGCCGCCCTGAGTCTTTCGATTTTGTCAGCAAGTCCTAGGGTACTTGCATCCAGAACATTGCTTCCAATGGATTCAACTCTGAACCTTCCTGCTTTCATCCTGGTTACTTTGACTCTCAGCGGTACTGGTGTCGGACGTTTGTTGAAGATGAAACTGCCTCTAAGAACCAGTTCCCGCGGCTCATTAATCGGTAAACTTTCGATGTGTCGGGTATCCACCCTTACCCAATAGGACGCTGCCATTGGCCTTGTAAACAGTATTTTGTGAATTCGCTGATCGCGCTTTTCGATCCCGGTCTTTACGCTCAGCAGGTTGATATCAAATTTCGCATTGCCTCCTTTTTGAACAAATCCGCTGAATTCCGTAAAGGTGTGTTTTTCAGATTCCCTTTCGTTAAACACCGTACCGAAAGAAAAGGATGATTCATCTTTCACCATCTCCCAGTCAGCACTGACAGACGACGCGGCCACCAAACACATTAAGGCTATGATCAAGTGCTGCATCGGTTTTATTGCACCTCTACGTCTCTTTTAACTCTGGCTCGCTGCGGAAGTAATCAAGGGATTCGATATTCGTCAGTACAGCAGTACTTTTTACCATCTCTTCATGCACTAATGAGCGTACTGCCAGCTCAACAATCTTGCCACTAATTGTTCTTTGGATTTCAGCGACAGTGATGGACAACCTGGAGCGCCGGGAGTTTATACAGACCTGGCCCTATTGAAGTCAGGCACGGACTAGGTGCGATAGAAAGGAGAGGGGGGTTCAGTCTCCCCAAAGGAATTTTTCTTACACACGCGTGGCTTCTGTCACTGGTTCTGATCTGTGTCAGTCAACCGATACAAGGCCAGGTTTACAAGTAGATCGACGAATACGACCGCAACTATCTGAAAAGGTCCAGGGTCGATTGGTCTTCACGGATGATGAAGGCCAAGATGTCACGTTGGCGAAAAGGAATGTGCCTGAAAAGTGCCTGAAGGGTGGAAGAGCTCAGTGCTGAGGTCACAAAGTAACGCGGGTAACTGCCAACATACCTATATGGTCGAAATACTGCATCTTTCTATAATTTAACATAATATAGATTATGCGCAGTCTAATGGGTGGTAATGGCCATGCAGTGCTGCCTTATTACCCCACACAGCCTGCTAAACCTCTGGGACTATCCATTTTCCTGCAACTTGGATAACCATCCAACTCCCTGCACAAGATAATTTCTTATCTCGAATCCTGTAGATGCGATCTTCATCCTCTTACTTTTGCCCCTGACATAGATGGATTAGCCAGTTGCCGGTCAAATAATCTCCAATGCTGGAAACTGGACTGACGGGTACACTGTTCGAATATTAAGACACTCGCTAAGAGCTCAAAGGATACCTTTTGATAAGCTTTCCCCTCCGGTCGTAACCGACATGCAACTTTGGTGGAGCTTCAGTATACTCAGCTAACAGCGGGCGTCTGCGCGTCGCCACTAGTCACAGGAATTTAAGGTAGAGCCGGTATGGAATGTCCCAAATGCCACGCGGAAATGGAAGAAATCACTTACGGCCGCGATATGACGGTTGACCGATGTACGAACTGCAAAGGAATCTGGTTCGATCTCGGTGAGGCGGAAGAACTGAAAGGCAAATGGATGTCAGAGTTTGTCGACAGCGGCGACCCTGAAATTGGAAAGGAATTTAACAAGATCGAGGACGTGGACTGCCCTCGTTGCGGCAAAAAGATGGAGAAGGTCTCAGACCCCAAGCAGCCCCATATCTGGTATGAAGCTTGCGCGGAGCACGGTATGTACTTCGACGCCGGTGAATTTACCGACTATAAATACGAAACACTTCTGGATAAGTTTCGAGACCTGATCACAGGCAAACGAACCTAAAACTTATGCTTGTCACCTTCTACGGCGTACGCGGTTCGATTGCAGCGCCAGGTCCAAGAACAGTTAAGTACGGCGGTAATACCTCCTGCGTTCATATACGCATGAACAGCGGCAACAATCTTATTTTTGATGCCGGAACTGGTATTCGTGAGCTGGGCAACAAGTTGGTTCAGCATGACGAACCAATACTTCTACTGCTCAGTCACGGGCACTGGGATCATATTCAGGGGTATCCTTTCTTTGGTCCAATTTATCAACCCGGACGCGAGATCAGGGTCTGTCAGGGTGTGAAAAGCAATGAGATTGCACTGAAGGCGATTCTGGAACAGATGGACGGTTCAAACTTCCCGGTACATTCCGAGGATTTGCCGTCAACGATCATGACGGTTCACGATGTCGACCAGTATCTCAATGACCAGGATTATGACACCGTCAGAAAGCATCTCAACCATCCGGGTGGAGGCAATGCGTACCGTATTGAAGAAGATGGTGTCAGCGTTGCCTATATTACAGACAATGAACTTGACCCCCCCGGGTCACCAACGACCACCTATGACGAATGGGTGGAGTTCTGTCATGGTGTCGATGTCATGATTCATGATGCCCAGTACACTGAAAACGACATGCCGGCGAAGCACGGTTGGGGGCATTCCTTGATTTCCCAGGTACGCCAACTGGCAGTCGATGCTCAAGTAAGAAACCTGGTCATGTATCATCATGATCCGGAGCGTAGCGACGCCGACCTCGATGAAATTGCCATTGAATCCGCGAAGTATTTCAAATCGAGGAACAGTGTCATCGGTTCTTATATTGCGGCCGAAGGACTGACCTTTGAATTGAAGGCTCGGACCGATCCCAAGGTCAATACCATAGACCTGTATGAAATTCTCTGAGTTGCCGGAGTAAGACCATCAAGATCGTTTCTTTCAATGTGAATAGCATTCGCGTTCGGCTGCATCAGCTTCAGGCCGTCATCGACAAATACCAACCAGATTTCATCGGTCTTCAGGAAACTAAAGCGACCGATGAGGACTTCCCCGAGGAGGACATTCGGGCTTTAGGCTACGATGTCGCTTTTCATGGGCAAAAGACCCATTACGGTGTTGCCCTACTCTACCGCTCAACGGCAAGAAACATTCGAAAAGGCTTTGCCACTGATGATGAAGATAGTCAAAGACGCTTCATCAGCGCCACATTCGATACCCGGGATGGCAGAGAGTTAACTGTCATTAACGGTTACTTCCCCCAGGGCGAGGGCCGTAGCCATCCGACAAAATTCCCCAGCAAGAAAAAATTCTACTCGGATCTGATGCTGCATCTCGACGAGCATCATTCCCCGGATGACCTCATCTTTGTGATCGGCGATATGAATATTGCACCGGTGGATCAGGATATCGGTATTGGCGATGCAAATATGAAGCGATG
>JABHYO010000042.1 GCA_018656865.1 Gammaproteobacteria bacterium | reverse complement strand
GGTTAGATTGAGGGCGTAATCCTCGGTAGATCTCAGCAGGCTTGGCTCATTGTGCATGATATTGAGTTCATCCTGCTCGGAAATCGTGACAGAGACCTGGGCATGTTCAAAACCGATATCAAGCATCTGGGCAAGAACGCGTTCTGCAGTGTTGTTGATTTCTATACTCATCTATTCGCCACCCAGATGAACTTGTGCCCGCAGCGCGGGGCCACCCAGGGAAACCACCATTGGCTGTTTTTTACCGCAGTAGCCGTTGCACTCCCAATACATGTCGTCGGAGACAGCATCAACGGTTTTCAGCATGTTGATCGCAGTGCCCGATACGGTGGTGTCGGTAATGGCGTTGCCCAGCTTGCCGTTTTTTATTTCATAGGCGAGCTGGATACCAAACATGAATTCGGTGGTTGAGTCTGCCTGACCGTTGCCGGTATGCATAAGGTAGTAGCCGTCTTCGACATCGGCAATCATATCTTCCAACTTGCTCTTCCCAGGGAGAATGGCTGTATTCCTCATGCGGATGAGTGGTTCGTCATTGAAGGTGTACGCGCGGGCGTTTCCCGATGCCGGAATGCCGAGTTTTGCTGCGGACTCACGGTTGGTCATAAAAGACTTCAGAATGCCGTTTTCAATCAGCGTGACATCCTTTGCCTCGGTGCCCTCGTCGTCAATGTAGACCGGAATCATCAGTTCTTCGCCCTGGTAGCTGTGGGCAAGATCGACCATAGTGACGAGGTCGCTTGCCACCGGTTGGCCCACCAGATTTGCGGTGACCGCTCCACCGATGACAGAATCTGCTTCACAGGGGTGCCCCATTGCCTCGTGTGCGAGCATGCCAGCGAGTGCCGGTGAAATGATGACTGTCTGTTTGCCACCCCTCGGGGCGACAGCATTACACTTTGCCTGAAGATGGCCGTGTAGCTCATCCAATCTTGGCGTCAGCAGATCGAGCGACAGCTCCAGATCGGCGAGATTGCCCCTTCCGGAGAAAGTTTCCATGAGTTCAACGGGACGTCCGTTCCGGTCTTCCGCCGAGAAAATAATGTAGAAGGCTGCTCGGTTTGTCGTGGAAAGCCCCTCGCTACCATTGCTGGTCGCGAGCCGTTTCTCATGGGCTTCCTGCATAATCATGAAGGAAGCTGACTTTAGCGTCGGATACTTCTCTTTACAGTGCGCGTTGAGGGTCTCTAGCAGATCCACGGTTTCTTTCTGCCCCAGCGGAGGGCGACCGTTATAGCCGTACTCTCCGACATGGTGTCCCAGGGGCAGGTCGAGACTGGGCTGATCGCCGAACCGGCACATGGTACGAGCGTTCTCGACAGCCTTTTTAGCTACTTTTCGGGCGCCGTCATCATCCATGGTAGGAGTTGAAGCAAACCCCCAGTAGCCTTTGTTGAAGACGCGGGCACTGCTGCCACCCTCCGTGGTTTCGCTGTTGGTAGTCAGATTCCCGTCCACCATAACGATTCGGGTCTTGCGCAGTTCATGTTGGCGAGATTCCGCGTAGTCGACGCCTGCCGGTGCGAGTAGTGAGCCCATGATTTATCTCCAGGTCTTATAGGTCCGCATTGTATCGCGAATGAGTCTTTTGTCAGGCGGTCTTCAGCGGATTCAGGAGACGGCATTAAAGAATTCCCGTGTCTGAATTGGAGAAACGGTAATTGGAAATTTAATACGAGGTAGGCGCCAAAATGAATCGTGATAGCTACTTCTGGACGCCATCCAGGGTAATGAGGTCGTATCACGATGGCGAATTTCTGCCTGGATATGTTGTCCGTCGGTAAAGCGCAGTGATAGTCTCAAGTCCCTGAATATAAGCTCTGGAGAAACCCATGCCTGATCTTGAAGCCGACCTTTTTAATCTCGCTATGTCTGAACAGGCACAGCCCTTGATGGACGCAGTGAAGAAGCATATTGCGGAGAATGTCGAACCGATATCGGAAGAATTTGATTCGCTTAATAAAGAGAAGGAGGACCGCTGGTCGTGGCATCCGCGTCAGCTGGAATTACTGGAAGGAGCGAAAGACAAAGCTAAAGAATCCGGATTATGGAATTTCTTTTTGCCGGGATATTCGGAGATCGGTGAGGGCCTGACCAATCTTGACTATGCCTATATTGCGACTGAGTTGGGCAAGGTTGCGCTGGCGTCGGAAACGCTTAATTGCAGTGCGCCGGATACCGGCAATATGGAAGTGCTCGAGCGGGTAGGTACCGAGGCGCAGAAGGAAGAATGGTTGAAGCCACTTCTTAATGGCGACATCCGATCTGCCTACGTCATGACAGAACCCGGACTACCATCATCGGACGCCAAGAATATATCTACATCGGCGGTGCTGGAAGGAGATGAGTGGGTTATCAATGGAGAGAAGTACTATATCTCCGGCGCTGGCGATCCCCGTTGCAAGATCATGATCACCATGGTCAAAACTGACCCTGATGCGGCACCTTCCCAACAGCAGTCACAGATTCTGGTGCCGATGGATACACCGGGTGTCGAAATTCTGGGTGCGATGGACGTCTTTGGTCACGATAATGCACCTCGCGGCCACATGCATATGAAATTTGACAATGTACGGGTGCCGAAGGAAAACATTTTGCTTGGTGTCGGCAAAGGGTTCGAAATTTCCCAGGTGAGGCTCGGCCCTGGCCGTATCCACCACTGTATGCGATCGATTGGCAAGGCAGAGAAAGCGCTGGAGCTGATGGTGAAGCGTTCAGCAACTCGAGTTGCTTTTGGCAAACCTCTCGCCAAGCTGGGTAAAAACCTGGAAGTGATCTCTAGGGCACGTATTGAGATCAACGCCATGAAACTGTCTGTTTTGCAGGCGGCGAAAGCCATGGATGTACTTGGTAACAAGGAGGCACGGGTCTACGTCAGTGCGGTCAAGGCAAGCGTGCCGGAGAAGGCCGCTCAGATTATCGACCAGGCAATTCAAATGCACGGCGCTGCGGGACTATCGAAATGGTTTCCACTGGCTGAGATGTATACAGATCAAAGGCACCTTCGATTTGCGGATGGCCCTGATGAAGTGCATCACATGGTGGTAGGCAGAGCAGAACTGCAGAAATACGACCTCTGGTAGGCGCTCTTTAATATGCCAGGCCAATAGCCTGGCTGTTCTTGATCAGCTGATCGCAATTGCGAGCAGTGTTCCAGATACCTGGTTTGCATCGGTTAGTGCCCGCGCTGCGGGCGCTTTACATGGCCAGACTTTCTGGTCTGGCCATTCTGGGTTGGCTGAGAAGAGTCGCGAGTAGTGTTCCAGATGATTGGATCGCTTTAGGCAGTACCCGCGCCGCAGGCGCTTTACATGGCCAGACTTTCGGTCTGGCCTTTCTGGATTGGTTGAACCGTCTCGCGGGCAGTGTTCCAGATTATTGGATTGTTTTAGGCAGTACCCGCGCCGCAGGCGCTTTATGTATCCAGGCCGATGGCCTGGCTATGTGCCGCAGGCGCTAACCACCTCCGAAAAAAGCCAAAACCGTCAGGTCTTCTTCGATATCGAAAAATGAGTGGGCGGCAGTTGCCCTGACGAAGAGGATGCTACCCGCCGCGATGTCGTGGACTTTGTCTTCTACGCGCAGTCGTGCCTTGCCTTCCAGACAATAGTAAACCTCGTCTTCCATGTGAGGCGCCTGCATATCCTTACACCCTGCGGGTAGTCGATAGATGGATACGCTAAGAGACGGAACACGCAGGAACTCAAGTATCTTAGCTTCCGAACCGGCTACCTTCTCCATCAATTCTGCCGAGTCGAAAACCTGCCAGTCTCGTGCACTCATGTACCGTTGTCTCCTGTAATATCAGTGCTCGTTCATTGGACCGTGTCGCTGTGGAAAGTGATTGATATCAAGTTCCTGCTTGATTCAGACGGTCGACTGAATCCCTAATGCTATGATTACCTGAGTATGTCTGTCTATTCTTTATCTATGAGATTTTTCCTGATCCTGCTGGCATCGCTGATTACCGGCTGCGTCAGTTCCGGTGGTGACGTCGGCTCAAGTGTCGAAACCTGTTGTCCGAAACCCACGGCTGATACTTTTTCAATAGAACCCGTTAACCTGCCTAAGTTTCTTGAAACTTTAATGGTCACCAATCTCAGTTCGGTTCTCTCTGAAAAAGGTCTGCAACCCCTGGATCGGAATGCGACGCTGAAGGTAAGGTTAAGTTATAGGCAGGATGAACTGCCAATGGCAGGCAGGTTCAGCAACTTCGATGAAAGAGTGTCAGAGGGGGGCGACGTCAGATTTGTCGCCCGCATTGTTATTGAGATGAGGGATGAGGTGGGGAAACTCGTCTTCGATGGGTCGATCGATCGAATACATGAGGTTAGTCCTGGTGAATATATGCATACCGGACCGGCGTCAGTCGCGATTTATGATGCATTTCAATCCCTGCTCAAGGACATAAGTCGCTAGCAGACAGGGTGGTACTGAACATTTGATGTTGGATTTCATGCGAAAGTTCTCTTTGTCGCTTCTAAGCAGCGGCCGAGACCTCGCGCCGATCGTTGTTGTCATCGTCTTCTTTCAATTGTTTGTACTGCAACAGCCGCTGCCTAACCTGGTCGATCTGATTGTTGGTTTGGCACTGGTGCTTCTGGGCCTTACTTTTTTTATGAACGGTCTGGAGATGGGGCTCTTCCCCATCGGCGAGTCGATGGCGAACGATTTTGCCCGCAAGGGCAGCCTGTTCTGGCTGGTCGTTTTTGCATTTGCATTGGGTTTTGGTACGACCATTGCCGAACCGGCCTTAATTGCGGTCGCTGGAGAAGCGGCGGTTATCGCAGCTGGAGCGAATGTGATCGAGTCAACGCAGGAAGCCATAGATCAATATGCCCTTGGACTTCGTGTCACCGTCGCAATTTCGGTCGGCTTTGCCATCGTTGTCGGCGTGTTTCGAATTATCAAGGGCTGGGCGATTCAGAATCTCATTATTGGGGGCTACATCACGGTCGTAATCGTAACCGCTATTGCGCCGAAGGAGATAATTGGCATTGCTTATGACTCGGGTGGAGTGACCACGTCCACCATCACAGTACCGCTTGTGACGGCGCTAGGCGTGGGTCTTGCATCGGCGATCAAAGGCCGGAACCCGATGCTGGACGGTTTTGGCCTCATCGCCTTCGCATCGCTGACGCCAATGATCTTTGTTATGTGCTACGGCATGTTGTTCAGTTGAGGTCTTGTCCATGATCCAGGAGCTGATAGCAACACTGCTGCAGACTGTTCGCGATGTCATACCTATTGTGGCGATTATCTTTGGATTTCAGTTTTTGGTTATTAGAAGACCCATCGCACAGCCGGCCCGTGTCATCGGTGGTTTTATCTATGTGTTATTGGGGCTCAGCTTGTTTCTGATGGGATTAGAAAAAGCACTGTTCCCACTCGGGCGGGTGATGGCAACACAACTGACGGATCATGCCTTTGTGCTGAGTCACCAGTTGGTAGATTTGGATTTCCACTGGCTCAACTACTACTGGGTCTATCTGTTCGCCTTTGCGATCGGCTGGGCCACGACAATTGCAGAACCGTCGTTGATGGCCGTGGCGATGAAGGCCAACGAGGTGTCAGGTGGTGCAATTGGCACAACGGGGCTCCGGCATGCTGTTGCCCTGGGTGTTGCGGTGGGTATCTCGCTTGGTTGTTACCGGATCGTATCCGGGGATCCGATTCACTACTACATTATCGTGGGCTACATCGTGGTGATTATTCAAACACGATTCGCCCCATCACTCATTGTTCCGCTTGCCTACGATTCCGGCGGCGTCACCACTTCGACGGTGACGGTGCCACTTGTAGCTGCACTTGGATTGGGACTTGCAGAGAGCGTACCGGGTCGTAATCCGCTAATCGACGGGTTTGGCCTGATTGCATTTGCCTCCCTGTTTCCGATTATCAGTGTGATGGCGTATGCACAATTGGCGGAAAAATTTGCATTCAACAGGAAGAAGACATGATTAAGATAACCGTTGAGGAGGTCACAAGATGCGATTTAAGCTGATCCTCGCTTTTGTCGAGGATGACAAGACCGCTGCCGTGATGGAGGCTGCCCGCGAGGCTGGAGCTACAGGCACCACCATTATCAACAATGCGAGGGGTGAAGGCCTTGAGCCAACCAAGACCTTTCTGGGCCTCGAACTGGAAACGCAGCGGGACGTTCTGCTGTTTCTGGTTGAGGAACATCTCAGCCGCCATATACTGGAACAAGTTGGTCGTGCGGGTGAATTTGATGAGAGGCCGGGGACAGGAATTGCCGTGCAGATCGATATAGAGGATGCGATCGGTGTTCGGCACCAGATCCAGCAACTGACCGAAACGGTGAAGGACGCATTATGAATAAGATACTTCGAGTCAAAGATATCATGCGGGATCGCTACCTGATGATTGATGGTGTGGCGACGGTCGCAGAAGCGATCTCTGCCATGCGTGATGGCGACGCGAGGGCACTTGTCGTCAACAAGCGTGATGAGAACGACGAGTACGGAATCGTACTTCTGTCAGACATTGCAAAGAAAGTTCTGGCCAGAGACCGACATCCGGACCGGGTTAATGTTTACGAGATCATGAGTAAGCCGGTTGTATCCGTCCACGCGGATATGGACGTCCGGTACTGCTCACGTATGTTCGATCAGTTTGGTCTTGCCACCGCACCTGTTCTGCTGGAAGGCCAGATTATCGGCATTGTCGATTACCAGGCGCTGGTGCTCAATGGCCTCGCCGAGCTGTACTAATCCCTTGAGTAGACGATTCTCCTCAATTCGTTGATTTCCTCACGGACTTCGACTGGGATGTTGATTCCTCCTGAGCCTGAAAAAGACACGATCATGAGGAGTTCGAATTCATCGAAACATTTCCTGGCATAGGCATGCCCCGGGTATTCCCGCATGCAACGCTCCAGATAGCGGCGAGACAAAGACTCGTAGAACTGGAAGTGTGTAGATCGGTCCGCAACCGCCTGCCAGTAGAGCAGGACAGGGGTTTCCTCAGCGCTTGGACCATTTTCCAGAAAAGTATTAAGTTTCCTTCGGATCATCATCCAGTAGGCCTGCTGCTCATTCCAGTTCATAAATGACTGCATGGCCGGCCAGTCGTTTGTCAGGAAGCGATCCATATCCCTGATGTCCTGCGGGGCGAGCGGTGAGACCAGCGGCGACTGGCTCTTGAGATTACGGAAGACCGATTGCCAGCTGGTGACTCTGATTTTTTCTGATTCGGAGACAAGTCTGATTTCCTTGAGAACCTGCAGGGCGGCATCAAGATCACCATAGATCTCTGTAGTTATCGACAGAATTCGATCGAGCGCCAGACTGCGACGGTGGCCATCCGACTTTTCAGCAGTAAGGAAGTTCTTGTAGGAGGTGAGCGCTGAAGCATAGTCCCTTGAAAGAAAACTGAACTCAGCCGCCTGAAATTCGTCAAGTTCCCGCAGCCTGGAAATACCAAATCCGGGCCTGCTTTTCCGATCCTGGGCATGGCAGGATGCGCAGAGCTCAAGGGATTCAGAAAGAAGGGATCTTGCACTGATCATACTGCTATCGGCGGACAGTCGGGAGGCCTCTTCAATCCGTTCTTTAAGCATGCCGTAGGTGATTCGGGCGCTGACGGGTTGGTCATCGAAATGGCGTTCCGCTTGCTGGACATAGCGGTGCAGTCTTTGAGCTTCCAGTTCGAATTTTTCCGCGTCGAAGTCTCTGTTCTGAACGATCGGCATGAGTGTGAGCAGGCTGTCAGCCAGGTGGCGCATGACGTCACGGAGCTGTTCATCATCGGCGTTGGCGGAGAATGAAAAACTGATCAATATAAGCAGGCAGAAAGCTTTCATCATGGATCTCCTGAATCGTCAATACCATTAAGGTTGAAGCGTGCGTATCTGGCAATGATGTGAATCAAGAGCTTGATAGTTCAGCTAGTCAGATTTTCCCAACCAGTTTGGTGGTGCAGGTAGTTCGAATACTTCCTGAACAACAGCGTCGAAGTCTGCATCCTGATCGGATTCCATTCGTCGTTCCACTTCATCATATTTCTTAACGATGGCATCGACATGGAGGATGAACTCCGGTGGAAAATGATTGCTTATTCGAAGCTGATCTTTCCACTGGCGGCGTCGCGGTGCCATGGAGAATACGCGAATATAGTCAAGAGGCAGGCTTTGGTCATGGTTGATCATGCCTTCTGCTCTCTGGTAGTAAAGATTCTGGAAGTAGACCAGTTCAATCGCCAAAGCATTGAACATGGCTTGTTGTTCTGCGCGGGTTAACTGTTCCAATTCATAGAGCTTGACGTCTTTTCTATACAGTTCGAATTCAAAAATCTTTTCGAGAGCGGATTGGTAGGCAGCCTTGTCGAGCTGGTCATTCCATGTCTGGAGCCGGGTATTGATTCGTTGTTGCAGCGCATCGGCACGCAGTTGCTTGCGAGTCTGTGTCAGCTGGTAGCCAATAAAGACCAGAGAAATCAGGACGACGATTGCGCCGACAAACTCGCTGATGTTGGCCAGATCTTCGAGCATGCTATCTCCTCAACGAAGCAAGTTTTCTGTTTTGCACAATACTGCTAAAAAACGGCCAGTGGATTGAGCGGGGAGCCCGTGCCACCTGGAACGCGAAGCGGTGCGCCGACGTAAAGAAAGGTGGTTCTCTTCTGAGCTGCGGCAACTTCAGCCAAAGGATCGAGGTCGAGGTTGTCTAGAATTGGCATGCCCAATCCGACCAGTACCAGCTCATGCAGTGGATTGACCCGGCCTTCGACACCGGAAGGCATCACATCACTGACGCCGTCACAACCGATCACTGCGACGTCTCTCTCCCTGAGGAAGGACGCGACAGAGGCGTGCAAACCGGCAGCCTTTTCCAGAAAATTCCATTGTCCATCCTGCCTGACTTTTTCCCAGCGACCGGTCCTGATCAGAAGGACATCGCCGCTACCGATCCGAACCCGGTTTTTCTTTTCCCAGTCGGTGATGTCATCGGCGGTTATGGCTGTGCCTGGATCGAGATAATCAACCCCAAGGTGCGCTGGCATGTCTACAAGTACACCGCGCGTGAAAACACCTTTGATGCCGGCATTGTGTATCCCGAGTTTTTTTGTGCCGGTCGGTATAGCGGCAGCGTAGGGTACACCGTTGTAGAAATAACCCTTGTGGGCAAAGTGTGGAAGCCCATCCATATGTGAGTGGGCGAACCCATGGTATTCGACCTCGTACCGGTCTGCTGCAACCTGGTGACCGCCAAATTCACTGGTACCGACTTCATGCAGAAATGGGTTCTGATTGAGAGGATCCTTTACCTTGTTGAGATCGAGAGCGAGAGATACCGAGATCCCTTTTTTCACCAGCCTCGCAGCGCGCTTGCGCTTCTTGTCTGTGATCAGGTTCAGTGTGCCTAGTTCATCATCATTGCCCCACCTGCCCCAATTAGATATGTCTTTCATTAGCTGATCGTAGTCGGCACGACTCATCAGCGGTGGTTCACCGGCGGCAAGTACAGGCAGTGAAATGAGAAACACCAGAAGTATCGGCATCAAGCGCATAAAATTTCTCCACTAGGTTCGCTTGTTCAACATACGCCGATTTTGCAGAGAGGTAAATCTGCTTTCAGTGCGAAACAGGTTTGAGGTTATGATGAATCAATGCGTAGTCGGTGGCTTTTCGTTTTCCTTTGTTTTCTTGGCCTTTCGGTTCAGGCTGAGGTTAGGGTTGACTGGTCGACGGAAATGGAACTCGGCTATGGCTATGACAGCAATGTAGCTGTCGATGATGTCGACCTGACCACGGAGACAGGTGATCAGTTTGTAGACCTCAGCGTCTCTGGTGGTGTCGAGTATCAGACCGCTGGAGGATCGTCTTTATCAGCCAGTCTTATCTTGAGTGAAAAGCAGTACAACCAATACGATGCATTTGATGGTCGTCTTGGCCTGGTATCACTTGCAGTTCAACGCAGACTTAGCTCTTTCGATCTTGGCTTGAGTATCAGGTATATAGACTATTGGCTCGACAACGAGGGTTTTCTAAACCTGACCCAGGTTTCTCCAACGATTGCATGGTTTCCGACCAAAAAAACCTACCTGCGTGCGGCCTATGAATACTCCGACGAATCTTTCGACATTGATTCATCCAGGGATAACAAGCAGCACAAAATCAGTGTTCGCGGGTATCTGTTCCTAAACGGGCTAAAGAAGTACATCACGACCCGTGTGCAATTTCTAAGAGATGAGGCTGAAGACCATATCTTCAACAACGATGCCGGAGAGATCGCCATCAGTTACCAGCAGGAGATTAGTATAGGAGAGGAAGATCTGACGGTGGAACTGGGTTTTCGGTATCAGCGTAGAGATTATAAGAAAGCCATACATCCCTTGCTGGACGGCTTTCGACATGATCGAAGGCGACGATTCGAGTTTCAGCTTACCTGGCCAATGTCGGACTCTTTTGCCCTGGTGGCCGGGGTTCATCGGAACGACTACCGATCGAACCTTGAATCCGCTGACTACGACCAGAGGGTCTATATGCTTAGTATGAAGTACGAGCTGTAGACGGAGAGTAGATAGCGCCCTGTCCGTAAACGGGATCATGACCTGGCTGTCCCAGATCTGTGGCCAGCGCATTGAGTCTCACTTTGACCTCGCTGACCTGACCGAGCGTCGTCGGCAGTCGTGTCGAGATCAGGCCTGAGAGTAATGCAGCGGCGAAAGACGTGCCGCTGGATTCCCTGAATGTTCCCTCTTCCGCAGCATGGCGAATATTGATCCCGGGCAGCGCGTAGTCGATGTGTTTCCCTCTATTGGCGCGATGATAAGGTGCGCCATCGTTGTCCACGGCCGTGACGGCGATAGTGCAGTCATAGGCGGCTGGAAAGAGAGGAGGAGAGGCTGGTCCGGCGTTCCCGGCGGCAGTGACCAGTGTAATACCGCGAGCACATGCCGAGCCGATGGCACGCCTCAAAATGGCATTGTCCGGTCCAGCCAGACTCATATTGATAAGTCTGACATTGTTCTCAGCCAACCAGTTGATTGCTCTGACGATGGAAGCCGTTGTGGAAAATTCCCGCCCAAACTCATCAGTCGCAAAAACAACACCATTGTAGAGGTTGCTGGCTGGACTCATGCCGTTGTAAGTCTCAGAACTACCGACCAAAATTGATGCAATTGCAGTACCGTGCTGGCTTGTCCTGTCGAAACCTCGAGGTGTAAACAAGGATTCGCTTATTCGACTGTTTCTGAATACAGAATGACTTTGATCGATGCTTGAATCGATCATGCCGATGCGCGACCAGGCGGTATTCGTCGTTGTGGAATTCGCGGGCTTAGCCACAGAAGGTATACCTGTGTTATCCCGTTGTGGTAAATAGACGTGGTTCAGGTCGACAACGACCTAGGGGCTGTCCAGAACATGGACGGTAGTGATTTCTCCGGGTTCGAATGTCTCCGGCGCCTTGAGTCGACCAAGCAGATAACCCAGCCCGCTCAATTCTTCCAGGTGGCTAATGAGGTAGCCTTCCGATTCAAGATGATCCAGTGTTGTTCTGTCGGTCATGACCAGCCATTCATTGGCGAGTGCTGAGTTGCCCTCTTTGTCCTGAACTGTATCGAGAACGAGATCGACTTCGCGCTCGATTCTGGACAACTGAGAGGCGATCAGTGCATCCAGTTCGGGTTGGACCGTATCGGATTTCAGCTTTGCGCTGGCTGAATCGATCTGCTTCACTTCGGTGGGGGTGATATCCGGCCTGCCGGGTAGTGCCGTTTCCAGTGATTGTAAAGCGGAATCGGCGACGCTGTTTGCGATGTTTTCAGTGACGGTTTGCTCGATGGATTGCCGAACCCTGGCACGAACATTTCGTTCAACCCGCTGCTCAACCTGTTCAGTAGTCCTGCCTTTGAGCCAGTCATTAAGCTGCTCGCGAATATCTTCCAGTTCCCGATCAACGTGATCGATTTCTCCGGCCGAAGTGTTTAGGCTCATGCAGACGAGCAGAGGTACGCCGATACGGCGAAGGTATCGAATCGCAAGCTTGCTGAAGGAATAGCTAATATGCACGGCTCACAGGGTTCAAGATCACGTAGAATAACGATTTTAGCGGAAATCTATTCCCTGTGTGGAATAGTTTCACCGGCAGTACGTTGAATATGAGTGAACGGACAGTTTTAGCGGATGAAGTGTTACGCCGATACCTGGTTGAAGAGATGGGTTCGATGCGACGTTATGCGCTTTCATTAACAGGTTCATTGCATGATGCTGACGATCTCGTACAGGCGACAGTGGAAAGAGTGCTGACAGGCGGGTTACCGGTTGATGCGCCAAAAGCATGGTTGGTTCGTGTTTGTAAGAACCTCTGGATCGATGAGATACGGAAACGAAAGATTCGTAACCACGACAGTTACTCTGAGGAAGGTGAAGAAGTCAGCCATGTTGCGGACATTCCATCAAATCCCGTTGAAACCCGGATTGACGACGTTCGGCGATACGATGCGATAGGTGAGGCGCTTGAGAAACTCACGGAAGATCACCGGGTCATACTATCCATGATAGTCGTTGAGGGTTTGAGCTATGCACAGGTTGCTGAAGCACTTGAGTTACCGGTGGGAACAGTCATGAGTCGAGTTGCCAGGGCGCGCACAAGTTTGCGCAAACAGATAGGTGGAGAAATTTAATGATCCAGGATGAGGATCTGACATTACTCTCTGCCTATGCGGATGGAGAGTTGGTTGGAGAAGACCTGATTCGTTTCAGTGAGCGATTGCTGAAAGAGCCTGCATTGCGTCGGGAACTGGATGCCATCAGGGCGGTCGACGAATTGATGATATCTCACGCCCGTCAGATCGACGATAAACCCGTACCGGAGGAGATACGCGCACTTGTGCGAGTCAAAAGTGGCAGGTCTGCGACGAAACTGTTTGCAATGGCCGCTGCTGTTTTCCTGCTAACAATCGGTAGTTTTATTTTGGCGCCGCAGTCCACCATCGACTATGCGGTTGTCGATGAACTGGAATCAGGTCAACGCTTTGTACAGGGAGATGACTACATTGAGGTGATCGCCAGTTTTAGGCGACTTGATGGCGGATTCTGTCGTGAGCTGGTGACGAGCACAGCGCATCGGATAGTGTGCCGGCAGAATACCAGCTGGCGAATCGAAGTTGAGGTTCCCCGCCAAGATGTACCTTTGAATAGTTATCAGCCGGCGGGAGCAGGGGATATTGGTACCATAGATGCCTTTGTTCGCGAACACATGGCTGGTTCAACCATCGAGACCGACGAAGAAAGAAAGCTGATCAAACAAAACTGGCGGTAATCAGACAGCCGGTTGATTGACGTGACTGATGGTTGCTTACATGATCTGCGGCCTGGGGTATCGTATATCCCACTGAATTAAAATCTCCTGAGGAGATGCGGATTAAGCCCAGACAGGTTCTGATTGCCTTTCACGTTGTTCTCCTTGTGCTCATCATTTTGCCATTCCTTCTCTGGGGCGAAGAGTTCGATGCTCTGACACTCGAGCTGATGTCGGGTCAACGGGCTGCGGAAGTTTTCGTCGCAACATCAGCGCTTCTGGCTATGGATATCTTTATCCCAGTACCGTCCAGTGCCGTCAGTGTCAGTGCGGGTATGTTGCTCGGAGCACCGATGGCCTTTGTCTCCTGCACGATAGGCCTGACTGCAGGCTGTTTTCTAGGATATGGTTTCGGTTACTACTTTCGGCGCTTTCACTTCAACCGCTGGCATGACGATCCGGAATTCAGAAAACTATCCATGCAGCTCTCAAAGTATGGATATATCCTGTTGCTTTTCTGTCGCGGCATACCCGTTCTTGCCGAGATGAGTCTGATGGTTGCTGGCTTCCATCGCTATCCTTTCGGTAAGTTTCTGCTGATAACCCTGGTGGGAAATCTGACGCTGGCGGGTCTCTATACCTATCTTGGGGATAGCGTTCAAAACATTGGTTCAGTGTATCTGCTGATTGTGGTGCTGCTGATGGTTCCAGCACTTTCTTATAGCATCAGACTATGGTGGTTGAACCGCGTAGTGGCAGAGTAGTCAATTGTCCACGCTGAGGGCCAGCAACAAATTGCCCGGCATCCTTTCTCAAACCTGTCGGACCTCAACATGAGTATCCTCTGTTTGCAGAACATGACGGTAATCCTGGCAGCATTGATTGGGCGTTACTGTTGCTGTCCAGCGTGTGCCCGCAGCTTTCTTACGTATTCGATATCTGGCGATCCAAACTTCAGGCTGAGCTCGGCGTGATGCAGAGCTTGTTGTTGGTCGCCGAGCTGGACATAAGCCGCTGCAAGGTTGCGATGGGCAAAAGGTGACTCCGGGTACAGCTGCGCCACACGGCTCCAGAGTGTCAGTGGGTTATTCCAGTAGGTAACCTGTAGCTGTGTCATTAGCAGGAGAGAAACGAGGTACAGGATGGTGAGAGAGATCGAAAGAAGTTTGGCAAGGTCAGCCTTTGTCCATCCCCAGGCAATGGCGAGGGCTGTCAGCAATGAAAACGGGATCGTCGCTAGATAGACATAGTGATCTGTGGCTTTTGCCGGACCAACATGGATCAACCCGGATACCGGAGACAGGGTAACCAGGTAGAAGGCGAACAACAGGAGCGGCCACTGTACGCCACGATAGAACATCCATACTGTGACAACTGATGTCGCTAGCAGAAAGAGTAATCCAGGAAGCCAGAATGATGCACTCTGCAGGTATGCCGCATCCTGTGGATAGGGGTAGAAGGGCGACAGGTCGACCGGCCACACGTATCCGGCGACGTAAAACAGTGTGTTGTCGATCGCATTGAGCGCCCTTGCCCAAAGTGGTAAATCGACTGCATCTGGCATGGCGAGGGACTGAGTAGTGAGCGTAATGACAATGACGATTGCAGTGACGAGAAAGTAGTGAAGCTTTTCGATTATTAGTGCTGCCAGATCGGATGGACTCTTGCAGCGATTCAAAGGATAGATGTCCAGCAGTAATAGGATGACGGGCAATGTTACGGCCATGGGTTTGGCGGCAATGGAAATGCAGAAAAAGACAAATGGCCAGATTAAGCTGGCTGGCCGTTTTTCCCCCGTGCCGGAATATTTCAGGTAGAGCAGCAGACTGATGAGAGCGAAGAAGGAGTAGAGCACATCCTTGCGTTCCGCCACCCAGGCGACACTTTCCACGTGCTGCGGATGTAACCCGAAGATCAGAGCGGTCAGAAACCCGATCCAGCCAGCCAGTCTGGCGGGTCTTCCAGTCAGCAGGAGAATTCGTGAGATCAGCGCATAGAGCAGCAGGGCATTGGCAATGTGCAGAACGAGGTTGGTCAGGTGATGTAGACCGGCGTTATTGCCAAAGAGTGTAAAGTCGAGTGCATGGGATAGGAGTACGACAGGCTGCCAGTTTGCCATGTGTGCCTTGGTAAACATCGCGATGACATTGTCGAATGTCCACTCGTGAATCCAAGGGTTTTCCAGGACGAACGGAATGGTATCCCACACAAAGTAGTGGTTGCGAACTTCGTGGTAAGCAAGCGCAAGCAGTACAGATAGCACAACTGCATGCACGGCGAAGAGCTGTTTGTCGGACATGTTTCCCCCGGTGCAGTCGATACTACAGAAAGTAGCAGGGGACTGAAAATCAACTAAAACAGGTCAACGGTGCCGCTCTCCCGTGCATTCTGTTCTATCCGGCCGAAGTCGTGAAACTTTGCGCAGAATTCAGGGATGATCCAAAGCTGGGAGCGAAAGTAGTGTGATCAGCGAGCTGACGGATATAAGGTGGCCAGACCCGAAAAGAGAGCGTATCCGACAAGGGCTGTGGGCATCAGGGCGAGGCGGCTGATGACAATTGTGCCGTTGCCTCCTTGGGCGTGATTACAATGTCGCCAGCGGCGAGACCGGCGGTCGCAACAACACTGGTCCCGAATGTTTGACCCAGTTTGATATAGCGACGTTCTATCTGCTGGTCCGTATAGAGGTAGACAAGATTAAGTTCGCCGACCTCGGTGACAAAACTTCCAGGGACAAGTATTTCCTGCCTCCTGGTCGTGGGTATCTGGAGTCGGGCAAACATGCCCGGCATCAGTCCGGGATTGTAGTTGAGCGAGGTTTTGATCTGAAAACTTCTGGAAGCACTATCGGCGGCTGGAACGATTTCATCGATGTGTCCTGTTACATGCAGGTCTATAGCATCGATGATGGCTGAAATTTCCTGACCTGGCTCCAGCTTCACGGCCAGCGATTCGCGAACAGATGCTTCGACGCGAATCGACACAGGGTCATAGAGGAGGAGGAGCGGTTGCGCAGGTGAGATGGTGTCGCCGGGTTCCGCAAGGCGATCAACGATACGCCCATTGATGGGAGCTGCGATCTCGGCGTAACTGTGGATAACACTGGCCTCCTGTAATGTCTGAGATGCATGGTCAAGCTGGGCCGAAAGGGAATTGAAACTGGCTGTAGCGGCGTCGACCTCGGCGGAAGCAGCCAGCTTTCTGCTGGCCAGTTCTCGGGTGCGTGCCAGCTTCAGTTTCGCATCGTCTCTTAGGGCGGTGATGGACTTGACCTGATCTTTTGCCTGATTGACTCGAGCGATCAGATCTTCTTTTTCCAGCTCGATCAGCGTCTCGCCCCGTTTGACGGTGTCACCTGCTCGTACATGAATTTGCTTGATCCGTGCCAGCAGGCGTGAGGAGACGATGGTTTCGTCACGGGCAACTGTTGTACCCGGGATTGATTCCGATGTGGTGGTCAGCTGTGGCTTGATACTGTGCAGATACTTTTGATCGATGGAGAATGTCTGTGGAGCTCTCAGAGAAGAATCAACAACAGGAGTAAAGGATCCGGCCATCCACAGGATCAGCAAAGCGAGTGTTGTAAATGCGAATATGGCACTGATTAGCTTGGGGCTGTACAGTTTCATAGCGGATCACCGGTATTGTCGAAAAGCAGAAAGTAGGCTGCTGGTACAACCAACAGTGTAAACAGTGTCGAAGACACGATGCCAAAGATGATAGCCAGGGCGAGGCCGTTGAATATAGGGTCGAGAATAATAATGATGTTACCCAGGAGTGTTGTTCCAGCGGTCAGGAGGATGGGTCGCAACCGAATGTCGCCGGCCTGAGTGACAGCGTCGACCACGCTCTCTCCGCGCTCTCGTGCCTGGGTGATGAACTCAACCAGGATAAGTGAGTTGCGAACAACGATTCCCGCAAGTGCGATCATGCCGATCATGGCCGTGGCGGTAAAGAGCATTGGATCTGGCGCGCCCGCTATTGGATCCGCCGTGAACAGGTTGAGCAGGTAGAAGCCGGGCATGATACCGACAAAGGTGAGAGGGATAGACGACATGATCAGAAGTGCAATTGTTGCTGAACCGACCTGAAATCTAAGCACAACGTAGATCACGGTCAGGGCGAAGGCAAAGGCGAGCCCCATATCACGAAACACTCTTAAGGTGATGCGCCATTCACCTTCTCCACCCCAGGTCAGACGGGTTCCTTCAGGCAACTCCCAGCCTTTGGTGCCACCGGGGCTGACGTAGGTGCGGGATTGCCAGTCCGAAGGGCTGACATCATCCTTGCCCTGATCTGCGTGAATGTCGGCGATGACTTCGGCGGGTGTCCTGCCGGAAATCTCGGCAGTCACATAGGTAACGGGCTGCAGATCCTTGTGGTAGATGGGTAGATCGGACTTCCCAGGTTCAAATCTGCCAAGCTCGCTCAGTGCAACCAGAGGTTGTGGTGCATCGTCCAGTCCAAGGTTGACCGAAGTTTTTGCGAATCCCGGTCTCCCTTTGACATAGAGATTGAGCAGATCAGCGGTGCGGTTTCGATCTGCTTCTGTCAGGCGCAGATTAATGGGTAGGGGATTACTTTCTCTTGGCAGGTTGAGGAAACCTGCAGTGATGCCCTGATTGGCGGTGGCGATGGTAGTACTAATATCGGTGGTTGCTATGCCTGACAGGGCTGCTTTTTCCTTGTCAGTGACGAACCGCCAGCGATTGGCAGGGACTTCATTCAGGGTATCGACATCGACCACATGAGGCTCCGCCTCTAGACGCTGCGCAACAACCCCAGCGGCATTTCGCTGGGTGTCGTAGTCTATCGTGTCGTCAGCGTAAATTTCTGCCACAAGCGTCGAAAGTACCGGAGGTCCTGGCGGTACTTCCACCACCCGGATCTTAATATCGTCTACGGCCAGATCCTTCAGGCTTTCACGCATCCTCAGCACAAGCTGGTGTGATTGATCTGCCCGGCGGGATTTCTCGATGAGCGTCAGCCTGATATCTGCCAGGTGCGGAGCCTGTCGCTGGTAGTAGTGCCTGATCAGGCCGTTAAAATCCATGGGCGAGGGTGTGCCGACAAAATAGGCCAGGGTTTTGATTTCCGGCATTTGTCGCAGGCGTGCTCCCACCCTGGTCGCCATCGCCGCGGTCTGTTCAAGGCTGCTGCCTTCAGGCATATCGATGACAATCTGCAGCTCATCTTTGTTGTCAAATGGCAACAGCTTCAGCGGAACCAGTCTGAAGGCGGGTAGAGATACAGAGACAGCAAAGAGCAAAAATACGACAAACAGCAATCGTTTCGCCAGTTTGCGATCGGTCACTAAAGGTGCGACGTATCTGGAGTAAATTCCTGGTTGGTTCACCTGTATTGTTGTCTCACGGGGCAGCAGTTTGGATGCGAGCCAGGGGGTGACCAGAAAGGCGACGATGGTCGAGGTTATGACACTGACCGGCACATTGAATGCCATAGGCGCCATGTAGGGGCCCATCATGCCCGTGATATAAGCCAGCGGGACAAAAGCCATGACGATGGTTACCGTCGACATAAGCAGGGCTGTGCGAATTTCCATCATGGCGCCGACGATCTGATCCATCATCACACCGGATTTTTGCTTTATATAGCGACTGATATTGTCGATTCCCGTGATGGGATCATCGACCAGTAAGCCAAGGGACAGGATCAGTGCGAACAATGTTACGCGGTTGATGGTGTATCCGAACATGAGATCCAGGCCGAGGGTAATACCGTAGCAGATTGGTACAGCGAGCCCGACGACGATGGCATGCCGGACGCCCAAAAAAATGCCGATGAAGACAATGACAGTGGCGATAGCTATTGCGAGGCTCCCGACCAGGTCGTTAACCTTTTCATTCGCCGTATTGCCGTAATTCCTGATGACCTCGACGTGAACCTCGGGTGGCAAAATGGTCTGTGCGAGGTCGGCAATTCTGCCGGTAACCTCATCGGCGACCCAGACAGCATTGGTTCCGGTTTGTTTGGCAATGCTGATGGCAACCATGGGTTGTTTTTGCGCCGTTGCCTGGCCTTCAGGATTGCTGGGCGTGAAATCCAGCCAGGTGTAATGCGTAGGAGGTGCAGGTCCGTCGATGATTTCAGCAACTTCGTGTAGGTAGATAGTCTCGCCATTGACGACATTGACCACCATCTGTTTTAACTCAGCGACCGTATTGAAGTGATCCCCGCTTTCAATGACGCTAACTGCATTGTTGCTTGTGATGGTACCGGCTTGTTGCAGCTTGTTTGAAAGTTGCAATGCTGTAATGAGATCAATGGGTGTCGTCTGTCTGGCGAACAGGGCTTCTGGGTCAAACAGAATCTGAATCATTCGGGGACGGCCGCCAATGATATTGACGCGATTGGTTCTTGGAATGGCTTTCAGTTCGGTTGAAATTTCGTTCGCCATCCGGCGGAGTTCGTAGTCACCGTATAGCTGAGGTGTGTCACTCCAAAGGGTCAGGATGACGATCGGTACGTCGTCGACCTCTACTGGTTTGACAGACCAGTTGCTGACACCGGTCGGGATTCGTTCCTGATTCGAATAAAGTTTGTTGTATGTGTTGAGCAATGCGTCTTCACGGTCTTCACCTACATGGAAGCGGATGGTGACCGTTGCAGCGCCGGTTCTTGTGGTGGAATAGATATGCTCGACACCGGAGATCTGTGCCACTAGTTTTTCAACAGGTGTCGTGATCTGGCGTTCGACCTGTTTCGCACTGAGCCCTGGCGCTTCGATCAGGAGATCCACCATGGGAACAACGATCTGAGGCTCTTCTTCCCGTGGTGTTAGCAGAAGTGCGATAACGCCGGATACAAGTGCGATGATGGCGATAATGGCCGGTATTGCGCTACTGAGTCCGGACCTGATCAGACGTTCCAAGACAGCTCAATCCATTCATTCAGGGGATCTGGATCATAGCAGCCCTGAGCGTACCGGAACACAGCACGCCGTTGTCGCGTATGAGAATACGGACGCAGACTCGGCGCTCAATTTGCACATTAACAATAAGTATTCCGTTTCCTGCCATATGCTATCGTTGCTGAATATTTTTTCAGCAAGCTCTATGTCATCACCAAAGTTTGCTAAATCCATTGGCAGAAAAGAAGTCGTTGCCCTTTCATTCGGTGCCATGATCGGCTGGAGCTGGGTGCTGCTGACCGGTGACTGGCTGACACGGGCAGGTTTCCTGGGTACGGCGATTGCCTTTGTTATTGGCGGAATCGCCGTAATTCTGATCAGCCTGACTTATGCTGAGCTGGCGGCGGCCATGCCTAAAGTGGGCGGTGAGCATGTCTACACCTATCGGGCCCTCGGTTTCACTGCCTCCTTTATTACCAGCTGGGCCATCGTCATGGCCTACGTGAATGTTTGTGTCTTCGAATCGGCGGCATTACCCACTGCACTGGAGTATCTTTTTCCGGAATTGCGGCAGGGTTACCTCTATACGGTCGAGGGTTCAGACGTGTATGCCAGTATGGTTGCCATCGGTATCGGTGGTGCCGTTGTCATGACTTTCATTAATTACATCGGCATCCGATTTGCGGCGTTTGTGCAGACGCTTGTAACAGGGCTGTTTGTGATCGTGGGTGTGCTTTTTCTTGCCGGTGCGCTTGGTTTTGAATCTCAGGTAGAAGCGGGCCCCCTCATGAAAAACGGTGTGACCGGTATGCTGACGGTGCTGATTATGGTGCCTGCTTTGATGGTGGGTTTCGATGTCATTCCGCAGTCAGCAGAGGAAATCAACCTGCCTCGGGATCAGATCGGCAAGATGATCGTCCTGTCGGTCTGCATGGCGGTGCTCTGGTATATCGCCATCACCTTTGCGGTGGGTTTATCGTTGTCGGGGGAGGAATTGGCAATGGCATCGGTTGCGACTGCAGATGCCATGAGTAAAACCTGGGGTTCAGAACAGGCCGGGGCGCTTATGATCGTAGCAGGTATCGGTGGCATTCTGACAAGCTGGAACGCGTTTATCATTGGTGGCAGCCGGGTGCTTTACGCGCTTTCCGAATCGCGGATGATCCCTGAAATTTTCAGCCGGGTTCATCCCAGGTACCAGACGCCACATGTCTGCGTTCTCTTTATTGGTGTGCTCTCCTGCATCTCACCGTTTTTCGGCAGAACCGTACTTGTCTGGCTGGTCGATGCCGGGAGCTTCATGATCGTTGTTGCCTATGGTTTTGTTGCCTGGGCATTCATACGATTGAGGAAAACAGAACCCGCAATGGAAAGACCTTTCAGGGTGCGTTTCGGCACATTGGTCGGTTACCTTGCGCTGATCATGTCAGTACTTCTGGGCATGTTGTACCTGCCATTCAGTCCGTCGGCACTCATCTGGCCTTACGAGTGGCTTGTGGTCCTCATTGGTGGTTTGGTGGGTTTCGCCTTCTACATTTGGGCGGTCAGGCGCCGATAGCGGGCGATTGTCCCTAGCCGTAGTTACTCAACAGGACTTCCAGTTCTTCGACCAGTTCCGGTTCAATGGTACTGCGGAAAAATGACAGGATTGCCGGGCGAGCTGCAGCGTCAGCATTTTTCAACGAATGGAGCAGAGTATCCGTTCCGATGGAACTGTACATGTGATGCACGACACCATCGAGCCCAATGGTCTGGCTCAGGTCGCAGTCTGCCATTGATGAGCGACCAAAATGCATGCCGGTCACATTGGCTCCCGCAAGCTCAGTCCATTTAAGGTTGGAACTGAATAGTGCTGCGTTTTGGAGATTGGCCTCGTTCATCTGGGCGGATACAAAGTCCGATCCACTGATCTGTGCACCGCTGAGATTGGCACCGGTAAAATGTGTACCCCTGAAATTGGTCATGACACCAACAAGTTCCGCAAGGTTGGCACCGGAGAGATCGGCAATCGAGAGATTCGATTCGCTCACGTCAGCCTTGCAGAGGTTGGCACCCACGAGAGAAACGCCCCGCAGGTCACTGTTCGACAGATCGGCGCCTTCCAGATCGGCGCCATTAAGTTCTGCATCTCTCAGGTCGAGTGCGATGCCCGGATTCTCCAGACGCCATTTATTCAATGCCTGCGCACCTTTGCGTGCGGCGGCCAGTTGTTCGTTGTTAGCCATTGTCCAGCTCCATATATGATGTCGACGTTGACTGTCGATCAGGTGGTAGCTCAATACAGTGGAAGTATCGAACTACCGGGTTAGTCCTCTATCTAATCTACCGGGGTCAGCTTGAATAGTCTGAATTCCCGCTCACTGAATTGTTGAAAGGTCCACCAGAGCGGGAATAGGCTGGTCATCGCCGGCCAGATCCGGGTTTTTTCTTCAGAAGTCAGCTCGCTTGCGACAACCTCCCATTTGCGTTCCTTGAGTTGCAGCCAGGCCTTGGGGTTGGCTTCAAGATTAAGCGCCCACTGCGGAGGCCATGGCAGTCCGGCCCACGAGCCGACCACGATCATTGAGCCGTTATAGGGGACGTAGTTGGTCCCGATTGCGCGCTCTTTTCCCGATTTACGTCCGATGGTTGTCATCAAAACGGTTGGGCCTCCCTGAGCCTGCCAGGGGCCGTCGGTCTGAAGGTACATCTGAACGTCCAGCCCGGCGTTGTCGGTCCGGCTTTTCAGACTGGGTCTCGCTTTTTCGTGAACTTCAGACCAGCCGGTGTCGGTCTTTTCCCATAGACGTTCCCCAACAAGCATGTCCCACTGGTCCTGTGGGAGGAATTTGGGTTTCGGAACTCTGATTGGTGCCATTGTCGGTACTCCTTTTCTTGGCAGACGCTGCCAATGAGGTCGGCTCAGGGGCCTGATTATAGGGTTGAGAAGATCATTTCTGCAACATGTTCCATCTGGATTCGTTGGGCCACTCCGGCTAAGGTACGCGATTCGGGATCGGAGCGAATCCATTCCGGAGATCTGGTATCAATTTGTGGAGCTACGATGAGCTGGCAGGACATCATTCAGGCTGAAGTCTACGATCCCCTGGAACAGGCCTTTCCGGATAGAAACAGAAGCATGGCTGAAGCTTTCCTTAGTGCAGTGGAAACTCATGGCAACAAGGTGGCCATTGTTTACGAAGGTCGGGAAATAACCTTCAGGCAAATGGGCGATGACGTATTGAAGGCAGCGCACGTGCTGCGGCATGAGCTTGGCGTTGAGCAGGGCGATCGGGTTGCTATCCTTCTGGGTACGGAACCGGCTTTCGGCGTTGCCGCATGGGCTGCAGTGTGCATCGGAGCCATTGTCTGCCCGATGAACATCAGGTACCAGCAGCAGGAGCTGAAATATCAACTGGCGCTGACTGAACCCCGTGTGGTGTTAACCGACCCCGAACTCGTGGGCAGAATCCTGCCGCTCATGGGTGAACTACCCTCGCTGGAACATATTGTTGCAACTACGGGTCAGCCCGAGGGTGACGTTTTGCCCTTTTCCAGATTGACCGAGGGAACGCTGCCGGATGAGATCCCTTTTCGCTTTGTGGACGAAACTGAGCCAGCCTTTATATTTTTTACTGCGGGCACCACGGGACATCCCAAGGGAGCAGTAAACAGCCATCGTTCGCTTTTGTACTCCTACCTGCGAGGAAGGGCTGAGAGTCGTGGTGCCGGTTCCGAGCAGGTTCTGTGTATTCCTATCCCCCTGAACTACACCGGTGGCTGTAAGTCTTTTCTGGGTGGTTTTTGTGGAGGTACCCGTTCCATATTCCTAAAAACCTGGAAGATTGATGACCTGCTTGAAACCGTTCAGGAACACAGGGTTACCAACCTGTTTGCGCTGGGATCCATCTGGGCTCTGTTGATTGCCTCACCCAACTTCTCAAAATACGATTTGAGCAGCATCCCGATGGTTTTTTTTGGCGGTTCGTCTACACCGACGGCGGTGATGAAACGCATTGCCGAGGCACTGCCACATACCGGGCAGGTACAGGGTTACGGGATGACCGAGTGCAACAGCGGCACTGTCGAGTTGGACGCGTTGGTAAGGCCTGATTCCTGTGGTTTACCTCATCCTGGAACCCAGATTCGGATTGTTGATGATGAGGAAAGGAAACTGTCCCAGAATCAGGTGGGTCAGATTCTGATCAGAAACCCCCAGCTTTTCAGCGGCTACTGGAAGGATCCGGTTGCAACGGAAGAAGTTATGAAGGGAGGTTGGTATCACACAGGGGACATGGGATACCTGGACGATGAGGGCAGGCTCTATATTTCAGGCCGAGAAAAGGACATGATTATTCGGGGTCAGGAAAACATCTACCCGGCAGAAGTCGAAACTGTGATCAACCAGCACCCGGCCGTATCCGAGGTTGCTGTTATTGGGGTTCCGGACGAAATCTTCGGAGAACAGGTGATGGCAATCATGGTTCCCCGGGATGGACAGGTCATCGAAACGGAAGAAGTTAAACGGCTTTGCGAGGAGAATCTGGCGGAATTCAAGGTGCCCAGGTTTATGCGAGTTCGAGACGAACCCCTGCCGAGAAACCCGGGTGGCAAGATACTTAAACGTGAACTGATATAGGGTTGGAGAACGAGACATTGAAAGGAGATAAAGCCGGATCCGTCAGTCTGACGAGTGGCGTCAAGGCTGGCGGCTGAGCGGCTAAATTGGATCCAGAGTCTCTGGATCGAGTGATCAAGCGAATAGCCGTGTCGAAATCGACCGATATTGTTGTAGGCCTGGATGGTTACGATGATGCGGCGGTTACCCGTGGTCCCGCCGATGGCATGGATCTGGTGCATACCATCGATTTCTTTCCGCCCATGGTGGACAGCCCAACTGATTTTGGTGCCATCGCTGCGGCAAATGCGATTTCCGACGTTTATGCAATGGGAGGCGAACCCAGATTCGCTACTTCAGTGCTTTGCTGGCCGGTGACGTCTGTTCCCGAAGAGGCGATCGAGGCGATGCTGGAGGCAGCTGTTGAGAAGCTGCACGAAGCGGGTGCTGCATTGTTGGGCGGTCACTCCATCAAAAGTTCCGAGTTGAACTTTGGTCTATCGGTGACCGGTGAAGTCAGAAAAAACAGGCACTGGACAGTGGGAGGTGCGAAACCCGGCGATCTGCTGGTGCTGACAAAAGCTATTGGGACCGGAATTATCATGACTGCGGCCAACTCGCAGTTGTGCGATGCTGAGGCTTTTGAAGCCGCCGTTGCATCAATGCAGCAGTTGAATAAGCATGCCAGAGACATTGCTGCGGAACTGGATGTCCACGCCTGTACGGATATTACCGGCAGCGGTGTTCTTGGACACGCACTGGAAATGAGTCGTAACTCGGAGACATCACTTCGCATATTCGCTGAAGCGGTCCCGACTCTACCTGGTGCCGCAGAAGCAGCTGCTCAGGGGATCAAGTGTGGTGCACACGAAGCGAACTACAACTTTGTTCGTGAAAGCCTCGTGCTGGAGGGTGAGGTGAGTGAAGCGACTATCTTGTTGTTGAATGACCCCCAAACCTCAGGCGGGTTACTCTTTTCCATGACGCCCGCCGACGCGCATTTGCTAACGAAAGAAACAGAAGCCATCGTGATCGGTGAGGTAGTAGACGGTTCACCGGCACTGATCCTTTCAGAGAAAAAATAGGTATTAAGCGACGCTCAAGAATATGGTATTTGCAATCAGTCCCAGCAGAAGGGCGAAGCCAAAATTCCGGCAGTAGCTGAAAGCGAACGCTGAATGCCATAGCGGCCACACTTCCTCTTGAAAATCGTCCGGCTTTGCCAACGGCCTGTCGGCGCGAAGCGAGGTCAGAAGCGATTTCAGTGCGGGTAGAGAAAGCGCGCAGGCAAGAAACCCGTATCCCGAATTTAAAACCAGATAAGTGATTAGTAGCCACTGACCTGCGATGAGGAGAACTGAGAGTACCCTGCTGGCACGCAGACCGATGACGACTGGCAGAGTTCTGATGGTCAGAATGCAATCCTGTTTGTACTTGTCCATGTGCTTGCCGAGGATGACCAGTGTCGGACCCGCGCCGACGACAAGAGAGACAAGAAAGACCTGGAGTGTCAGGCCTTCAGTCAGAACATAATAAGAGCCAGCCGTCATGAGAGGACCCCAGACAAGCAGGACCGCAAGCTCACCAAGAGCGAAATGTTTTAGTGGCCAGGTGTAGAAGAAGACAAAGAGCGCGCCGATCAGGGTCAGGTAGAGGATGTTGAGGCCAATACCGGCAATCAGATATCCGGCGCAGGTTAGTGCGGCGATGCCTGTCAGAAGTGTTGTGAGGGCGAATGTGCGCTGGCTCACGAGGCTTTCTTCCAGGACATGGGTGCCGTAGCGGCGTCGGAAGTCGTTATTCCGATCCACACCCATCCGTTGATCGGTCCAGTCATTGACCAGGTTGTTGGTGGCATGTGCCATTGTCAGACCGAGAACCAGAGCCAGGACACGATCCCACTGAAGATCTGTAACAGCTGCTGCCATTAGGATGCCGACGATGACACTGGAAACTGTCATGACCAGGACCACGGCCCGAACCATGACCAGCCATCGGTAGAGCCAGTTGAGTGAATCCCATTCACTTCGCTGCAGACGTGCTGTTCGAGTCAGTAGTGCAACCAGCGTGGGTGGTTTTGCCTGTTCGGTGAGAGCCGCAGCCTTCGAGTGATTGAGAAAAATGCCCGCGGCTCCTGTTACTTTGAAGTGACCTGACGGTAGGTCAGGGGTTTGGAAAGATAGCCTTCCAAAGGTACGGTGCCAAAGTTGGCGGCCCGACCCAGTCTGACGGCTTCATCAATATCGATCCCCTCATTTGCCACAAGATGGGCGACCCAGAGGTGTACAGCCCGACGCCCACTGTTGCAGTGAAGCAGCACCTTGCCTGGTGTTTTGTTCAGGATGTCGGCAAATGTGTTTACCGTCTCTGACGAGTAGGGATAGTCTTCGCCGCCGGAAGGCAGGTGATGATAGGTGATGCTGAGCGCCTCGACGAGATCAGCTTCTGCGATGGGTGTGGACTTTTTGCTAGCCATCTCTTTCGGTGTACGCAGGTTGACGATAGTTGTCACACCCTCCGATTTGAGTCGTTGCATGGCAGTTTCTGTCAGAGGTTGGCCTGCGATATACAGGTCACCGGATTGAAAAATGCCGCTTCGAAAGTCTGGCCAATCAAGCTTCCTGGGCGTTTCTGCGGCACCGGCAACAATAGGAAGCAACATGAGAATAGCGAAACGGATGTTGGTTAAAATTTTTAGCAAGAAATTCTCTGCCAGTATCGGAGAGAGCGTACTTTAGTTGATCAGGCGGGCCGGGGGAAGAACCCATCTAGCGATAGGTAAATGCGGGGTCGTCCAGATCAATCTTAGGGATCTCGTCCTTTTCCAGCCAGTAATCCTGGGTATGCATCCACTCATGCTTGTCACCGCGTTTTGGCAGGAGGTGCATGGATCGCATCAGATAATTCGGATTGAAATTGTCAGGCTCGATCCAGCTGTGCAACTCCATGCTCTTGTCTTCAGGTCTGAGAACCGGTTCGACACTGTGGACCTGCTTTTTGCCCATGTGGTTGAGCAAACGGCAGACGAAGTCACCGATCAGGTCCACACGCAGGGTCCAGCTGGCTCGGAAGTATCCAAAAATCCAAACCATATTGGGCACGCCCGTGAACATCATGCCGCGATAGGTCACGGTGTCTGAGAAGTCGATATGGCTGCCATCGATCGAAAAATCAATGTCGCCGAGCACACAGAGATTAAAACCGGTAGCGGTAAGAATGATGTCCGCCTCCAGTTCCTCCCCGGATTTCAGGCGCACACCATTTTTCGTAAAACGATCAATCTCACCGGTCACCATGCTGGCTTTTCCCGATGCAATGCCCTTGAAGATGTCGCCGTTTGGGACAAAGGCAATGCGCTGCTGCCACGGGCGGTACTTTGGCGTGAAATGCGTCATGTCATAGCCGGCCGGCAGGTACGCTTTCACGCCGTCGAGCAGTTCTTTCGCCGTACCATCGGGATCCTCAACACATCGTTGAGTGAATTCCTGCTGGTTGTAGAGGATTTCACGCCTGACGATTTCATGAATCCAGGTCTCGTCGATTCCCAGCTTGCGTAGATGATCCGCCGTTTCGATTACGTTCTTTCTTGGGGTGAAATAGGTCGGGGAGCGCTGCAGAACAGTGATGTGTTCGCAATCCGGCGCGATTGCCGGGACAACCGTTGCGGTCGTTGCCCCGGAACCGATGCAGAGCACTTTCTTGCCCTTGTAATCGAGATCTTCGGGCCAGGTCTGGGGATGGACGATTCTGCCTTCGTAGTCGTCCATGCCTTTCCAGTCCGGTGTGTACCCTTCTGCATGTTTGTAGTAGCCCTGGCACATCCAGAGGAAGTTACAGGTGATCTCGAACGTTTCCCCGCTGACTTTGTTCTTCCCGCTGACGGTCCAGGTCTGTTCTTCCTTTGACCAGTTGGCTTTACTGATCCAGTGGTTGTAGCGAATATGCTGACCGAGGTGGTTTTCCTCGATAACCTCTTCCATGTACTGAAGGATTTCGTCCGCAGTGGCGATGGGAACACCGGTCCACGGCTTAAAGCGATATCCGAAGGTATAGAGGTCGCTGTCGGAGCGAATCCCCGGGTATTTGTGCGTCCACCAGGTACCACCGAAACTATCGAGACCCTCGAGAACGACAAAGGACTTATTCGGACACTGATGCTGCAGATGGTAGCCACTGCCGATGCCGGAGATACCGGCTCCAACGATCAGTACGTCAAAATGTTCAGCCAAAATCCCTTCCCTTGTCGCAAAGCGTTTGTCGCAATATACCGTCTGCTGCGCGGGATCTGAAGTCAGAAAGTCAGTACAACCCGGGTCAGCTTTCCTTCCCGCATTTCTTCGAAGCCCTGGTTGATCTCAGAGAAATGCCGAGTCTTGTCGACCAGTGACGCGAAATCGAGCCGACCGGTTTCACCCAGGGCAGCGATTTTAGGGAAGTCTACATGTGGCGAAGCGGAACCGTAGATTGATCCTGTCAGCTTTTTCTCGCGCAGCAGCATGATAGCGGGAATATCGAGCATTTCTGTATAACCCGGCAGGCCAACGACTATTGTTCTTCCTCCTTCCCTCGTCATATTAAATGCGTCCTGCATGGTCGGGATGCTGCCGACGCATTCGATGGCACAGTCCACGCCAGTGCCGGTCAGATTCATGACCGCTTTGACAATGTTCTGCGGGCTGAAGGCGTCCGTGGCACCCACCTGTAGGGCCGCATTACGGCGCTCTTCGATGGGATCGATAGCGATTATTCTGGCGGCGCCCGCGATGCGTGCGCCCTGAATCGCGGCAAGACCGACGCCGCCGCAACCGAGCACGGCGACTGATTCACCCCAACGGATGGCAGCGGTATTGACGGCGGCACCAAAACCGGTTGTGACGCCACAACCGATCAGGCACGAGTGTTCTGGGGGAAGTGAAGTATTCAGAGGAATTGCCATGGCCTGGGGAACAACAACGTGTTCGCAGAAGGCGCCGAGTCCCATAAAGCGGTCAAGTCTGGTATCTCCCATCGAAAGCGGACCTTCGCCACCGGTGGTCATGTTGATGCCATGACAGAGATGCACCTCTCCCCGACAACAGGCGGGGCAACTGCCACATTCTGGCGTCCAGGAAAGAATGACCTCGTCGCCTTCCGTTAGCCCGGACACGCCAGGACCCACCGCGTCGATGTTGCCGGTTGCTTCGTGCCCTAGTACCACAGGAAACTGAATGGTTTCTTTGCCTTCAAGGGCGCTGAGGTCGCTGCGGCAGATGCCACAGGCCGAAATCTTGACCCTGACCTGGCCTTCAACCGGGTTGGCAAGTTTAACTTCTTCAATCGAAAAGGGGTCGTTGGCGTTAAATGCAACAGCAGCCTGGGTTTTCATGCTCGAGCAGTTCTTGTTGATAGGCTCTGGAAGAATAGACAGTTCTGGTGGATGGCACCAGCCCGTGGAAGGCTCGAAAGCCAGAAACAAAAACCCCAGCCGAAGCTGGGGTTTTTTGTTCTCAAGGATGTGTGGATTTAGAAGTTATAAGTAAACTCTAGTTCCACCTGGCGAGGCCGAATGGCCACACCCTGCAAATCCGATGGGAAACCTTCAGCAGTACCTGTGTTGCCACCTGTACCGGGAACATTGCCACCAAAACGGAATTCGTATTCATCGCTCAGATTCTTACCGATCAACGCAAGCTGCCATTTCCCGTCGGCGGCACCGACACGGATATTGGCGTCATAGGTTTGGTATGAATCTGCTGTAGCTGTCGCATCCTGAGCCACCAGACCCTGTTCACTTCGGAACTGAGCGTTGGCCGTAATGCCGAACAACAGGTTCTCCCCCAGAGGACGCTCGTAGTTCAGAGCGACAAAACCACTCCATTCCGGTGCGCCCGGGCGATCATTGCCGTCCAGACTCTGACGGGCGGCGGTTTCCGACGCGGGTGGCGGCGGGAGGACACAACCCTGTGCCAGGGTCTGACCGGTTGAACAGAAGCTCTCGAATTCAGTGAAGGTAGAGCTTAAGTAGGAAATCGACCCTGACAGGTACAACCCTTCTATCGGTGTCAACCACTCGACTTGCAACTCAGCACCCTTAGTCTCTGAGCCACCAGCATTTTCCGTAACGTAGGCAAACTGCGCTGAGTTGAAGTAATCAACCTGCAGGTCTTCGAAGTCGTAGAAGAAGACTTCAAAAGTCAGCAGCATGGAACTGTCCAGTACTGCTGCCTTGGCGCCGACTTCTCCGCCCTTGACTTCTTCAGGCTCGAAGATGAAGTCGTTAAAGCCGTTTGGTGACAGGTTGCTCAGGATTGCGCTGTTGGAAAAGCCACCTGATTTGAAGCCTTCCTTGTAGGCTGCGTACAGAGTCAGATCATCCGTTGTCTCCCAACGCAGAGTCATTTCTGGAATGACGTCGTCGAAGGACTGATCCGCGACGGCACGGGTCGCCGGGTTGGCAGGGTCGTATACGGTAAACAGACCCAGGAAGAAAGGATTCACATATGGCTGAATGAAATACGAGTCCTTGGTCTCATCGATATAACGCACACCAGCGGTCATCTGCCAGCGGTCAGCGATGTCCCAGATAACTTCACCGTAAATTGACTGGGTTTCCCCATCGGTTTCTGAAATCTTGTCGTAGGCTGTGTATTCATCATTAGCTGCGGCTGCCGTATTGCGCGCCCCAGCGAAGTTGACGACCTGGTTGAAATAGCGTTCGGTTTTCTGAAAGTAACCGCCCAGGACGAAGTTCACAGGCTGATCCAGTCTGGTAACCATTCGGAACTCAGCAGACAGATTGTCGAAATCGTTCTTTTCACCTGCAAAAATCGAAGTAACACCGGACGCGTCCTGGTCGCCTACCCATTCAGCTTCCTGTTCGTGATAGTTCAATATGAGATTCAAATCATAGTTGTCAAAAGCCCAGTTGAAGTTACCGGTGATTGAATAAGACTCGTAGAGATCACCGTCCTCACCACCGAACTGACTTAACAGGGCGTTTGTACGAGCGATTTCGGGTGGTACGTTGTTCCAGCCGCGTCCACCATCCGGGGCACAGTCAACATTTGGCAACGCTATTGGTTCCCTAAGAGGCGTCTGGCGACCAGCTGGTTGAGGGGCAACAGTAGCCGAAGTGTGGGCGATGCCGTTCATTGCCCGGCAGCTAAACATTTCCAGCGCACCGCTTGGAGTGCCTTGTTCGAACTTGGCGTAGGAACCTTTTATGTTGTAGTCGAAGGTGTCTGACAAATCACCGGCAAGAGTAAGCCGGACATAGGTGGACTCTTCCTGGGGCCAATTCGATTCTGCTGCCGGATTAAAGTAGGTTTGCTGCGCAAAGGTTGCCGCATCGGTGGTCTGATAAGCGGCAGGCTCATCGACTCCACTGTTTTCAATCCAACCCTCGTCCATTTTTGATTTTTGCACGACGAGTCGCACGCCGATCTTGTCGTTGATCGGGACAGAAATCATTCCTTCCAGTGTCAGATCGTCAGATTTGAATTCGTTGTTGATGCGAATACTTGCTTCGAATTCATCTCCAGGGTTGTTGGTCATGACCGAAACAACACCTGCTGTAGCATTCTTACCGAAATACAGAGCCTGGGGACCTTTGAGGACAGCAACCTGGCTGACATCCAGCAATCCCTCGTTGATGGCCCTACCCTGTGGAAAGTAGACGCCGTCAATCATGAGGGCAACTGACTGTTCGATACCGATACTGGTCGTGGTTGAACCGATACCTCTGATGCCGATGGTGGCGCCGTTGCCGTTGCCTGCCCGTCTAATGGACAATTGCGGCGTGATGGCTTCGAGGTCAGTAAAGCTCTCGATACCGAAGTTGTTCATTCGTTCCTCGCCGACGGCTGTAAGCGCGACAGGAATGTCGCGAACCGACTTTTCTTCCGCGCGAGCCTGAACGACAATTTCTTCAATTTCAGCGGCAAGGATGCCGGGGGTCGCTCCAAATGCTGCCAGTCCGACAGCAGCAGCAAGATACCGCAGGTGGTGCCTACAGGTCTGCATATGTATTTCCTCTCTTGTTGATTGATACAAGGACGTCAGGTTTTCTTGTTCGCCAGTGCTGAAAACAGACATATTGAAAGAAATCCAGGGGTCTGTTTTAGCAAAATACAAACATAGGAGGTACTCAGTCCTGGGGGTACCTCGCTGCACGGTACTTTGTAGCGGATCAGAGCGACGGTGAACATGGCAATAATGCAACGTGTGATACTTATATAGTTCCGGTGAATGTCGATAATTCTGGTGAATTTCGATAATTTTGGTGAATTTCGTCAGCCCCGGAACGAGTAGGAGTTTTGCATTCTTAGTGTATTTTTCATATCCATGCCCGATGTCCGACGACCGAAAAACGGAGAAACAGCCATAGGTTTAGTCGGTGAAAACATTTCAGCCCGGTGCAGGCAGATTGATGCTTGCTCTCTTGTTCCTGACCTTGAGCAACGCAGGCCTGGTCGAGTCTGGAGATGACCTGTACATCAGGGTTGATCCAGAGATTTGAAATCTTTAGAAATGTCGGTCAATTCTGATGCACATCATGGTTGAGTTTCTCTAAATCGTAACAATAGTAGGTAACAGAATGTGACGGGGGGTCGTAGGATTGTGACTCGGCTGAAAAGACTACTGTTGTTGCTGTTGCTGAGTTCAGTGTTTCCGCTGGCTTCTTCGGCGGCAGAAGTTTGTGAGACCTGCCACAGGTCGCAGACCGATGGTTTTGCCCATCGAAGTAACGATGTGGGTTGCACCGCCTGTCATGGAACCAGTGAAGCACATCTGAGCAACCCAGTCGTGTCCAGCCCCGACACAACTTTCTCGTTAGCAGAAGACGATGCCGGTGAGCGCTGCGTTAGCTGCCATGAAGGCAGCAGGATGATGTACTGGCAGGGTAGCGGACATGAGTTGGCGGGAACTACCTGCAATCTTTGTCACCGATCACATGGTGAAGGCCTGAGTGAACCTGAACTCTGTCTTTCCTGTCACGGGGATTTACGATCATCGCAGCATCTGCCGTCCCGCCATCCCATTGCCGAGGGCAAAGTTAACTGTACTGATTGTCATTCACCGCATGGGTCTGCCAACGAAAACCTGTTGCACGGGGATATGGCTACCGATGTCTGTACCAGATGCCACAGTGACTACCGGGGACCTTTCCTGTTCGAGCACGATCCGGTAACCGAAGATTGCACAATTTGTCATAAGCCGCACGGCTCGGTCCAGCCGGCAATGCTTGATTCGAGACCCCCTTTCCTTTGCCAGCAGTGTCACATGGGCGTGAATCATGTGGGCGAATTGAACGACGGCGGTGGCATAGCTGCCAGATCACCCAATCTCATCGGGAAGAGCTGCCTTAACTGCCACAGCCGCGTTCATGGTTCCAATCATCCGTCAGGCGCAAGGTTGACTCGATGAGAATGCGCTTGTTTCTTTTGCTGGCATGGATTCTGGTGCCCTCGCTAGTGCTGGGAGAGGGTGATATCACTATTGGGTCAGTTTACACCTCTGATGACACTTTTAGGTTTGGTCAATACAACAGCCTGTATGAGCAAGGTGCGCATGTTAACGGTAGTGTTAAGTGGCGGTCAGAAGTTGTCGATCGGCACTGGCAGCTTGAGGCGAGGGATCTCGGCCTGCGGAATCGAGAAGTATCGTTCCGCCTTCAGGCCGCCAATAGTTTCGATTTCAGCGTAGGCTACTCGGAATCGGCAGCTCGCGGTAATGACACGGGGCTGACTCCCTATGTTGGATCTGCTGAACTCAGGCTGCCGCTGTCCTGGCAACCAGCAGTCAATGTTCCCGGCTTCGATCTGACTCAGGCAACACGGGATTTCGATCAGGACATACAGCGCAAGCAACTGAACATTGTCCTGGGTAAACGCTTTAATCCGGGATTGGCCGTGAGCGGCACAATCGAGTTCATGGAACGGGTCGGAACCCGGTTGACCGGTGCTGCGATATACACGAATGCTGCCAACCCGCAGGCAGTACTCATCCCCGAACCTGTGGATCAGGACACCCTGCGTATTGAGATGGAGGCCGATCTGGATTTCAAAGATCTGGCGCTCCAGGCAACAACGACTCTGGTACGCTTCAGCAATCACGAGGATCTCGTGACCTGGCAGAATCCGTACCAAAGTGGTTTGGGTTCTTCGGTTGACTACCCTGCAGGTACAGGGGGAATAGCCACTGAACCCGACTATGACCAGACAGCGTTGTCGCTAAATGCATCCTGGCGCCTGATGCCCAGAATTCAGTTTGTGCTGGGCGGCGCGGTGTCAAGAACGGAGCAGGATGACGATCTGCCACCTTATACCGTTAACCCGATGTTGGCGGTCAACCAGTCCCGACCACTGACGTCACTTGATGGTCGACTTGAAACCCGGCATCTAAATTTATTCGTTTTGACGCGACCATTCCGGCGAGCTGCACTGAATTTCAGGTACCGGTACAGGGCCAGGGAAAATACGGCATCCCGGTTTGCCTGGAATGCCGTCATTGGCGACGGCCTGGATCAGCCGTCATCACGCTTTGCTCTATTTAACCGGCCCCTTGAGAAGGAAACCGACAGTTACACACTGGAAGCCAGTTACAGGCTGCCCGGGGGTCAGCGCCTGAAAGCATCTTATGTATTCGAGGAGTCCTATCGTAACTTTGCTGCCGTTGAGGATACTGAGCTGGATAGCTGGCGTTTTACTCTCAGCTCAGCAAGACAAGGTCCGCTGCAGCACCGGGTGCAGGTGAGACTAGACGACCATGCTGGTTCGACCTACGAGTGGTCCAGACCCTTTTTTCAGATGACGGCCGTTGAGCTTGTCAGCCAGGTTCCTGACGATCAGCGTTGGAGCAATCACCCCCTGCTTCGGCAATATCATCTGGCCAATTTTGAAAAAGTCTCAATCGACTGGCGAACCCGCTGGCTGCCGGGTAAAAACTGGCAGCTCGAGCTGACAGCCTCTAGCCAGGAAGTTGAATTCGATAAGAGTGAACTTGGGCTGACCGATGCGGCGAGCCACAGAGCCGGAGCCAACCTTAGCTATTCTGGCGGCGAGAAGTATCAAGCCTGGGCCTGGCTTGCCTGGGATCGTAGTGACAGGGATCAGACAGGGCGGGACTTTAGCGGTGGTATTGAAAAGCCCGCCAATAGAAATGTGTTGCCGCTGCCGCAGGGGTCAGACCCAACACGTGATTATACAGTCGGCCAGGATACGGCGGCGATCAGTGCCGGCATTGGCATGTCTATCAGGCTGAGCGAGAAGTTGAGTTTGGGCACTGAATATATGGGGCTTGATACGAGCGAGGAAAACAACGTTCGAACCTTTAGCGCAAGAGACCTTGTCGGAGGTGACCTCCCTGCCATTGAACACCGTTTGCATCGTGTAGAGGCGAAGCTCGACTGGCAGGTCCGGGACAGCCTCACCCTTTCTGCTCAGCACACCTGGTATCGATACAAAGAAAACGACTATGCCTGGTCGAACCTGGGTATTGGAGATATTGCAAAGGTATTGACGGGTGGTCAGAACCCCCCCAATGAAGTTGTTAACATGTTCAGTATAGCCGTGCGCTATACGCCTGAAGGTAAGTGGAAATGAAGAAAGCCGGATTGATACTGAGTTTCATGCTGATGTTATCTTCCTGTGGTGGTGGTGGCGGCTCCAGCGCGCCGGATGTCGATCCAGGTCCGCCACCTTCTAACCAGGCGCCGCCACCGGCAACGCCGGAACCGGCTCCGGATCAGCTCAACACCTATACCGAAGCCGTTGAGGTGCAGGTGAACATCACAGGTGTTGAGATCGGCGAAACCACACAGATACATCTCACGCTGGCCGATGGCGATAATTTTGCATTGACCGGATTGACTTCCGGCAACGTACGGATTCATATCGCCAAGCTGATTCCTGCCGCTAATGGCGATTCAACGCGCTGGCAGTCCTATATCAATCGCCAGAAGACGCCGAACGTCAATCCACAGAACCCTCCCGCAATCCAGGCAACTTCGGAGAGGGGTGGTGAACTCGTTGATCATGGTGATGGCAGCTATACCTATACCATGGCGACCGACATCAGAAATGTTACGGAACCGTTGGCGGTCATCTATGAACCTTCATTGACACATCGTGTCGCCATCCAGTTCAGTGGTGGCGTTCCTGTCAATCCGGTCTATGACTGGGTGCCGATGACGGGTGCCACTGCGGGAATCGAGACAAGGAATATAGCCACAACGGAAACCTGCAACACCTGTCACAATCCGCTTGCGATCCACGGCGGCGGCAGGATCGAGCAAGACATGTGTGTGGTCTGTCACAACCTCGGCACCACGGAACCGAACTCCCTGGAGGAAATGGACATGGCGGCAATGACGCACCGGATCCACATGGGTAAGGACCTGCCAAGCGTGATCGCCGGAGACCCGTACATTGTCTGGGGCTATCGCGATTCTAGCCATGACTACAGTGATCTCGTTTATCCCCAGGATGTTATCAGTTGTGCGAAATGTCATACCGGTTCCGCAACGGCGGATGCGCCGATTACGGCAGTCAGTGTTACCAGTGATGGTGATAACTGGCACGAGGTGCCGACGATGGCCGCCTGCGGGTCCTGTCACGACGACCTGAATTTTTCCACACATGCTGGCGGCCAGACGGACAACAGCGGCTGTCAGAGTTGCCACAGTGCCAGTGGTATTGCTGGTAGCGTTATTGGCAATCATCGCAACGATGCGATTGAAGATATGGCTGAGATCTCTGTTGCCATTACCAGCGTTCAGAACGCGGCGCCCGGTCAGCAACCTATGGTGACATTTTCGGTAACCAATCCTAAGGATGATACGGCCTACGATATTCTTACCGACAGCCGGTGGACCGATGGCCGGTTACGCCTGGCGCTCGCCTGGAATACCGACGAATTTACAAATACCGGTGCATCAACTACCGGTAAACCATACTACGCCCGCACCGATGCGCTCACTTCTGCGATCGACAATGGTGACGGTACTTACACCATGACTTCCGATGTGGCGATTCCAGATGGCACTCAGCCTCCTTTCAGAGCAGCCAGCGGTAGTGGCCTTGCGATCTTTGAGGGCAGAATGAAGGCTGATGACGGTTATGTGCCCTTTGTTCAGGAGCCCTACTATTTTGCAATCGACGATGCGACAGCCCAGCCGCGCCGCCAGGTAGTCAGCGCTGAAAAATGTAATGCCTGCCATGGGGTCATGAAGTTTCATGGCGACCTGCGTACCAATACTGAAGTCGGGTGCCAGGCCTGTCATCATCCCCGGCTCGCGACCGATGCCGGAGAATCAATCGAAATGCGTCGAATGACTCATGGCATTCATGCGGCAGCGGTTCGAGATAATCCTCTGGTGATTCGAGGTGAGCCCTTTGATACTGATGTGGTTCACTTTCCTGGTGAAATAGCAGATTGCCGGACCTGTCATGTTGACGACTCCTTCCAACTGCCGCTGGCCGACACAGTGCTCGGCGTGACGGTGGATATGGGAAGTGATGTGGTCGATCCTGCAGATGATACGATTGTCACGGCTCAGACATCGACCTGTACGGGTTGCCATGACGATGATTTAGCGAGGGCACATATGGAACAGAATGGAGCTGATTTCGAGGCGACCGAAGCGTCTATTGAATCAGGGGTCAGTACGGAAACCTGCGAGATCTGCCATGGAGAGGGTCGTAGTGCGGACGTGACGGAAGTACACGGGCTCAATAATCCATCGGCGCCGGGACATTGAGCGGCAAATTGAAAGCCCTTTGGAACAGAATCTGGCAGCGGCCTGTACGTTGGTGGATGCTTGGCATCCCTGCAGGTGGCTTCATTATGCTCGTGGTGGGTGCCATTGGTCTGGGCACGACCAACTTTATCGTTCATGCCACCAGTAGCACCCAGTTTTGCTTCTCCTGCCACTCCCATGAAGTCAACATCCGGGCAGAATATGAAGAGTCCAGCCACTTCAACAATCCATCGGGCATGCGGGTAGCCTGTTCTGACTGCCATCTACCTAAGGACAACTGGTTTGAGTTGATGGCGACTAAGATTATTGTATCGGCAGATATCGTTCCGGAACTCATGGGTAAGGTAGATACGCCGGAGAAATGGGAAGCGCACCGGGCAGAAATGGCAGAGAAGGTCTGGGCCGAATATCGCGCCAATGACTCCAGGTACTGCCGGACATGCCACCAGGTTGAAGCCATGGAAGGTCAGTCGGCGATAGCGGTCAAACTTCATCAGTCTCTTGGTGAAAACGGAAAAACCTGTATCGATTGCCACAAGGGTATGGCGCACGCGTTGCCTCGCTCACCATGAATTACAATCCACGGCCAGATTCCGCTCCGTCAATCTGAAAATACTGGCGGACGCCTCGCCATACGCTATGCTTTGAGTTATGAACACTCAACACCTGGCTGCTGGTGTGCTCTTGCTGCTGGCAGTCACCCTAAACTGGATGCCCGATCTGGATCTGGCGGCCGAAACCTATCTGTCAGCGGCGATGACGGACAATCTGATTATCTATGCCACAGCTCGAACATTGAATGGGCTGATATCGGTTATTCAATCGATCCAACTCAGCATCAGTGTGGGCGCGGGTATGGGCGTAAATCTGGGGGAGATACTCGATCCGCTGAATGATCTGATTGAAAGGTTTTCCAGCTTCGTCCTTTATGCGCTTGCCGGTCTCGGATTGCAGAAACTCGTTCTTATTGCGACCTCCAGTCTTGTGATGAAGGTCGTTACGACGATGGCATTGTTGACCGGTTTTATCGTCTGGGTTCTCTTTGGGACCGCCCGGCACTGGGCAGTGCGGCTATCGGTTCTCGTCATACTTGTGCGTTTTTTCTTCGTCATCGAAGTTGGGACAATAAGCGTTCTGGATAAACTTTATTTCGATCACCAAAAAGAACAGGCACATACGGCGCTCGAGATAGCCCGGGATCAGCTCAGCGACCTCAGAACGAGCTATATGAATGCGGTGACAGAAGGAGGTTTTTTTTCAGGTTCATGGAATGTTGCCTCCAGCTTGATAGGCGATGATAACCAGCAGGGAGTAACCGATCTTGCCGCTGGAGCAATCGTAGAACTAATCGTCATCATGTTAGTGCGGGGAATGCTGTTGCCACTTCTGTTTGTCTGGTTACTGATTCGATGCGGGCAGGTACTGTTGCGATCCACGGCCCTTGAGTCGAAGATTCCAGTTGCGGTAACGGAATGACACTCTTTGTTGCTTTGCTCGGAGTACCGAAATGTGCTTTAGTCCAAGGACATGGGGACATCCCCGCAAATAAGAGGTCCACATGCAACTGGCCGCTATTCTATTACTTGTTCTGATCTCAAATATTTCTGTCGCTGCTGAAAACAAACCGGTTGGTATCACTAAAGAGCTGACTTCAGTTACCGTCATGCATGAAGGTAAGTCAGTGGAGATTTTGCGAAATCAGGATAACCGAAATACGGTAAATTCCGACTACGCTATTACCTCACGGCCCTGCCCGCCGTTCTGTATTCGTCCCATCAAGCTGGCCCCCGGTGTAGAAACCATCGGTGAGCTTGAGATGCTCGACTATCTGGTTGAGGCAGGAAAAGATGAAGGTATTCTCGTGATAGATTCGCGTACACCTGACTGGGTCAAGAAGGGGACCATACCAGGGTCCGTGAATATTCCCTGGACACTCCTGAATCCCGAAACATCCAACCCTCTGACCATCGGTGAAATCATGATGGAAAGATTTGGTGCGGTTCAGGACGACGAACTATGGGACTTCAGTCAGGCCAAGACACTGGTCATGTTCTGCAATGGCATGTGGTGCGGTCAGTCTCCGAGGAATATTCTGGTCCTCATGAAGTATGGGTACCCCGCTCACAAGATAAAGTGGTATCGCGGAGGTATGCAGGATTGGGAAGTGCTGGGACTGACGACGGTGCCCGGCTCCTGAATAACAAAATAGTTAGCCGAGCAGGTCAAGCGCTGTCTGTTTCGCCCACTTGTAATCTGCTTTACCGTTGGGAGCTCGCTGTACATGCGTGACGAGCAGAACGTGCTTGGGTAGTTTGTATCCGGCGATATGCTCTCTGCAGAAATCAATCAGTTCTGTTTCCGTTGATTCGCCTCGCAGTGAAACGACGGCTGCCACTTTTTCGCCGAAGCGCTCATCTGGAACACCCACAACGAGGCAGTCTTCGACTTCGCTGTGACTCTTTAGCGCTTCTTCCACCTCTTCTGGAAATACTTTTTCACCGGCTGTGTTAATGCACATGGAGCCGCGGCCGAGAAGGTTAAGGGTTCCGTCAGCGTCAATGGTGGCGTAGTCACCGGGGAAGACCCAGCGCCCGCCGTCTATCTCTCGGACCGTCTTTGCGGTTTTCTCAGGATCCTTGTAATAACCACGCATGGGGCTCTGAGTACCTACCATTCCCATTTCACCGGAACCCGGTTGAACCTCATGGTCATTGTCGTCAAAAACACTGACGTTCTCTCCCAGTTCGAATTTGGCCGTCGGTGTAACTGCATCTCTGGTCGTTACCGACGAGCCCATACTGCCTTCCGTGGATCCGATGGCGTCGAAAAGCGTCATATCATTGTGGCGCAGTAGCCCTTCCTTGATTTCTTTTGACCACATCACGCCTGAAGAAATCATCAGTTTGACGTTGGAGATGTCATAGGGTTCGCCGCGATCAACGGCCGCATCGAGCGCGCTTAGCATGGGGCGGGCAAAGGCATCGCCGACGATGGTGGCAATAGATGCTTTGTGTCGAATAGCCTCCTGCCACAACTGGTCAGGATCTAACCCCAGGTGGTTGATGGTCAGCGTGGCGCCCCCGGCAAGATTCGGAAGCATTGCGCCAAGCCACATGCCCGTTCCGTGCATGAGTGGGCAGCAGACGAGACCAATGGGCAGTATGTTCTGTGCTGTTGACTGGGCGATGCAGCCACTTAGCTGGTCGACCGTTTCCGGGACCGGTGCCCCTGTCATCTCGCCAAGGCTGGACATCGCGATACAGAGTTCACCATTGGCAAACATCACACCTTTCGGCAGACCCGTGGTGCCGCCGGTATACAGCATGTAGAGATCTTCAGCCGAGCGGTTGATTCTTGCCATAGGGACAGAGGCCGCTATGGCCTGTTCATAGTCAAGTGCGCCATTGAGCAGCGTATTTCCGGAATCGTCATCAACCTGGATAAAACACTTTACCTTGTCGAGACGTTCGCGGATCGATTCAATACGGTCCGCATAGCACGCCTGGTAGATCACCGCCTCGGCGTCCGCGTTGTTCAGCAGGTAAACAAGTTCGTCCTCGCGGTACCGATAATTGACATTAATGGGGCAACCCCTCAGCTTCATGACGCCGTGGTGTACTTCGAGGTACTCGTTGCTGTTGTGAAGGTAGATGCCAGCCTTACTTTCGGGCTTCAGGCCATGCTCGGTAAGAACAGTCGCGATCCTGGCGGCCCGGTCATCATATTCATCCCAGCTACGTGTGATATCGCCGCAGATTAATGCAGGCTTGTCACCGATGCTGTCGGCGATGATTTCGTATGCAGTTGCAAAATGCCAATCAGTCACTGATCGCTCCTCCCCTTTAAGCCACCATCATAATCAAAGGGGGTCGGTAGTTTCCAGATGAAGCGGTTGGAAAAGATTCTGAACCTGGAGCAATAAATCAGTTTATCGAGTGCTGTGAAAGGATTCTCGCGGTCTCGACATCTTCCGACGTCATATTAATGTCGCCAGCGACGCGGTGGAGGAATTCAAGTTCTTCATCGGCTATTCGACCGTCTGCGTGGGTGACACACCAGAGCTTTTCCAAAATGAACCGTTTGTCGCGTTCGGAAAACTGTTCATTGATTAGAGAATTGATCTCACCAAGGTATTCCTCCTCGCTGGCAGTGTCAGCAAATTCCAGCAGGCGGTCGATAGTTCGATCAGAGATGTCGAATGTTACTTTAAGAATGTCTCGGATAACGGCGCGTTCTTTCGGGTCTTCATCCATGTCTGACTTGGAGCAGGCAATGAGAAGAGACGCCGCCGCATATCGGAACTCGATACCATCGCGTTTGAGCAGTTCCCTGCTACGAGGACGCATGTAAATGTCAAAAAAGGTCTGAAATTCCACGCCCTAATCATAGCCCTCTGAATCACTCAAGTCATGGCATCATCCGGCGTAGCGACGTATCAGCTGCTTCCCCAGCGACATCATATGCACCTGATCCGGCCCATCGGCCTGTCGACACCACCTGGCATAGTTAAACGCTTCCGCCATCGGATAGTCGCCGGTAAGACCGCCAGCGCCGTGAATCTGCATACAGCGATCAATGACGGTCTGCGCCATCAGCGGTACTGTGATTTTTGATGCAGCGATTAGGTCTCTCGCATCTTTGGCGCCGACGTCATCGATTTTCCTTGCGGTCTTCAGCGTCAGCAAACGTGCCTGTTCGATTTCATTGAATGATTTGGCGAGATCCTCCAACACCGACTGGTGTTCGGCCAGTTTACGGCCGAAGGTCTCGCGTTCTGTTGCTCGTCGACAGGCAAATTCCAGCGCTCGCTGGGCACTGCCTATGAGCCGCATACAGTGATGTATACGTCCCGGGCCGAGGCGACCCTGGGCAATCTCGAAGCCTCTACCTTCACCCAACAGAATGTTCTCCGCCGGTACACGTACATTCTCGAATAGAACTTCGGCGTGACCGAGTGGGGCATCGTCGTAGCCAAGGGTCGTCAGTGCTCGAATAACCTTAACTCCAGGAGTGTCTTTCGGGACCAGTATCTGACTCTGCTGCAGGTGGCGGTTGGTGTTCTCAGGGTCTGACTTGCCCATCACGATCAGGATTTTTGTCCTTTCGTACGGCGCATTGGTGATAAACCATTTACGTCCATTGACGATATAGTCACTACCTTCTTTCTTGATCAATGTTTTGACATTGGTGGCATCGCTCGATGCCACATCGGGTTCTGTCATGCAGTAGGATGAACGAATCTCACCTTCCAGAAGAGGCGTCAGCCACTCTTCTTTCTGCGCTTCCGTACCGTATTTCATGAAGACTTCCATATTGCCGGTATCCGGGGCATTGCAATTGAAGACCTCCGGTGACCAGAGCACACGGCCCATGATCTCAGCCAGCGGGCAATACTCTTCATTCGAAAGGCCGCCGTGATCCCTTGGCATCCAGAGATTCCAGAGCCCCTCAGCCTTGGCCTTGGCCTTCAGTTCTTCCATCAGAGGCACGGTGGAAAACCGGTCTTCGAGCGCATCCAATTGTTCCTGATAACGATCCTCATTTGGATAGATGTGCTTGTCCATAAAGGACTCGAGGCGATCAATCAGTTGATCTACAGAAGGCATGTCGGCTTTGTTCATGGCGATACGGCTGTTCAATGTGACGACCGACAGTGTACTGGAGCCGAATCAACCCTGGGGGTGTATCAAGCTGGGTTATTTTCGATGATCAACCGGCCACAGGCCGCTGCCAGGATGTTATGCAGAGCCCTTAGGAAAAATAGCGGCCCATCGCTTTATCAACCTATCTGTACTGTTTTCAGAGGGTGATAGACAGTTCAGGTGAGGGAGGTGCCTTGATGCTTACAGGGCAGGTATATCTGCGAGGGGGGAAGTAAGAAGAACCAGTGCCGAATCATCGCCGATGAGAGAGAGCAGGTTGGTTTGACCGGCACTGGTTCTTACTTCCATGTTGGGTACTGTTGTACCCAGATTCTTTTCTTCGTCGCTACCCAGAACTAGACTCTATTAAAGAAGCGGCCTCACAGAATTGACCGAGATCAACTTCTGATGCATTCGCCAAAAATTCGTTGTTTGAGTGTGCTCTGCGGACTACTTTGCTCTCGCAACAACGATTTAGTGTTTAGTAACACGAAATCGTCATAGCTGCCGCTACAACCTTCAGCCGCGTAGCGGCTTCCAGGTTGTTTGCCTTTCGTCACTTCCCTGCGGTGCAGTGACTTTCGGCGTAGATCTTCGGCAAGCAAAGCTTGCCGAAGATCTACTAATCCCCCAGATAGATGCGTTTCTTCGGTACAGGCTTCTTCTGATCGGTACCTGGTTTACGGGCCTGGTAGCGGCCCATCATTTCGTCAAGCTTGTCTGCGCGGTGCTCGGCGGGGAGGAACATCCCCACGCCGAATAGAAAAGACAGCGCCATGATTGACGCTATCACCCACACAACCTTCTTGGTACCGGGATCGATTGATGTGTGTTGCTGTTCCATCTCGCCCTCAGTACTTGTACGGAGTCCAGTCTTCATCGACCTCAACCGGGTAGCTATCGAAATTATGGGGAGGCGGCGGTGATGCCAGACGCCATTCCAGTGAATTCGAGTTCCAGGGGTTTCGACCTGCTTCAGGACCGGAAAGTCCTTTGAACCAGGCGATGAAGGTGACAATTACACCAATCATGAGAAGGACGCCGCCCACAGTGGCGATCTCCTGCATATCAATCCAGTACTGGATTTCCGGGTAGTCCACGTATCGACGCGGCATACCTTCAAGACCGGCCATCATCATCGGGAAGTACAGAAGATTGGAGCCCACTATGATGAGCCAGAAACTGGTCTTGCCGATAGCTTCATTAATCATGCGGCCGGTGATCTTGGGATACCAATAGTAAACACCGCTGAAAGCACCCAGAGTGACGGCCATACCCAGTACATAGTGGAAGTGACCAACGACAAAGGCTGAATCATGAACATGGATATCAAACGCAGGCAATGCCAGCGGGATACCAGTCAGACCGCCAATCAGGAACATGAAGATACCGCCCAGTGTAAACAACATGGCGGTATTCAGCTTGATGGCGCCTTTGTGCAGTGTTGCTACCCAGTTAAAAATCTTGATGCCCGTCGGTACGCCGATGAGTACTGTCGTGAAAGACATGAAGATCCTGAGCCAGTCAGGCATGCCGGATGTGAACATATGGTGTGCCCAGACGATGAAGCCTAGTCCGGCGATTCCCCAGATAGCCCAGATCATAGAGACCCGGCCAAAAATGGGTTTTTGTGACATGGTTGACAGCACTTCCGAGAAAACACCGAAAGCCGGCAGAATCATGACGTATACAGCTGGGTGAGAATAGAACCAGAAAAGGTGCTGGTAGAGCACTGGATCTCCGCCGGAACTGGCGCTGAAAAACTGCGTACCGATGTACTTGTCGAGGAACAGCATTATCACTGCCCCGACAAAGGCGGGGACACCGACCAGCTGCACAACGATGGAGGAGATCAGGGCGTGGGTCATAAGGTTGGTATTGCCCAGCGTTACGTTTTTCGCCCGCATACGTAATACGGTGGTGATGAAGTTCACACCGGTTCCGAGGGTCGAACCGGCGATTAGAATAATGATGAGGACGTATATTGCCGTTGGTCCTGCATTGTCATTCAACGAAAACGGGGGATAACCTGTCCACATCATCCTGATATTCTCGCTCGGGATCAGAGTAATCAGCACCAGAATACTGGCAGAGAAAAACCACCAGTAGGAAAGCTGATTCAACCGCGGAAAGGCCACGTCCCTCGCCCCAATAAATAGTGGTATCAGGAAATTGGAAAAAGCGCCCCAGAAGGCAATTGCCCACCAGAGCAGCATCACGGCGCCGTGACCAGTCAGCAGGTAGTTGTACAAGTCCGGATCCAGGAACTGGACTCCGGGAGCGGTCAGTTCGAATCGTATCGCCATCCCCATGAGACCCGCGACGGAAAAGAACAGCAGCGAGGTCATTCCATAGAGAACAGCAATCTTCTTATGGTCGGTGGTGAAAATCCACTCTTTGAAACTTGCCCGGAACCAGGGTGTGGGTTGGGTAGCAACGGCTTCTGACATCAGTTAGTACTCCTCTTATTCTTATTCTGCACCAACAGCGGCGCTACCAGGGTTTAACCAGGCGTCGAACTCGTCCTGCTCGACGACCTTGATAGTTGCCAGCATGTAAGCGTGGGCGGTACCACAGTACTCACGACAGAAGGATCTGAATTCGCCGGTTTCATTAAACTGAAACCACATTCGGGTCACCCGTCCAGGGACCGCGTCTTCCATGGTCTTTGCTGCAGGAATATGGAACGCGTGGAGGACATCGTTTGAGGTCAGTTCCAGCTTGATAGGTTTACCCACGGGGACGACAAGTTCAGAGTAGGTGGTCTTACCGTTGGGATAGTCGAACTGCCAGGTCCACATCATGCCCGTTGTCTTCACCACCATAGAATCTGGTGGAGGTGTACGTTGTTCGGTATAGAATGCGGCGCTCTGAACGGCAAGGTAGATAACGATAATCAACGGTATGATTGTCCAGAGGATTTCAAGGCCGAAACTGCCGTGTTCCTCGGCGCCCTTCTCGTTCACGCCTTCCTTGTACCTGTACTTGATCAGGAAGTAGATCATGGGTACGGCGACAAGGATGTAAATCGCGGTAACCAGCCAGATCCAGATGTCATAGATCTGGTCCCATCTGTCTGCAGGGTAGGCGAGAGGTACGGTGGAAGATTCGGTTGCAGCCATCGCGGCAGAAAACCATTCCATCTTTATACTCCTTCTTCTTTTTTATATGTCAGGGCAGCAATGCCCGCTAATCCGAGAACGCCTATACCCGCTCCACCAAAGATCAGAGCAGGGTGGATGACGTATCGGCTTTTTGATCGATCAAATTGAAAACAGGTTAGCTTGACCATGTCGACCAGTTCACCCAACCTGGGCTTGCGATCCCGGCTTTCGATTAGGGCGAGTTCCACATCATCACTGGAAAGGTCCGTGCCGTACAGATAGCGCATGACCTCGCCCTGGGGCGAAAGGAATACCACGGCAGCGGGATGAACAAAGGTCTGATCCCTTTCCGAAAAGAAAAAATGATAGCCCAGTGCATCGGTCAGTTCTTTGCTTGCTTGTTCGGGTAACAGGCCAAATGTCCAGTTGTCTGGGACGGTGTCCAGGCTGGATTCGACGTGATTCATGGTCATTGGTGTATCGTCCTTGTCAAAAGACAGAACGATGACGTTGTAGGTGGTTTCCGGCAGGTCGATAGACAGATCGGAGAGCGACTGAATGCCTGCGGGGCAGGTGTGACCGCAGGTGTAGTAGGCAAGAAGTACCAATGCCGGGTCGTCACCGATAAGAGAGAACAGGTCGGATTGGCCATCACCCGTTCTTATTTTCACATTGGGCACAGTCGTGCCCAGGTACTTGCCTTCGTCGATCCGAAGCATATTGGTATCGAAATCTCCGTCGGCCTCGGTGCTCTTCAGAGCCAGAGTGGGTGACATCGACAGGCAGGTCAGAGCGAAGGTGAGCCCCAGCCTGGAGAGAAAACCAGGTTTCAAGCAGAGCCTCCGATAAGGTAGGCGTTGGCTGCCACGAGCAGCCACATGATGTCGACGAAATGCCAGTAGAGGGCGGCACCCTTGTAGAAAGTGGGTCTGTCAGAGGTCATCATGCCATTGGCGAGTACGCTCAGCAGTACCAGATGAATGCCGAGGCCAACGAGAACGTGTGAAGTATGTACGCCGGTCAGAGCGTAGAAGGATGAGCCAAAGACATTGCTGCTGACGGTGAAGCCTTCGTCGACCAGATGCACCCACTCATTCATGTGCAATACAACAAAAAGAGAACCCAGGACAATTGTGGCGATCAGCCATGTCATGGCACCATTTTTATCACCTCGTGAGAAAGCGCGTTCAGACAAGACGATTGTGAAGCTCGATGACCAGAGAATGAGTGTCAGCCAGATGGCGAATGTAGCGTCCAGACCTTCCGGGACGTAGGAACCCCAGGTATCGAAATGGGTGATGCGGTAGAGCCAGAAGGTAACGAAGACCGTACCGAATATGATGACCTCAGAGATGATGAAGGCGGCAACAGCTATGGGCCCCAGGCCTTCTTCCGTGCCATGCTGAAAGAACTCCCTCGCCCAGCCAGTGACACCAATGGCCAGAACCGCAACGGTTAGTCCGGCCAGGATCACGCCCAAAGTAGGTTGTTGCCAGTGGAAATAGGTCAGCAGACTCATCGCTGCCAGTAGTACACTGGCACCGACAACCATGGGCCAGACGCTGGTTTCATGCTCTGAATGTACAGCTGCTTCTTGCATCGTGTTTGGACTCCCGTTGAGATTTTTTGGACTTATTCTAATTTGGGGGGTCTTAATAGCGGGCGCCCGCACGATACGGGAGGAAAACCAACCGACCCTGCAAAGACTGTATCAAATAAAAAAGAAGGCCGCAAAATTTGTGTGGGATTATATTCTGCTACACTCGCTTGCACTTTAGTTGAATTTGAGCCGAACCGGCTCGACAACGGAAGTGATCCAGAAATGAGCCAGGTCAATGAACACCCCCGGTGTACGGCTACTATGTCGCAAAAACCAAGAACTGATCATATGTCTGTCCCGCAACAAGTAACCGCCAGACCAGCCTGGCGAGATTATCTGGAGCTTTGTAAGCCGAACGTCATCCTTCTCATGTTGCTGTGCTCTGCTGTGGGTATGTTTCTTGCTGCTGAGGGCATGGTGGCCTGGGACATTCTCTTGTTTGGTAATCTCGGGCTTGCGCTGGTGGCGGGATCAGCTGCTGCACTGAACCATCTTCTCGACGCCACTATTGATGCGAAGATGGCGCGAACCATGAACCGGCCTGTAGCCCAGGGGCGGGTCTCAACCCAGGAAGGCACGATATTCATCCTGCTCACAGGTGTAAGTGGTCTTGCCATACTCTATTACCTGGTCAATCCGCTGACAGCACTACTCAATTTTATTTCCTGGCTCGGATACGGCGTGATTTACAGCATCTACCTGAAGCGTGCAACGCCGCAAAATATAGTCATTGGCGGGTTGTTTGGTGCGGCGCCTCCATTGTTTGGCTGGACCGCAGTAACAGGTAGCATTGATAGTGGCGGTATCCTGCTGCTGCTGATCATCTTTGCCTGGACACCGCCACATTTTTGGGCGCTTGCCATCGATAGGATCGATGAGTATCGCAAAATACCGGACGTACCCATGCTACCGGTGACACACGGTGTTAAAACGACGAGCATTCACATTCTGATTTATACCCTGATTCTGGTGCCGATCACGACCATGCCGTATTTCATCAGCATGAGCGGCGTGCTCTACCTGGTTGCAGCATTGTTACTCGGCGCCTATTTTCTATACCTCTGTGTTGAGCTTATCAGGGGACATAATCCAAAGACTGCCATTAATATGTTCAGGTATTCGATCACCTATCTCGGCCTTCTGTTTTGTGCCCTGCTGGTTGACCACTATGTGGTGATCTGACATAAAGTTATCCCAATGACGGAACGAAAATCTATGCAGAGGGCCGCTATGTGGCTGACACTGACAGGCTCTTTGCTGGCGCTGTTGCTGTTGGCGAACTATCACAGACAGAGTTCGCAATTATCGGATTTGCATGATTCGGGCTTTGTGGCCATTAACAACCCTGTACCGATTGAGCCTTTTCAGCTTACGGATCATGAGGATCGCAAAGTAGGCAGAGAAGTGCTGCAAGATAACTGGAGCCTGGTTTTTTTCGGGTTTACCTACTGTCCGGACGTCTGTCCGACGACCCTGGGGATCCTCAATCAGGTTGTCTCGGAGATGGCGCAACCTCCCCGAATCATACTGGTTAGTGCTGACCCTGAACGGGATACGCCCGAGCTGCTTAAAGGTTATGTCACAGCGTTTAATCCCAGTTTTATAGGGCTTACAGGTGAGTTGGAGCAACTGACATCTCTGGGCTATCAGCTTAGAGTCGCCTTCCGGAAAACGGATGAAACCGAGAATTACATGATTGAACACTCGGCCAATATTGCGCTGGTTAATCCCGCCGGTGAGTTTGTTGGCTACTTTACGATTCCGCACCGGAAGGAAGAAATGGTGCAGGTACTTCAGCGGGTTATGTAATGCGAAGGACGCTATTCTTACTCGCTTTGGTGGGGCTGGTGTTTGCAGTTGTCATGTCCATGCTGAGTGGCTACATCCGACTCGGCGATTCGGGTATCGATTGCGAACCCTGGCCTGAATGCTTCGAATACTCTTTTCAACTGGACGATGAGCCCGGTGTCACCATCGGGGCCAATGACCCCAAGAAGGGATTGCGGGTTCTGCACAGGATGATGGCCAGTATTTTCGGCATCATCGCTCTTGGCCTGGTGACTTTGGCGCTTTGGTATCGCCGCGTTCAGACCCTCGGTGTGACCTGCCCGATTGTGATATTTGTAATCACAATTATTTTGTCCGTGGTTGGCTTCTATACACCGGATCTTGCCCGGCCCTGGATCACGACAGTCAATCTGGTTGGCGGCATGTTGCTGGCAGCATCACTCTATTGGTACCTGCTCAATTTTAAGGAACGGAAACAGGGTGAACGGACGACACTGATTGCGCTTTGCCTGGTTTTTGTCTCGATTGTCACAGGAGCCTGGGTCAGTGCCAACTTCGCAGCGACCGGCTGTGATGGTCTTTTTTCCTGCCGGGTTGTCGATGCCTCGGTTGAGGCTTTCAATCCACTGCGCATGCTGAACATTGAGTCGGGAGAAATGATCACGAGTGGCCAGGAGGGTATTGTCCTGCTGGCTCACCAGCTCATGGGGACGATTGCGATCATCATCATGGCTTATGTGGCGCTGGTAAGACTGAAAGTCTCCTCCGCCCGTTCGCTTTTGCCGCTGGTGCTTACCGTCAGTCTACTGGGAGTTGTTGCAGCAGAAATGGTGCGGCACAGTGTCGAGTTGGCCAGCCTGCACAATATTTTCGCCTTGTGTCTGCTTTTAATTCTTATACAACAGTATCGGCGTTGGGACGGTTAGAATTTGCCCGCCAGGCTTTGTAGGCAACAACGATGAACAGGAAGCCACCGATGGCTGAAATAAGGCCGCCAAGTCCCATTAGTCCCATGCCCGCGACTCGGCCCAGGGTGTCCAGGCCCTGCTCGGCCCCGGCTGTCTTCCGGGCGACTCCGTAGCCACCGGACCAGACCAGACCGGCGATGTGCAGAAACTGTCCAATAGCGTAGGTCCAAAGTTGAATCCTGGCGAGCTTGAAATTGACCTTGGGATAACCAAGACGCACCATCAGGTCATAGCCCGTGCCCATTAGTGCGAGCGTTACACCAACGATACAGCCGTGATAGTGGGCTGGAATGGTGACATCGCTGCCGGTAATCATGAAGCCGATGACGCCACCGGCACCAAAAAGCAGCAACGAACTCATCAGCGCTGCATGAGCAGAACGCTGTTCGTCTGTTTCAGGTGCACGTTGCAGCAGGCCGATATAGATAGCGAAGCCCAGCGGCAGAGTTGCGAGGCTGCCACCAAAGCTCATCAGCCAGGTAAACATCTGCCTGTGCATGGGGTGAGTGACGTCGTAACGGAGATAAATCAGCGGCGCGATAAAGACTGAGAGCAGTCCTGCGACAAATATCAGCATCACCACTCTTTTGCTCATTAACTGCGGAATACCAGCGATACTCGCAAGCCATAGCCAGCAGATCATCATGAGCAGTGTATAGGTGTATTGCAGAACATGGCCGCCGCCCCAGAACAGCAGTTCATAGTACTGGTCGCTGACGAGTTGAGTCGGCAGACTGAACCAGGACCAGAAAAATGTTATCAGTGCCACCAGTATTGAGACTGCGGTGCAGTTCAGACCGAATCTTATGACACCGTTCGCACTGGCGGCTGTTCCGATAGAGGGTGAAAAGACCATGGCCGTCACAATCTGCGCGCCCATACCCACGGCGAACAGGACCAGCCCGGCGATAAAAAGGGGATGTTCGAGTACGGGTACGTAATTGCTCATAATCGGACGAGCGTCCGGCAGGAAACCTGTCACTGCAATCATGACAGTCGCGGTGGCAATAATAATGAAATTTAGCTGATTGAATCGATAGTCACCGGGTCTGCCGGAGAGACTAAAGAGAATCCCGGCAAAGGCCAGAATCCATACCAGCACTGACAGATCCACATGGATGACGAGGGCGGTGTGAAAAAAGTCGGCGTAAGGAATAATTTCGCCAATAACCGGTGTACGGGCAAGTACAAGCAATACCGAGAAGATCCCTGCGCCGAAAAGTGCCAGGATGCTGAGCCAAAGCCAGCGTGCAGCTAGCTGCCGGCGCTTATCCGTTGGGATATCGAGTATGTAGGTGTTTGTCGTCATAAGTGGGAATTTTTCCACAGTCGGGAACGAATCCCAAATGCACGGTCAGTGAGGTAAGCCCCGGGCACTATACCGCCGGTCGAAACCCGGGCAATGACCCTGATCAAATCGTCGATGATCAGGGTCACTCGTAGCCGGATCGCTGGGCCAGATAGTCGTTGTAAGGTTCAAAGGATAGCCTAACTGGAATGAAATCGCCGGGGGGGTTGTCCACAACCGTGGTGAATTCATTGTTGTCGATCTTGTAGGTAACTTCGAACACGTTTCGTTCCACCAGTCTGGGTTGCTCACAGGTCACATCCCACTGCAGCAGTTCCGTAAAGGATACGGGTTTTTTACTGTAGCAATGTGGGTCAGGAGTATCGGAAACCTCTCGGACGGTGATGGCCTCAGTGCGGAGTACCTCGGCGTTATAGACAAAGTTGTCGGCAATGAGAAGTGTCGGTGTCGTCGCCGCTAGTAAGGCAATTGTGATTTTCTTCATAGAGAGTTCTCCTTTAGAGATTCAACAGCCGTGTAAGCCGGGCGTGATCCAGATCCGATAGACGACCGCGATCCAGCATGACATCGACATAGTTCGACATCTGGCGGATTTCGACCGGGGCATCAGCAGCAAATCGCTTCAGGGCACGGACATATTCAGCAGCCCGGTAAGGGCTTTTAAACCGGTTGAGACGAATCACTCCCTTTGCGTTCACAACATCCGTTTGCGGTCTTGATGCTAGAACTTGTTCGACATAATTGCGCACGGAGTCCGGTATTCTTCCGCCCCGAGCAAGTCGGGTCGGCCCCCAGTTGTAGGCGGCGAGGGCCATTGCCGGTGTGTCGAAGCGATCAAGTAACTGGCGCAGGTAGGAGGCGCCGGCATCGATGTTCAGGCATGGGTTATAGAGTTCGGAGACCTTCCTGATGCCGAGGTGTCTCGCGGTGACAGGCCAGCGAACCTGCATAATGCCGTGAGCACCGGCAGAAGATCGGGCGCCTGGATCAAAGTTGCTTTCTACTCTGGCAACGCCGATCAAGAGCGGCAGCGGAACCCTGTGTCTTTCGCTAGCGATTTCAAAACACCTCAGATAAGGAATGGTACCCGCGCTGATGTGAAGCGGCAGGACCAACAAGACTATGATTAGGCAGGATCTGGTCATGAGTTGTGAGGCGCTCTGTAACCGGTCAGGGATTCGACAAATTCGAGCACCTCGTCTCGCTGCTGTCCCGATGCATAGCGAAAGCCGACCTCATACTGCCCCGGCCCTCTCTTGATCACCTGGAACCGAATCCCAAGTTGCTGCGACAGTTTGTTGGCGAACCCTGATGCGGATGTTTCGCTTCTAAACGGTATCCATGCCAGTTGGAACTCTTCGCTCTGTGGAGCCACTGCAGGGGCACTCTCCTCCTCTCTTATCTGGACCGTGATTTGATCTTGGTTTTTTACAGTTGGCTGTATTTCAGTCTGTGGTGAAATCGGGGCATCCGTTGTCGCCTGCTCGCCTGGCTCTGATGACACCGGCTGCATGTCTACATAGGTCAGGCTGAATTCCTGCCAGAGTTCCTCATACAGATTCGTCGCGTACATACTGGCGATGAGTATTCCGGTCAGCATTCCTGCAAGAAATGGCATGTCAGGCTCCTGGGCTTAGATTTGACGAATGTGGCCACGGTGATTCACGAAGTGCAGGGCGCGCCATTGCACGTCAGCGGAAGCGACGACCTCTGCGAGATCCTGCAGTTGGGCATCGTCAGGACTGCCCGCGCACTGACCACCGATTGCGCCAAGTCGTTCCTTTAGTTTTGAGGCTGTTACAGGATTGCGTGTTGCCACGACATAGAACCCCAGTGAGGGCCGATCCGGATGTTTCGATACAGGGATCTTCAATCCTTTTCTTGTGACGCCATACTGTAGTTTGGGTTCGCGGTTGCATGCCTGCGAGACCAGCCGGCCACCCAGGGTATAGAACTCGAAAATGTAGGCGTCATCGAAGGTCTCGAATTCAATTTCGACGCAGGATTGTCCGTGTCCTCTGCAGTTCGTTTTGCGTTTACTGAGAGTGATCTCAGAAAGGACGTTTAGCCGAGCCGGCTGCTTAGTTTGGCTCGTGATTTGAGTCCCGCTAGTGCTGTCTGTGCTTCCACAACTGGAAATCGCCGGTTGGGAGTGAAGTCGGTACTGTCTCGTCGTCAGTTTCCCCGTCCACACCTGAGGGGATTGGTTGATCCAAATATTTTCTTCGAGATCCAGAAGCGCCAGCATCACCCTGTGTCGGTGGCGATCGAGCCGGTCGATTCGAATTCCGACAACAACATTGGCCCGGCCGGGTTCACAGGACTTTAGAGGCATACGTATGCCAGGTTTTGCCAGCAGGATCTGACGCACCTCCTCGCTGATGTCATTGGTGAGAGCAGTATCGATGCTGGTCGGCTGACCCTGTTTTAGAGCGACGATATCGATAGATTCGCCGATAAATCTCGGTTCCCGCTTCATAAGGTCTGCAAGTGCCGGTCCAGCATTTGAGCGGAGCCACGTGCCCAGTTCGCCGGAGAGTGCGAATGCGTCAGGTTGAAAGATACAACCCGCCACGAGTATGAAGAGGCTACTGATTATCTTGCTCATAGCGTACGAGTCCTTTTTCGTCGATCAGCATTTCGCCACCGCTACCAGCGTGACGTGAGGTCAGTCTTGCCACTTCTCCGGCGATCGAATCGGGCAGGCTGACGAGGAAGAGATCGGTATCCTGGTGACGGGTAAATACTGCACGGACTGCTTGAGGCAAAGAATTCGGCATGACTTCATAGAGATTGCCCTTTGCCGGCACCGATTCGAGTGTGAAATTGGATTTGAGCTGTCGGAACTCATCGCCGGATTGACCATAGAGCCTTATGCTTTCCTGACGAATTAACTTCAGGAAGACCCCGTCTGAGACAAACCTCAGGGTTAACGTTTTGGCAATAGCTGGAGGAATTCTGTCCGGTGCCGGTTGCGAGACTGTGGCAGGTATTACCTGTTCCTGTTCCTGTTCCTGTTCCTGTTCTGGTTTGGATTTGGTAGACGGTAAGGGGTCGTTTTCCATCTTTTGTACGAGAGCCAGAATGGCAATCAGGCAGAAGGCGATGATCGCCATGAACCGCATCACGTCAGCCTGCAGACTATCGGTATCAAAGAGCTGTGCCTGATGGCGACTCCTCATGATGCACTCCTGTTAAAGTTCGATGCTTCCAGCAGGCGTTCGATGTTTTTCAGGTGATCGAGGGCAGTCTCAAAGCCATCACGTTCCTGGCAGTGGTAATACTCAGTGAGCAGCGCACCGAGAGAGAGGGTTTTGAAAAGACGCATAAGATAGCCGCCGATTGCGCCGACAATGGTCGTTGAAAGGGCCAGCAGAATGCCGCCGTCAACCAGTCGGGTCAGTACCTGGCCCGCATCGCTGGCGAGGGATTCCGGCACGGAGAGGGTGCTGACGAGTGCGCTACGCATACCGATGGCGGTCCAGACGACACCGATTCCGACAAAGACATGAATCCAGACATCGCTTAGCTGATCCAGTTGAACGATTGTCTGATAGCTGGGCCTTTCTTCGAGTCGGTAGCGCAGTCTGCCGAGGGTGATCAGATATAGGCCGAGACAGCCGAGAAAGAACCAGACGGACTGACCCAGATTGGTCATGGTCCAGGCTATCACGTCGGTGTTCCATGCATCCGCGATGAGTACCAGAGTTGCGGCGAAACCGACCATGCCGCCAGCGAGGTAGGATGCCACCGGATAAATCATTGTGCGGCGCCCCCGGTGCAGGCATGGCACGTGGCTTCAAGAACGATCTCAGCTTCTTTTAGAAGCAGATCTGCACGATAGTAGCTGCTCGCGTCGTTACTGGCTTTGAGTAGTCCGGTTTCTTTGTCCAGCAGTTCCTGGCGCATCTCAAGCAGCACTTTTTCCTTGACCGGGCAGACCTGAGAACAGGTGCTGTAGTCGCCATCGAGAGAAACAAACTTCACGTTGAAATAGCGATTGTAGAGTGACTTTGCCTGGCGTTTGCTGATGATGCCGCGGTCGCTGAGCGAAACCAGAAACTCGCTGAATGCCCGTCGGTTGTCGGCATCAGGATTTTCGGTGGCGATATCGATAAGATCGGCGACATAGCTTTCGTAGTAAATGCCGCAATCATTGCCTAGTCGGTTTTCGACTATTGCCATAGCGCTGCGTAGGGGCGCCTT
>JABHYO010000080.1 GCA_018656865.1 Gammaproteobacteria bacterium | reverse complement strand
CGGTTTGACGACCGGGGTTGGTACCGTAATGAATGCGCTCCGGCCGCCCGCTGGTAGCACTATTGTTGTGTTCGGTGTTGGGACCGTTGGACTCGCTGCCATCATGGGTTCAGTGTTGACCGGCTGCGCGACGATTATTGCAGTCGATCCCATCGAGAGCAGGCGTGCAATCGCGATGGAGACCGGTGCCACGCACACTTTGGATGCGCGAGATTCAGCGCTGGTTGAAGAGATATTGGCGATTACCGGAGGCGGCGCCGATTTCAGTGTTGAATGTTCTGGTGTGCCCATTGCTGTCAACAACGCGATTCAATGTCTGGCACGACCCGGTTGGTGTGCCCAGGTTGGTGCCACTCCCGCAGGTACACAGCTCCCGCTTGATATGGATCACCTCGGTTTCGGCAGAGGTATAAAGGGCGTGGTCATGGGCGATGCCAATGCACAGTCTTTCGTTCCCTTTCTGGCGGACCTTCATGCCCAGGGCAAGCTGCCTTTCGAACGATTTGTTGAATACTACGATTTCAGCGATATCGACAGGGCCGTCACCGACAGCAAATCCGGCGACGTAATCAAACCTGTATTGCGAATCGACGTATAGATTCCACATCGTGGTAAATTGACGTATTAGAATCAGATCATGAAAAGTGAGCGATTCCAATTGAATCGCTCACTCCGCCGAGAGAGATGCGCTACGCGCTACCTTTGGACGGTAGTTCCACAGTTGCTACACCATCTGTAGTCCGTTCGCCGCGTGGGTGACTCATCGTCCAGATCCGCAGATCCACCAGGTGCTCATCGCCCTCGACCCGCTTGCCCGTGACCTCTGCATAGAGGCGACAGGCATCACCCTGCCAGTGGAAGCCGCGAAATTGACAGTTGAGCCTGCGCAACTTGCCGTGATCACCCATCCAGTTGTTGAAAAGCTGGGTAAACCAGCTCAGGCGCTCGAAGCCAGCCTCGTAGGCCCCTGGCATACCCAGGTAGGTTTCGCAGCGTTCGTTGGTCCAGTGAATGGCAACAGGAGGTTCGGGTACGTTTTCCTCATTCAGAATTGGCAGATTAGGCTGCTTTTCCCATAGAGCGAGCGCCAGCTCGTGCCCGACGAACCACCCCATGGCGCCGAAAGCGAGCTCAAAGGCGAGCTTGCTCGTCAGAGTGACAGGGCCCTTGATAATGTACGGTACCTGATCGCCTTGTACGACATCCTCGAAGTAGAGTGGGGTACCGCCCTGGCGGTTCTTGAGGTTCTGGTTGTGATATTCATCCCAGACCCCCTGGAGTTCTTCTTCGTTCCATTTGTGTCGCTCAATGTCCGAGTACTTGCTTTCCTGTTTGGCACCCGCACGTGAAAAACGATGCCACGAAGTACGGTACGTACCGATGTATTCATCATCCAACGTTTCGACTTTGGTTGCGTAGTCCTGAACTGCAGCGCGACCGCCTGCGAACTTACTGTCCTCCAGGATATAGGCGTCTTCGAGAACAGTCGTCCCCTTAACAACTTCGTCGGCGAATATAGGTCGCTTCCAGTCGTACTCAACCCCGCGCCAGATCGTATGGCAGCCAGGAAATCCATCGGAAGCACCATTGACCGTTTCTGCATAACAGAGAACCGTTGGTGGCGTGATAATGCGTCCCCAGGGTGAGTCCTGTGCGTAGTGCGGCTTATGGTAGAGCGGGTTCATGTCGGCGAAGCCACGGGCATATCGGCCAACTGTTTCTGCACTCATGGCGAAAAATGCCGGTTTTTCTACTTCGGGCTCGGGTTCGCCCTTTTCCTTGTGCTCGGTAATCGACTGCATTGTGCCGCGTTTTAGTCGCGGCAGCCCCTTGCGTTCCAGTAGTCGTTCCAGGCTTGCGTCGGTGATTTCACCCCAGACTTCGCCCTCTCTTAGATCAGCCATGTATTTCTCCTTTTCATGCTTCGCGCCGGCTGCTAGATTGCAGCCCGTCAAATACTATCGGCCAGATTATTTCCTGTGTTGAATACACAGTCCACTTCTCTGGCCGAAAGATGTCGAGCCTTATAAAGTACTATATTAATAATGATTGAGAGGGAGTACAGATGAAGCCACTTGAAGGTGTCACTGTGATGGAGTTTTCAACCATGATCACTGCATCGTTTGCGGCAATGATGATGGCTGAGCAGGGCGCTCGGGTGATCAAGGTTGAACCGCTGGATGTGGGCGACCCGATGCGCTATATCGGTTCGAGTAAGGCAGGAATTTCTTCGCTTTTTGCGAACTGTAACCGCGGCAAACGGGGCATTCGAGTCAATATCAAGGATGAAGCCGGGCAGGCAATCATTCGTGACATGGTTCCCGAGGTCGATGTATTTATTCACAATTTTCGTCCGGGCGTAATGGATAAGCTGAACCTGGGTAGCGATGCACTTCGACAAATTAATCCCCACCTGATTTACACCGCCATTTCGGGTTTTGGTAAGAGTGGTCCGTTGGGTAATGCACCCGCGTATGACCCGATCATTCAGGCTCATGCGGGGCTGACTGCGACCCAGGCTGTTGGTGATGAGCCAGCATTTTTTCGCACATTGATCTGCGACAAGATCACAGCCTATACAGCCTGTCAGGCAGTGACCTCTGCGCTCTACTACCGGGAGAAAACAGGAGAAGGTCAGCACATTGATCTCTCCATGCTCGATGCCGGCTTGTTTTTTATTTTCCCTGATGGATTTCAGAACCACACTTTGCTGGATGAGGATGTCGTTAATGGGCCACTGCTCATAGACCTGCTGTACGAGCTGACTCTGACCAAGGATGGCGCCGTCACTATTTCTGCTGGCAATCAGGATATGCAGATGCGTTCGCTTATCGCCGTCGGTATGGAGCATCTGCTCGCGGATGAACGCTTTGACAGCTTTGAAAAGATGGTTGCGAACCTTGATGACTTCAAATCGCTGGTAGGCGAAGCCTATCTTCAATACACAACCGACGAAGTCATGCAGATGCTAAAGGAGGCAGATGTGCCTTGCGCGCGCTGCCTCGATAAGGATGAAGTCCTGTCTCAGGAGCAGCTAGTCGCAAATGACACGGTTGAAGTCATCGACCATCCGCTAATGGGACAGATGCGTATCATCAGGTCGCCCGCTCGATTCGGCGGGAAACCACTTCCGCCATCACGGCCAAGCCCGGATCACGGAGAACACACACGCGAAGTGCTTGAAGAATTCTCCGTGTCCGTTGACCGTATCCAGGCGCTGATGGAAAAAGGTATCGTGAGCTGATGCTATTTATTTACCTGGCATCCGACTTCAACCACCTTCGATCATCCCATTACTGACGTACTTACAAAGGCGCCGGGTTGATGACACTGCCGTTGTCCACGCGAATCTCGGCGCCATTGATGAACTTGGATTCATCGGACGCAAGAAACAGCACTGCATAGCCCACATCCATCGGTTCGCCGAGGCCGGGGCTTGGGGGGAGTTCCACAGGTTGCTGAGGCTCGGATTGCTGTGGCTCTGGTGG
>JABHYO010000177.1 GCA_018656865.1 Gammaproteobacteria bacterium | reverse complement strand
GCCTCAGTGTCAGATAGATCTTTTCACCCGTGTGCAAACCCACACCCGTCGCACGAATGACGTTCTTCAGCGATTTTTGCCTGATCATTCTTATTATTGTCCCCAAATGCGGCGCGAATATTACCAAAACCCCGCTTTAAGCTCTAATTCTTTAACTTATTTACGGCATCTTTATTCGAAACTCGGATGTATGACTGCCATTTGGTCATTAAGTTGCAGTAATTCTGCAAAAAAACACGAAAATTGCCACAAAATTGCAATTTTACAGGTTAGTTAGCGTTCACATACTCTTAGACCATCAATGGCGATCTCATCAATCCGCCTGACGTCGCAAAAACGCAGGAATATCGAGATATTCGAGGTCCTTGTCAGCCTGGAGATCCACTTCATCCGTACCGTTGACGACTGCGTTGCGAATCACCGTCGGTCGATCAAAATCTGAGTAGTCTGGAACACCATCTCCGGCAACCTTGCGCTTAATGTCATCGGCGATTCGTGGCGTCCGGTCCATTTGCGCTTGAGCACCGAGACCCGTGGCAACCACTGTCACCCTGAGTTCTTCTCCCATGCTTTCATCGATAACCGTTCCCACAACCACTGTTGCATTCTCGGAAGCAAATTCCTCAACGGTCGCACCCACCTCGGAAAATTCGCCGAGCGAGATATCACGACCCGCCGCAATGTTTACAAGTACACCCCGGGCGCCAGTGAAATCGACATCCTCAAGCAATGGGCTGCTAATAGCCGCTTCAGCAGCGGTTCTTGCCCGATCCTTACCGGATGAGTAACCACTACCCATCATCGCCATGCCCATTTCAGACATGACCGTTCTCACGTCTGCAAAGTCGACGTTGATCATCCCTGGTCGAATAATGAGATCGGCAATGCCCTGAACCGCACCGGAAAGCACATCGTCCACACTGGCAAATGCCTCCAGCAGGGGCGTGTCCTCTCCCAGGATTGTCAGCAGCTTCTCATTAGGAATCGTTATCAGTGAATCCACATGTTTGGACAATTCGATAATGCCTTCCTCAGCGATCTTCATGCGCTTTCGACCTTCAAACATGAAAGGCTTGGTTACGACCGCGACTGTAAGGACATCAAGTTCTTTGGCTATCTCCGCAACAATGGGCGCCGCACCGGTACCGGTACCACCACCCATACCGGCGGTGATAAACACCATATCGGCACCGGACAGGCCTTCGGCAATCCTATCCCTGTCTTCCAGTGCTGCATCCTTGCCCATGGCAGGATTGGCACCGGCGCCTAGGCCTCGGGTTACACCTGACCCCAGTTGCAGCAGCGTTTTCGCATTCAGGTTCTTCAGTGCCTGCGCATCGGTATTGGCGCAGACAAATTCTACGCCTTCGATGTCCTGGCGAACCATGTGCTCAACGGCATTGCCACCGCCGCCGCCAACGCCAACCACTTTGATGATTGCGTTTTCTGGCGCACTATCCACGATTTCAAACATAGTTAACCTCCTTAAGGTTTAACATTGTTATTTTCTATTTAGTAATTACCCATGAACCAGGACTTCACTCGCCCCACCATTGAATCCATCCCGGCCGCTGCCGGGAGGACGATATTCTCTGTCTGCTGCTTGGCTCCGTACTGAAGCAATCCGACAGCAGTCGAATAAATTGGATTACGAACAATGTCAGCAAGCCCGGAGATGTCCTTGGGCTTACCCAGGCTGACAGGCATATGGAATATCTCTTCTGCAAGATCGACAGCACCTTCCATTTTCGATGTCCCACCTGTTAGCACGACACCGGCTGCTATCAGGTCTTCGAAACCACTGCGCCGGAGCTCGGCCTGAACCAGTGTAAACAGCTCGTCGTATCTCGGCTCCACCACTTCTGCCAGCGCCTGCCTGGAAAGATCCCTGTCGGAACGATCGCCGACGCTGGGCACCTTGATGGTCTCGTTTTCACCGGCAAGGCTTGCCAACGCACAGGCATATTTGATCTTGATTTCTTCTGCGTGGGGAGTCGGTGTTCGCAGCGCCATCGCGAGATCGTTAGTGACCTGATCACCAGCGATCGGGATAACTGCCGTATGTCGAATCGCCCCATCGGTAAATACGGCGATATCCGTTGTTCCACCACCAATGTCGACTAGACATACACCCAGATCTTTTTCGTCTTCTGTCAGTACCGCATAACCGGATGCCAGCTGTTCAAGGATGACCTCTTCGACATGCAGACCGCAGCGCCTGATACATTTCTCAATATTCTGCGCCGCATTGACTGCACACGTGACCAGGTGCACCTTCGCTTCCAATCTGACGCCGGACATGCCAAGTGGTTCCTTGACGCCTTCCTGAGTATCGACAACATATTCCTGCGGCAGAATGTGTAGGATCTTCTGATCTGCAGGAATGGCCACTGCCTGGGCAGCATCAATCACTCTTTCGATGTCCGGCTGAAACACTTCCTTGTCCCGAATCGCAACGATGCCATGGGAGTTCAGGCTTCGTATGTGGTTGCCCGCGATACCGGCGTAGACCGAATGAATCTGGCAGCCAGCCATCAGCTCTGCCTCTTCAACCGCCCGCTGGATCGACTGCACCGTGGATTCAATATTAACGACAACGCCCTTTTTCAGGCCCCGAGACGGATGTGAACCGATACCCACAATCTCGACTTCGCCGTCAATGCCGATTTCCGCAACAATCGCCACTACCTTCGATGTGCCGATATCGAGACCGACGATCATTCGCCCTCCGATTGGACTAGTCATAAGCTCCGTACCCCTACACTTTTGTTAATATCATTCCGGGAGTCCGTGACAAGCGGACTCCCAAGGTTTAATTCTTTGTCATCGACGAAACGCACCGCAACGCCATTGATGTAACGTGCGTCCATCCGCCCGATTTCCCTGCCATCGCCCTGGCGACGTAACGCTCCCGAAACTTCAAGAAACCGGTCCAGCCTGGCTCTGAGATCCTCTTTACCCAGGAGAACCTCGATACCTTTTCGAGTTTCGATCGTCCAGGAACCACGATCACTGCGACGCAGCACTCTGATATCGTGGCCATGGCTTTTGAGCATGCTTCCCAGTTGCTGATAGCGGCTCATCACATCCAGTTCAGTCCCCACCGCGCCGTAAAGGAAAGGCAGATCGCCACCCTGAAGTCGATCGGTGACGAGTACGCGACCTTCATGATTAATGAAGCCGTTGTCATTCCAATAGGCCATCACTCTTTGCGGACGAACTTCTATGGACATCCCCAACGGCCACTCCCGGCGAATGCCGACATAATCAACCCAGGGCAGTTCAATTAGCTTCGATCTGATCAAATCAGATCCGCGTTCCGATTCTTCCAGGCTGGCAAGTTGTTGTCTGATATCAACCAACTGCTCTTCACTGAGTTCCCCGACAATTGCGACCTTCTCCACAGCTGAGAGATCGATCGAAAACTTGGCGAACACCAGCACACCTGAAATAACGATTACCGCTGCAACAAAACCGGAACGGAGCATCGAAAGTTTCAAACGACCACCCTCCGATCGAGCCAGCGATCTGTAAGCATTCGCGCCAGCGTGGCTGTTTCACCCGCACCCTGGGTAACCACCAGATCACCTGGCTGCACCATCTCTTCCAGAGTTCCGGGCACCTCATCTATGGATTCAAGAAACGTGACGTCGAGGTCGGTCTTGAGCCCCAGCTGTTTATAAAGATCGGCACCACCAGCTCCGGCAATTGGTTCTTCGCCCGCCGCATAGGTATCAAGCAACAACAGGCGGTCTACCTGCGCCAGTGCATCGACGAACTGGTCGAACAGCTCAAGCGTCCTCGTGTAACGGTGAGGCTGGTAAACCATCACAAGCCTTGAAGATGGCCAGCCTTTTCGAACCGCCTCGATAATCGCCTTCACCTCGCTCGGGTGATGGCCATAGTCGTCCACCAGCAGAAACTCCCCATCCCCCTGACGGAACCGGCCATGTACCTGAAAGCGCCGGGAAACACCGCCAAACTCATCGAGACCCGACACGATATCCTCGTCAGCCACTCCTTCGTCAGAGGCGATAGCGACGGCTGCGAGTGCATTTAGAACATTATGTCTACCGGGCATATTAAGTCTGATCTTCAGATCCTTGCCGTGCTGTTTGCGGCGAACAATAAACTTTGAGATCAGCTGCTCCTGGTGCTCATCAAAAGCCTGGAAATCTGCATCCTGGTCGAACCCATACGTCAACACAGGGCGCTGAATTCTCGGAAGGAGCGACTTCACAACCGGGTCATCAATACAGGCAACCAGCAGCCCGTAGAAAGGAAGATTGTGCACAAACTCGACGAAAGCAGATTTGAGCTTCTCGAAACTTCCGTCGTAATTGGCAAGATGATCCTTATCGACATTTGTCAGTACGGTCACCATAGGCTGAAGGTGCAGGAACGAGGCATCGCTCTCGTCAGCCTCGGCAATCAGGTACCTTGAAGCACCTAGCATGGCGTTACTTGCGGCACTGTTGAGCAGACCGCCGATAATGAAAGTGGGATCGAGCGATGCTTCCCTGAATATCGAAGCAATCAGACTGGTTGTCGTGGTTTTGCCATGAGTACCCGCAACAGCAATGCCATGTCGATAACGCATGAGCTCAGCCAGCATCTCTGCCCGACGTACAACCGGTAATCGCGCCTGGTGCGCGGCAGCAAGTTCAGGATTATCTGATGGGATGGCCGATGACGTGACGATGACATCTGCGCCCTCGATATGCTTGCGTTCGTGACCGATGTAGACATCGGCACCCAGCTCCACCAGACGAGCGGTGACTGCCGACGATTGCATATCGGAGCCGGATATCGAATAGCCCTGGTTCAGCAGCACTTCTGCAATGCCGCACATACCGGCACCACCGATACCGACAAAGTGAATGCGTTTTATCCGGCGCATCTCTGGCACTTCGAGCATGAAGGCAGGGTTAGCCATGGCCACGCTTCCCCCGTTTGTCGACCTGTGTAAGCCGGGTTTCAAAACCGATCCTTAAAAGAATCGCTATCATCATGCTGCTGATAATCAGACTGTTGCCGCCATAACTCATGAACGGCAGCGTCAGGCCTTTGGTTGGCAGTATGCCGAGATTGACACCAAGGTTGATGCTTGCCTGTATTCCAATAACAAGAGCAATGCCATAGGCGAGGTAGGCATGAAAATTCATCTCCTTGCTTCTGGCCTCGTTACCGATAGCAAGCCCCCTTACTACCAGCCAGGCAAACAACAGGATGACCAGACCTGCGCCGATCACACCGAGTTCCTCTGCAATAATCGAGAACAGAAAATCTGTATGTGCCTCAGGCAGGAAGAACAACTTTTGGATACTGTTGCCAAGCCCAAGCCCTATCCATTCACCTCGACCGAAGGCGATCAGCGCCTGGGTCAACTGATAACCACTGTCAAACTGGTGTTCCCAGGGATCAGCAAAGGCTGTCAGACGAGCAAGTCGATATGGTTGTAACGTGGCGATCAGAGCAACGGCAGAAATACACAAAGCTACAATGGGCATGAAAAACCGAAAGGGAACACCGGCAAGAAAAATCATACCGATAGCCGCACTGATAATGACGATGGCTGCACCGAAATCCGGCTGCCCCAGCAATAACAAAACAATCGCCGTCAGGACCAGCAGAGGCTTGACGAAGCCAGACAGTGAAGTTTCGATCTCGTCTTTGCGCCTGACGAGATATCCCGCCATATATATCATGACAAAAAGTTTGACGAACTCGGAACCCTGCAGAGAAAAGGGGCCAAATGCTATCCAGCGGGTAGCGCCATTCACTTCCTTACCGACACCTGGTATCAACACAAGAATCAGCAGGCCGAATGAAACAAAGAGCAACGCCGCATCGTACTTCTGCCAGAGTGCAATGGGTACGCTAATGGCTGCAACAGCAGCGACGGCACTGATTAGCAGATACGTCGCGTGTCGATAGACCAGGTGAAAGGCATCACCATAGGTCTTGGCGCCGATTTCCAGCGACGCCGAACCCACCATCACCAGACCATAAAGCAGTAAAAAGATGGTTATCGCAGCTACCATGGAATCTACTGGAAACCCATCTTCATGGACCTCGGCCACCGCCGTGGGCTTTCTCGCCATACTCATGAGGCAAGTTCCCCGACACAGGCTCTGAAGGTATCACCCCTATCTATGTAGTTTCGGAATTGATCGAAGCTGGCGCAGCCAGGTGACAGCAAAACAATATCACCAGGAACTGCCTCGGCTGCCGCGCAGTCTACTGCCTCGGCAAGGCTTCCGCAGCGCCGGGTCTGAAGGTGGCCAAGCGCTTTCTCCATGTCATCGCCAGCCTCACCAATCAGTGTTATCGATTTCACAAACGGCTCAATTGACGCCTCAATGCCGTTGAAATCCACATCCTTGCTGACACCGCCGGCGATCAAATGAATGTTTCTTGATCTGGTCTCACCCGTTACAGCAGCGACCAGAGCACCGGGGTTGGTGGCCTTGGAGTCATTAACGTATCTAACCCCCTTTACCTCAGCGACGAACTCACTTCGGTGAGCAAGCCCCTTAAACTGTTTTGTAGTCTCGATCATTTTCTGCAAATCGAGATCCAGCAACCAGCCAATAGCCAGCGCGGCCAGGACATTTAGCAGGTTGTGTGTACCTCCAATGTTCAAATCGCCCGCTTCAACCAGCGCTTCATGATCGTGCGTCAGGATCAGGCCCCGATCGCTTTCGGCGAGTCCGAATTGACCCACACCGCGGGCCGTGTCTGCACCAAAAGTAGCAACACGAATACGACCGGGTACTCTCGGATTCAATTCACGATTGATCACTGCAGAATCACAGTGTGAGTAGAGCGAAAGCTTGGTCTCATAGTATCCATTCTCATCGGGATACCGGTCCAGATGATCGGGAGAGAGATTCAGAACAACCGCGACCTTCGATCTTAAATTCTGTGCCAGCTCCAGTTGGTAGCTGGAAACTTCCAATACATACAATTCGACCGTTTCATCGATCACATCGAGACAGGGCGTGCCGATATTACCCGCCAGCACCACGGCGGG